>NZ_JBIUSS010000016.1:0-232594 GCF_044741445.1 Kitasatospora sp. NPDC088160 | reverse complement strand
GCCCTCACCTCATCGACGGATGCCTCGCCACCACCGGCCTGATCATGGATGGCTGACCAGATCTCAGACCGACATCACGAATTCAACTTCAGTAGCTCCGCGCCACCGAGCCGGCGGAACCCGGAACGGATCTTCGCCAGGATCGCCGCATTCATGTACAGCGCGCCGTTCTGCCCGCTGATACCGCGAACCTTCCCGGTCAGCGCGTCAAGTGCATCGAAGAAGTCGTATCCGTTGGCAACCGGGCCGGCTCCCTTTGCATCGAGCACCTGTCGGCCGATCAGCCGCTTCCGAAGACCGTCAAGCCCCTTCGGATTCACAGCGGTGTCACCATTGAAGAACTGATCCGAAAAATGCAGCGAAGCGGCCTTGATCTTCAGCGTCTCCTGAATTGCCCGCTGATCGTTGATATTGCCGCGCGTCTGCACGAGAAACTTGTCCACATCGGAGTCGCCGCCGAGAATGGCAAGGGTTTCGATGCGTGAACTCACCGCACCCACACTCTCGGGGTACGCCTCGTTCACGGCACGGAAGGAAACTCCGGGAAGCTCGAATTCCTCGTTGTACCGGTACGCCGTACCCTCGGTCGAGATGAGAGGGAGGCGGTCCAGAATGGGCGACTCCTGGACGAACGTTTCGATCACGCCACGCTGAAGGTCTTCCGTGGAGAGCTTAGCGGATTCGGCGAGGGTAAGGGCCATAATTAAAATCTCCTAGTTTTGCAGGAATTGCTGTTACTTGATTCTGGGAAGGTCATTCCCAGATGTCCGAGTCACCCTCGGACTCCGGCGCCGCGATATTCGGTCACTAAAAGCAGCCCACTCGGGCATATTCTCGCCCCGCCAAAAACGATCAAATTAGCCATCAGAGAAAGACACCTCCCTGCCGGTCAGGGTGGGAACGGGAGGGGGTCACCCCCCTGGGTAAACCCGCAGGTCAGAGCCCTGTCACCGGCTTGACCCGCTCGGCAGCCCATCCGCCCGGTTGGTGGGCGGCCGTCTCCCGGCCGTGACACTGCGTGCACAACGGCCGAAGCCTGTGCCACGCGTCCGGGTCTGCGACGCCGCGGGCAACCAGCGAGCGACGCGACTCGGGGAAGTGGTCGACCACCACAGCGGCGCGAGCGCAAAGCACGCACCAGGGATGCGCGTACAGGTAGGCCCGTCGGATCCAGGCCCAGCGCCGGGAGTCGTAGCCGCGCTCTGCCGCACTACCTCTCTGCTGTTCCGCCTCGCGCTGGTGCTGCGGACAACGACCACCACGGTCGGTCAGCTCGGGGCACCCGGGAACGCTGCACGGGGGGCGGGGTCTGCGGGGCATGGGATACCTCGGATCTACTCGACCAGCAGGAGGGGTAGTTCTAGTTCACTCGTTCGAGTGATTGAGGTGTTCCGGACGATCACGGTGGGCAGTGCTCCGGGCGACAAGAAGCCGCAGAGAGATGAGATAACCATGGATGTAAGTACTGTCACGCTGAAGCAGTTCGAGCGGTGGCTTCTCATGGCCGACTCGCCCGAGGACGGCCTCCCGTTCGCGGACGGCAGGGTCAGCAAGGAGGAGTGGCTCGCCTACGCCCGGAGTGACCAGGGCAGGTTCCGCGACGGACTGTGGAACGAGCAGGAAGCCGCCAAGCTCTTCGATGACCTCGACTCGGACAACTCCGGCTTCCTCGACCGGGAGGACGCCATGGCCGTGGCGGAGCGCGAGTGGGCCGCACGCGAGGCTTCCACCCTCAGGGTCAACAAGCTCAAGGAGCCCTATCCCACCGGAGAGGTGCGGATCATCAACACCAAGCTGGAACAGTCCACTGGCGGTCAGTATCAAGACGGAGTCATCAAGAAGGTTTGGCGGGGTGATGGTGGCGATGACGACTACGGGGTCACGCTGTACCGGCCGACATACGGCAGCGAGGTAACCGTCTACCCCAGGGGCTCAGATCTGGTCGTCGAGGCTACGCGGAACGCCGGCTACGCCAGCGAGGCCAAGGACAACCAGCGTGAAAAGGAACGCAACTCCTGGACAAGCGGGCAGTAGCCTCCCGATCTGACGCATTCCACCAGGGCCCTACCGCCCCGGCACGGACCTCTCAGAGGGTGTTCGATACCGATTTAGGCTGCCGCGAGAGGTTTCGGGCGGAGGTATTGCCCGATTTTGTCGGGGCTGGCGGTCAGGCGGTTGGTCATGGAGTTGACCATGGCCCAGTGGATCATCGAGCGTGACCGGTCCGGCAGTTCCTCGTAGTCGCGGTGGAGCCGCCGGTACCGGGACATGATCCCGAATGTCTGCTCGACCCGCCAGCGGATCGGCTGGACGACGAAGCCCTTCTGCTCCTTGTCGCGGGCGACCACCTCGACGTCGATGGACAGGTCGGCACCGTGCCTGACGACGGCGTTGTTGTAGCCGGCGTCCACCCACACTTTGGTCACGGTGGGCCACTGGGCGGCGAGGGCGTCCAGGACCTGCTTACCGCCCGCGGAGTCCTGTACGCCCGCGGCGGTGACGATCAGGACCAGGATCAGGCCAAGGGTGTCGGTGGCGATGTGGCGCTTGCGGCCCTTGACCCGTTTCCCGCCGTCGTAGCCCTGGCTGTCGGCCGGGGCGTTCGGTGAGGCCTTCACGGACTGGGAGTCGATGACCGCGGCGCTCGGCAGGATCCGGCGGCCAGCTCGGTCAGGCCGTGCACCGCAGCGTCCATCCTGTCGGGGCTGTCCATCCCGGCGACCCAGGTCACCATCTGTCCTTCCAGCTCCGGGTAGTGCCCGACGTGGTGGACCCGGCCCGGCTCGTACAGCTGCGTCACCGGCTCCGCGCGCAGCCGCTTGCCGACCTTGGCGTTGACCTCGACGATCAGCGGCATCAGCTGGCCGTGTGTCTCCCCTTCGCGGGCGAGTTGGTCCCACGCCTGGCTGAGGATCTGCCGGGCCATGTTGCCGCCGTAGTTCGCCTCGACCACGATCGCGTCCGCGCGCAGCTGCAGCGCGAGCCGGCAGGCGGTGAGGCCCCAGTCGTTGGCGCCGAGGGTGTCGGACTCGTCGGCGACGACGTACAGGTGGTCCTGGTAGTCGAGGCCGAGGCCGACGACGCCGGTCTCGTCGTTGAGGGAGCTGTCGCCGCCGGACGGGTCGACGCCCGGCTGCGTGGCGTCCTGCGCGGCTACACCACCGAGCGGACCACCGCCGACGAGGTCCGGGCGAGTGGTATGGGCCCCTACCTCACCGAGCAGTACCGCACCGTGTCCGCACGGCTGGAGTACCCGCGTACCGCGAACGTCGGCATCATCCGGCTCCTCGCCTCGGGCACCCTCGACCTCGCCCCCGAACGGGTCCGGTCCTTCGGCATCAGTGCCGTCAACGACGCCGTCACGTACGCCACCTCACACGGTGGCCCGTTCGACCGCGCAGTCCTCACCCCACCGGCTCGCTGACAAGGGCCGACTGATCTCCACAACCCGGCGCCACGGCCCACCGCCCGTCAGGAGAGCCGAGCCGACGCGTTCAGGTGGCTACTGGGCCAGCACCACGGTGAAGGCGAAGAGGACGACGGCGAGGACGACGGTACACAGCACCGCGGTTCTCACGGGCGTCAGCCGGTCCCGGAACTTCTTCTCCGGCAGGACGCGCAGGCTCGGACTGGTGCTGTGCTTCCACCAGTCGACGACCCGCCGGAAGTCGGCGTCGAAGTCCTCCGACGGGTGGAGGTCGCTGGCCATCACGGTGGACATCCAGTGGCGCCGACCGTCGGTGGTGTGGATCCGGGCCACGCGTGTGGGCGCGCCGCGGCCTTGGATCTCCGACACGTCGATCCAGGAGATCTGTTGCCAGGAGTAGGTGCGGCCACGGCCGAACCCCCAGCAGATGGTGACTCCGTCGGTGCCGACCCTGCTCCAGTACCGCATGGAGAGGAGGCGGCTCGCGGCGGCCAGCACCACGGTCCCGCCGACGAGGAGGACCATGGGGCCGAGGCCGAGGTGGAACTTCAGGTGGCCGGCGACGAGTTCGACCGTGACGACGATGAGCACCGGCCCGAGATCGGACCAGTCCGGGCGGAATCTGTCTTTCCCCCGGAAGATCAGTTCTTTCACACCGCGCACACTACGCCTCCCTCGGCCCGGCCTCGCAGGGGGATGGGTGAACGGCCGTGCGACTCCCGTCAGAGCAGGTCGAATACCGACAAGTCGGCTGGTACCGCACCTGGTTGTGCCGGCTCGCACTGAAACTCGCGCTGAACGAGGACGCTGCTCGGCCTCCCGCCCTCTCCGAGAATCCGCCCCAGGCCCGATCCGCCCGCCGCCGCGGGCGGGCGCGGGTGCAGCTGTAGGACTGCACGACTGCACCCGCGCCCAACGACGGTTCCCCGCGGGCTCCGCGCGCGAGCGTCATCCGCGCGGAGCAGGTGCCCACTGGAGGAGGAATCGCAGCCCCTCGTGGGCCGGGGAGCCGGGAGGGGCGGTGTAGGCGATGAGTTGCTGGTCGGGCCGGGTGTCGACGGTGAACTGCTGGACGTCGAGGGTCAGGGGGCCAGCCAGCGGGTGGACGTAGGTCTTGGTGAGCTGCCGGGGGCCGCGCACCCGGTGGTCGGCCCACCAGGCCCGGAAGTTCGCGTCTCGGGCAGTCAACTCCGCGATCAGGGAGGCAAGTTCACGGTCCTCCGGATGGCGCCCGGCTTCCATGCGCAGCGTGGCGACGCAGTCGCGCGCGGCGCGGGGCCAGTCCGCGTACAGCGCGCGGTAGGCGTCGTCGAGGAAGGTGAGGCGGATCAGGTTGCGCTCCCCGGGGGCGAGTGCGCCGAAGTCGGTGAGCAGGGCAGTGGCCGCGTGGTTCCAGGCCAGGACGTCCAGGCGCCGGTTGAGGACCATGGCGGGGACGTCGTGCATGGTCGCCAGGAGCTGCCGCAGTTGCGGGTCCACGGGTGGGCGGCCGGACGGTGGGGCAGCGGGTGCCGGG
Source organism: Kitasatospora sp. NPDC088160 (assembly GCF_044741445.1). NCBI lineage: Bacteria > Bacillati > Actinomycetota > Actinomycetes > Kitasatosporales > Streptomycetaceae > Kitasatospora > Kitasatospora sp. NPDC088160. The sequence continues at coordinate 227,651 of NZ_JBIUSS010000016.1, read as the reverse complement.
GCCGCGTCGGCCAGCGCGAACAGGTAGGCGCGTTCGTCCGGCGCCAGGCGCAGCGCGTCGGCGAGCGCGTCGAGGACCGGCCGGGAGACCGTTCGGGTGCGTCCCTGCTCCAGGCGGACGACGTAGTCGACGCTCACGTGGGCGAGCTGCGCCAGTTCCTCGCGGCGCAGGCCCGGCACCCGCCGCAGCCGTCCGTCGTCGGGGAATCCGGCCCCGTGGGGGTCGAGGGCGGCGCGGCGGGCACGCGGGAAGTCCCCCAGCTCGTTGTCGCGGGAGGGCCGGTCGCGGACGGTCATGGTTCCAGTGTCCGGCACGGGAGCGGCCTCGTGCCTGGTACCGGCGTGCATAGGCAGCTTCCTCCCTGGCACCCCCGCACGCTCCGGCGCCACGGTGGAGGAACGGCCACCGAAGAGAGCCGCCGGAGTCGGCCCCGCGCCGACCCGCCCGTCGCACGACGACCGGAGCAGCACCGTGATCACCGATGTGACCTGCCCCAGCGCCGGCCTGAACCTCGCCGGCCACCTGTACACCCCCGACGACGGCGGCACGGGCGGCCCCCGCCCGGCGATCGTCGTCGGCCACCCCGGCGGCGGGGTGAAGGAGCAGGCCGCCGGCCTGTACGCCCGGCGCCTGGCCGAGCGCGGCTTCGTCACCCTCGCCTTCGACTCCGCGTTCCAAGGCGCGAGCGAGGGCGAGCCGCGCGGCCTGGAGGACCCGGCGCACCGGATCGAGGACCTCAAGGCCGCCGTCTCGTTCCTCACCACCCGCGCCGAGGCCGACCCGGGCCGGACCGGGGCGCTGGGCATCTGCGCCTCCGGCGGCTACGCCCTGGCCGCCGGCTCGACCGACCACCGGATCAGGGCCGTCGCCACCGTCAGCGCCACCGACATGGCCCGTCAGTTCCGCGACGGCGCCGACGGCACCCAGGACCCGGCCGTCTTCCGGGCCATGCTCGAAGGCGCCGCCGCGGCCCGCACCGCCGAGGGCCGGGGCGAGGGCGTCCGGACCTTCCCGATCTCCCCCGCGACCGAGGAGGAGGCCCGCCGCGGCGGCCCGCACGTCCACGACGGCTGGGAGTACTACTGCACGCCCCGCGCCGAACACCCCCGGGCGGCCAAGGCCCTGACCTGGTCCAGCATCGACCGCATCGCGGCCTTCGACGCCTTCGCCTCCCTGCCCCTGCTCGCCCCGCGCCCGCTGCTCATGGTCGCCGGGCGCGAGGCGGTGACCGCCTGGATGAGCGTGCGGGCCTTCCAGCGCTCGACCGGGCCGAAGGAACTGCACTGGATCGACGGCGCCGCGCACGTCGACCTCTATGACAAGGACGAGTACGTCACCCCCGCCGTCGCGAGGCTGACCGACTTCTTCGGCACCCACCTCGCCGCGACCACTGACACCCGCTCAGGACCGGATACGGCACCCGAGGCCTTGCACAGCCGGGGCGGAGCCGACGCCGTGGGCGATCGGTCATGAAGGCTCGGGTTCTCGGGTGCTCGGGTGCTCGGGTGCTCGGGTGCTCGGGTGCCGGGTTCTCGGGTGCCGGGCGCCGGGCGGTCAGTGGTGGCTGACGATGACGGAGATGCCCCAGCCGATCGCCGCGAGCACCACCGCGAAGATCAGTCCCGCCAGGGTGGAGCCGACCGGCCCGGCGGCGGGCCGGAGCGCGGCCGGCTCACCGGCCGCGCCGGACGGGTTGAGCAGGCGCAGGCCGAGGGCGAACAGCGCGGGCAGTCCGGCGCCGGTGAGCAGGCCCACCACGACGATCCTCCACACCGCGTCCAGGTTGATCCAGGAGTTCACGGGCTCACCTCGTCCTTGGCCTTGGCGGGCTCCGGGGCCGCCGAACCGGTCCACGCGGCGTTGACGTTCTCCGGCGTCACGGCCGGATGGCGGGAGGCGGCGAAGAAGGCGACCGACGCCGCCACCAGCGCGCCGACGATCACCACCACACCGGCCGTCCCGCCGATCCCGTTCGCGGCCCAGTAGGCCAGCGCGCCGGCCAGGGCGGAAGCCGGCAGGGTGAGCAGCCAGGCCGTCACCATCCGGCGGGCGAGCTGCCAGCGCACCACGGCGCCGCTCCTACCGATCCCCGAGCCCAGGATCGACCCGGTGGCCACGTGCGTGGTGGAGAGCGAGTAGCCGAAGTCGGTGGAGCAGAGGATCACGGCGGCCGAGGCCGACTCGGCGGCCATCCCCTGCGCCGGTTCGATCTCCACCAGCCCCTTGCCCAGGGCCCGGATCACCCGCCAGCCGCCGATGTAGGTGCCCAGGGCGATCGCCAGCGCGCAGGAGAGGATCACCCAGGCCGGTGCCTTCGCCCCGGCGGGCAGGGTGCCGTTGGCGATCAGGGCGAGGGTGATGGCGCCCATGGTCTTCTGCGCGTCGTTGGTGCCGTGGGCGAGCGAGACCATGGAGGCCGAGCCGATCTGGCCGAGCCGGAAGCCGCGCCCGCGCGGGCCTTCGGGCACGTCGCGGGTGAGGCGGTAGACCAGGAGGGTGCCCACCACGGCCACCCCACCGGCGATGAACGGCGACAGCGCCGCGGGCACGATCACCTTGGAGACCAGCCCCTGCCACTTGACGGCCGAGGCCCCGGCGGCCGCCACCGTCGCCCCGACCACCCCGCCGATCAGCGCGTGCGAGGAACTGGAGGGGATCCCGAGGAACCAGGTGGCCAGGTTCCACAGGATGCTGCCGACCAGACCGGCGCAGACGACCGTCAAGGTCACCTCTCCCGTGGCGACCAGGCCGTTGGCGATGGTCGCCGCCACGGCGGTCGACAGGAACGCGCCCACCAGGTTCAGCACCGCCGACACCGCGACCGCGACGCGCGGCGGCAGGGCGCCGGTGACGATCGAGGTCGCCATCGCGTTGCCGGTGTCGTGGAAGCCGTTGGTGAAGTCGAAGCCCAGCGCCGTGGCGACCATCAGCGCCAGGACCGCGTCGTTGCCGGTCACGGACCCGAACCTAGCCCGCGCACCGGCCGAGGCGGCGGCCGACCCGCCCTGCCCCAGGGCCCGGCACCCGTTCGTCCGGTTGCGGGGCCCTCGGTGCCGATGCTCTCCTGCAAGAGCCGGCCGGCGTGACGATCGGAACCGATGTGCCGTCCCCCGTCGCCGTCCCGCCCCAGGAGGCTGCTGGTCGGCTGGACCGAGACCCGTCCCTGCGAACCCCGAGGCCCTGGTGCCCCGGGTGAAAGCGTTGGCACCCATGGCTGAGCACCCCACCGTCCGCACCGTGACGTACGACCTGCTGCGCACGCTCGGACTCACCACGGTCTTCGGGAATCCGGGCTCCACCGAGGAGCCGTTCCTCCAGGACTTCCCCGCGGACTTCAGCTATGTCCTGGCGCTCCAGGAGGCGTCCGCCCTCGCGATGGCCGACGCCTTCGCCCAGGTCACCGGCCGCCCCGCGCTGGTCAACCTGCACTCCTCGGCCGGCACCGGCAACGCGCTGGGCAACCTGGTGGCGGCCCACCACGGGAACACGCCCCTGATCGTCACCGCCGGCCAGCAGCACCGGGAGCTGGTGATCGGCGAGCCGTACCTCGGCAACCGCGAGGCCACCCAGCTGCCGAAACCCTGGGTGAAGTGGTCCTACGAGCCGGCCTGCGCCGAGGACGTCCCCGAGGCCTTCATGCGTGCCTACGCGCAGGCGCTCCAGCCGCCCGCCGGCCCGGTCTACCTGTCGATCCCGATGGACGACTGGAAGCGGCCGCTGTCCGGCTTCACCCGGGTGCGGACGGTGAGCGAGCGGGTGGCCCCCGACCCCGGGCGGCTGCGCGCCTTCGCCGAGCGCATCACCGCCAGCCGCCGGCCCGCACTCGTCTTCGGGCCCGAGGTCGACCGCGGTGGCGGCTGGGACGCGGCCGTCGCCCTGGCGGAGAGACTGCGCGCCGCCGTCTACGGCGCCCCGCTGGGGGACCGCGTCTCCTTCCCCGAGGACCACCCGCTGTTCGCCGGCCCGCTGGGCATGTCGGTGAAGACCATCAGCGACCGGCTGGCCGGGCACGACCTGGTGGTGGTGATCGGCGCGGAGGTGTTCCGCTACTACCCGTACGTGCCCGGCGACTACCTCCCCCCGGGCACCGGGCTGCTCCAGATCACCGGCGACCCGGAGGCGGCCGCGGCCGCGAGGGTCGGCGACAGTCTGCTCGGCGATCCCCGGCGGGCGATCGAGCTGCTGCTGGACCTGGTCGAGGAGGGTTCGACGCGGACCGCTCCGGAGCCGATGCCGCGGCCCCGCGTGCTGCCGTCCGCTCCGGACCGGCCGCTCACCCCGCCCGAGGTGTACGCCGCCCTGAGCAGGGTCCGCCCGCCGGACGCGGTCTTCGTCAACGAGTCGACCTCGACCATGGCGCAGCAGCTCGAATGGCTGCCCACCACCCGAGCGGGCTCGTTCTTCGCCACGGCCAGCGGGGGCATCGGCTGGGCCGTCCCGGCCGCGGTCGGCGTCGCGCTGGGCGACCGGGACCGGGGAGTGCTGCGCCCGGTGGTCGGCCTGATCGGCGACGGCTCCTTCCAGTACTCCGTGCAGGCCCTCTACACGGCGGCCCGGCACCGCCTCCCGATCGTCTACGTGGTGATGCGCAACCACGAGTACTCGATCCTCAAGTCGTTCGCCCTGCTGGAGGACACCCCCGGGGTGCCCGGGCTCGACCTGCCCGGGCTGGACATCGCCTCGGTGGCCCGCGGCTTCGGCTGCCGCGCCGTCGACGTGGAGACCACCGAGGACCTGGAGCGGGAGTTCACCGCGGCCCTGACCGCCGGCACCCCCACCGTCATCGTCGTTCCCACCCGGCCCCAGCGGGCCGCGCTGTAGCCCGCGCGGCGGGGCCGGGCCGGGCGGCGGGGCCGGGCCGGGCCGGGCGGCGGGAACTCGACAACGCCGTCGCCGGCGAGAGCTACCTCGGCGAGCACCTCGGCGACCAGCGGGGAAAGGTGTCCGACAGCCGGGCACCTTCCCCTTTCGGCACCACGGACCTCTTCGGCCCTCACCGTCGACCACCCCCTGACCACCCCCGAACGATCGCCGCTGCGGGCGGCTGGTGCGCTCGCGGACCGGGGCCGGTGTGCTGTGGGCCAAGTCCGGCACCACCCCTGCGCCTGACGTCTCGTCAGGCGCCCGAACGGGGCGCGGCTGCGACCCCGGCCCGCGCGGAAGCCTCCGCCTGCCGCCCGCACCCGGGCGGCAGGTCGATCCCGTGACAGGAGGCCGTCGAGGTGCCTGCAATACCCGTCGGTGGGCTGGTCCCCCGCGCCGCCGAGGACGCCGTCGAGGACGCCGCCGACGTCGTCGTCCGCAACGCGAAGATCCACACCGGTGACGCCCGCCGCCCCACCAACCCCGGAACCCGCCCGTCCTCCGCCGCCCTTGCCCCCTCGGGTCCGCCCGGGTCACTCCACGGGCAGCCCCGTCAGCATCTCCGGGCACGCCGTCGATCGCCCCCCGGAGGAGCCCGCCCACCCGCGAGGTGTGTGCGAACCAGAAGCCGACGCTGCGTCTCGGGCACGTCCGCGTGGCACATCGTTCGACTTCTTCGGTTCGTCCGTGTTTTGGCTCCGGGCAGCAGGGCACGCGCCGTTCAGGGAGGTCTGGAGCTACAAGCGGAGGACCCAAATGTCAACAGGGACCCTCATCGCAGTCATCGCCATCGTCGTCGTCCTTCTGGTCGTGTGCGCGCTGGTGGCGACGTTCGTCATCCGCCGCCGCCATCTGCAGGAGCGGTTCGGCCCGGAGTACGACCGGACCGCGGAGGCGAAGGACGGCCGTTTCGCCGCCGACCGGGAGCTGCGCAAACGCGAGTCGCGCCACGACTCGCTGAACATCAAACCGCTGTCACCGGGTGCCCGTGACCGGTACGCCAAGGACTGGGCACGGGTGCAGGAACAGTTCGTCGACCGGCCCGACGACACGGTGCACGAGGCGGACCGGCTCGTCACCACGCTCATGAGCGAGCGCGGATACCCGACCGAGGGGTACGAGCAGCAGCTCAAGGACCTTTCTGTCGAACACGGGAGCGTGCTGACGCACTTCCGGTCCGCTCACGAGGTCAACGACCGCAGCAGCCGCCACCAGGCGACCACGGAAGAACTGCGAGGCGCCATGGTGCACTACCGCACCCTGTTCGAGGAACTGCTCCACAACGGTGACCGTCCGCAGGGCAGCCGTGCGTGAGCCCCGGACCGGCGAGTTGAGCTGACGGGACGCACCCGGCGACGGCCGCCGACCGGAACTGCCGAGAGGGAAGTGAAGAGATGCACAGCCGAGCAACATCCGAACCGCGCGAGGGCGGCCTGTCCACGGAGGATCTGGCCGGCGCCCGACAGGACACCGACGAACAGAGCGATACCTCCGGGGCGGATTCGCCACCGGCGTTCCCCGGGGAAGCCACCACCGAACAGCGGAGCGGTGAGCAGGAGTTCACGCTCGAAGGCCGCGACCGCGAGCAGAACTACGGGCAGGAACGCGGACAGGAAGAGGAGCAGGAAAGGGGCTACACCCAGGCATCCGAGCCATCCGAGCGCACCGAGGACCCGGAAGCCGCCGAGAACGAACCCCTGCTGGGCGGGCAGCAGGAGGAGTTCCGCTCCCGGTGGCAGAAGATCCAGGGCGAATTCGTCGACGACCCGCGCCATGCCGTGTCCGCGGCCGATAACCTGGTCGCCGAGGCGATGCAGGCACTCGCCACCACCTTCTCCGCGCACAAGCAGGACCTCGAAGGCCAGTGGCACCGCGGCGACGAGGTGCCGACCGAAGAACTGCGCGTCGCGCTCCAGCGCTACCGCTCGTTCTTCAACCGCCTGCTCAACACCTGAAGCAACGGGGCCGAAGCCACGCCCCCGACCTGCGATGATCGAGTTCCATTCGGTCCTCGCCCAAGAAAACCGAACAGGTTCTTCGGGCCTCCTGCGAACTTCAGGAGGCCTGCTGGTGGACCGGACCGGGCTCGCCCCGGGCCCGTTCCCGTCCGAGGACGGCTTCGAGCCCTTGCTCGCGCTCTCCGCGGCACGCCTCGGCACCCTGTTCTCCGCCCGTGCCGATGGTGGCCCGCACCAGGGCGAGGGTGTCCGGGTCGCGGTGCGGCTCAAGGACGCCACCGGACTCGCGGTCGCCGCCGAACTCAACGGCCGCCCATGCAAAACGCTCGGCTGGGAAACCCCAGCCGAGCGCCTGCATAAACTCATCGCGGCCTGATCAAACCGACCACGTGTTGCAACGACCCCTAGAAACCGCCGACCGGTCAGGGGGCATCGGCGCTCGTGCGCAGGTGGGTGGGTGGGCGGGCGGTGTGTCAGGTGGCGATGGTGGCGACGGGTTCGAGGCCGTAGGTTCGGGCGTAGCCGTTCTCGGTGCCGACGAGGAGGTCGACGACCTCGAAGTAGCGGTCCCAGAAGGGGGTTTCGCGCAGTGCGTCGACGAGGAGCTGGTAGGCGTGGTGGTCGTCGGCCTCCCACACCCAGACGTCGGTGACACGAGCGGAGTAGAACTCCGTGTCGTAGAAGCGTGACCGGACGCCGGTGGTCTTGGCCTTGATGGCCGGCAGGACCTGGGTGGTGAAGGCGTCCACGCGTTCCTTGACGGTCAGCGCGAGCCACTCGGGCGTGGTCTTGACCAGCATGAACGCCGTGACCGGCGGTTCGGACATTTCAGCGGACATCGGGGTGCCTCCAAAGCGGCAGGTGGGTAGTGGTCTTGGTTCGCCGGGCTCCGTGCTGCCCCGGCGCCGGGTGCTGGACTTCAGGAGAGGACCGCGGGCTTGAGGGTCCGGGCGCACCACTGCTCGAAGCCGGTGGAGGAGGCGGTGTCCGGGGTACGGGCGACGCCGGCGTCGAGGCCCTCGTCCTTGGCCCGCTTCATGTCGACCACGCCCTGGGCGAACGCCTCGTTGAGGCCGTAGCCGACGAGGGTGGTGTACAGCTCGTCGAACGACTGGCGTTCGTAGCGGACGGGGCGGCCGAACTGCTCGGTCATGATGCGGGCCAGGTCGTTCGGGGACAGGTCCCGCGGCCCCAGGACCGGGACGCTGCCGGTGCCGGTCCACGAGCGGTCCAGCAACAGGCCGGCTGCGGCCGCCGCGATGTCGGCGACGGCCACGAACGGGGCCTTGCGGTCGGCGTCGACGGAGTCGGTGAAGACGCCCTTCTCGCGGATCGAGTTGGCTTCCTCCAGGAGGTTCTCGAAGAAGGACGGGTTGGCCAGGGCCCGGTAGGCGACGCCGGTGCCGGCGATCAGGTCGTCCATGGCGAGGGAGGCGGTGACGAGGCCGGCCCGGTCGGCGAGCGGGGTGCCGCGGCCGAGCGCGGAGACGCCGACGACGTGGCCGACGCCGTGGGCGACGAGCGCCTCGGTGGCGGGGTGGGTGAAACCGCTGTAGGCGTCGTACGGGGTCAGGGAGGCGTCCGGGGGGACGAGCCAGAAGACCGCGTCCGCGCCCTCGAAGGCCCGGTCGAGGACCTCGGCGTCCGCGTGCGAGCCGGTGACGACCTCGACGCGTCCGCGCGCCGCGTCCGGAAGCCGGGCGGGATCGCGCACGATCACGCGCAGTTCCTCGCCCGCGGCGGGGGCGGACTCCAGGAGCCAGGAGAGCAGGTGGCGGCCGATGTTCCCGGTGGGACCAGTGATGACGATCATGAAAACCTCGTAGCTGGTGCTGGTTTCGGTACGCCCTCATCCTGCTGAGGTCCGCCGTGCTGCCACAATGGGAACTTCAGCACGGAATCATTGACTGAAATGGAATGATGCTGGTGAGCAGCCCGGATCCGGTCATCGACGCCAATCTCGCCATCGCTCTGGATGCCTTGCTGGCCGAGCACAGCGTGACCCGCGCCGCCGCACGACTGCACACCTCGCCCGCCGCCATGAGCCGCACCCTGGCCCGGCTGCGCCGCATCCTCCAGGACCCCCTCCTGGTCCGGGCCGGACAGACCATGGTTCCCACCCCGCGCGCCCAGGCCCTGCGCGAGGAAGCCGCCACAGTGGTGCGCAGCCTCGGCGCGCTGCTCAGTCCCGGCACGAGCGTCGACCCCGCCGGCCTCCGCAACACCTTCACCCTCCAGGCCGCCGACCTGGTCGGCGCGGCGCTGGCGCCCGGGCTGCTGCGACTGGCCCAGCGGGAGGCGCCGGGGGTCTCGTTCCGGATCCGGGCCGAAGACCTGGAGGCCGGGCCCGCCCTGCGCGACGGCCGGATCGACCTGGAGGTCGGATCCATCGACCACGTGGACCCCGAAACCCAGGTCGAAGAACTGGTCAGCCTCCGCATGGTCGCGGCCGTCCGGCCCGGCCATCCGCTCACCGAAGGACCGCTGACCCCGGCCCGGCTCGCTGCCGCCCACCACGCCGCGGTCAGCCGCCGCGGCCGGTTCACCGGCCCCCTCGACGCCGCCCTGGCCGAGCAGGACCTCCACCGGCGGGTCAGCGTCGTCCTCCCCAGCCACCTGGCCGCGATGACCCTCGCCACCCGCAGCGACCTCGTCTGCCTCGTACCCGCCGCACTCCCCGGCGCCGCTCCCTCGCCCCTCACCCACGACGCCGGCGCCCTCGGACTGCACCTCCTCGACATCCCCCTGGCCCTGCCGCCCCTGACCATCGGCATGGCCTGGCACCCCCGGCACACGGCCGACGGGGCCCACCGCTGGCTCCGCGACACCGTCCGCCGGGTCCTCCGCACGCCGGCGGCAGCTTCTGAGCCCACCGCGGCGGACGGGATCGGCCCCGCATAGGACGACGCCGCACCGGCCCGCGATGCTCCAAGGGGCGGACCCGAGCTGAGAGGCCATCAGCACATCCCCACCACATAGCACGCTTTCGGCGGTTCGTCCCAGCTCAGGGGCTTGATCGACCATCCGGGGTCAGCAAAACGTCAGCAGGACGCCCGGGGAGCGAGATCGATCATGGCAACCACCAGCCTCATCCGCGGCATGGGTTCCTTCTTCAAGGAGTGCGAGCACCCCGGGTCCCGGTGGCCCCGGTGCCCGCGCGAGTACAAGATCCGGTACCGCAACGCGGCCGGAAGGCAGGCGGAGGAGTCCGGGTTCACCACGCAGGACAAGGCCAAGGCCCGGCTCGCCGAGGTCTACCAGGCCCGGAAGAACGCTCCGCAAAGCCGGCGCAAGGCGGAACGGATCCGGAAGTACAGCCCGATGCAGGTCGGGGACTACGTCGAGGAGTGGAAGGCCCACCAGCGCGACCTCAGCCCCGCGTCGCTCCGGCACCTCGAATCTCTGCTTGAGCACCATCTCCACCCCGCCTTCCACAGCTGTCGGATGGACACGTTCGACCACAGGGTCGTCGAGGCCTTCACACTCCTCGCCAGCCTCACGGACCTCCTGCACCCGCAAGACTGACGCACCATCACGATCCCAGGCGGCCGAACACCAAGATCACCGACAGAGCCAAGCTCAGAATGCCGCAGCTGATTACCCAAAGAGTCTCACCCGGACCTTCCTGCCGGGATACGCTGAGGAAAGGTCGGGAGATCCCGAACTTCCTGCACGACAGCGCGAGGGGGAAGAGCATGGCGTCACCTGCCGCAATTTCCGAGATGGTGGTCATCAAGAGCGATGGGACTCAGACCAGTCCCATGCGCCAGCCGCAAGCCCAGTCCTACCTGGAAAACGTCCTCAATGAGGCAGGCATGGGGAACAGGCTCGCAAACCTGAAGCAGTCCCTGAACCAGGCATTTGACGGCCAGGGAAAGCCCACCGGATCGCACAAGTTCAACAATCAGCCGGTCCTGCACGCCAGTTCGGGTAACGGGCAGCAGAGTGTCACCCTTTTCTTCTATGCGAACGGCAGCAAGCTGATGCTGTTCGCCATGGGGGAGCACGTGTCGAGCACGCAGTACAGGATCAGTATTTACGGGCAGCAAGGCACGGATTTCGCGAAGGGCAAAGTCATCTCCGTCTGATCCTGCGACCTGTGGCCGAGCCCCGCGGTCGGCTCGGCCACAGGCAGCCAGGTCGGTACACCTTCCCCACGTGGCGGCCCGCTCGTCGCAGCGGGCGGACCTCAACGGTCGCACGCAGGGAAGGTTGCCAACGGAGGGCCAGCCGCTGACCTCGTGGGGCTGCACCTACGGCTCGGCTCCCAGGTAGAACCTCCAGACAATCAAGTCCGCTGCTCCGTTCGGAGAGGTCTTCTGAAAAACCCATCCCTTCTTGAGTGGCACGGTCGCTACTTCCCAGGCGTCAAGGCCGATGTTGAACAGCTCATTTCCGCCGAACCAGGCGTTGATGAACTGCTTCTTGTTGGATTCGTTCCCGACCGTGGTGATCATGTCGGCGTCAACGGAGACCGAGTATGACGTTTGTGACCACCTGACTGGTGACGTCGTTCACCTTGAGCTTCCCGCCGTCCAGCACGGTGACGTTGCCGGTGACGACGAGGTCTCCAACGATTTCTACCTTGCCCGTGTGGAAGGTGGCGCCGTCGGGGGTGATGGTGGCGCCGCGGGGTTTGGTGGTGATCTGGAAGGAGCGGATGGCGATTCGGGTGCTGCGTGAGATCAGAATTCTCAGGCGCATGTAGCGGGTGGTTCGGGCTGTGGTGCCGCGATACTCCGATTGATATGCCACGACGGGTGCGTAATGGGTCCAGTTGGTGCCGTCTGTTGACGATTCCAGGTTGCAGTCGGGCAGGGTGAAGCTGCCGTCGGGTTTGCCGAGATAGATGTCGATCTTGGTGATGTCGCGTTGGCTGCCGAGGTCGATCTGGATCCAGTCGTTGAACTCGGGGGTGCGTGCGCTCCAGTAGTACGTGTCCAGGTTCCCGTCGGTCATATCGGACGGGAGGCGTCGGGTGCCGTCCGGGTCGGTGGTGAAGCCCAGGTTGGTGGTCGCGGCGCAGTTCGTCGTCCGACAGCCAGCAGTCCTCGTGGACGAACATGACCGAGAAGTAGGTACTCTCCGCCGGTAACAGCGGGTGGCTGAAAGGACCGCCGCCGTTGTGGGTTGCGGCCCTTGCCGTGACTGGTCAGCGACCACGGCCCCTGCCGGAGATCGCCGTGACCACCGTGGCGTTCCTCGTGCACCGCGGCGGGGCGGCCATGGGACCCGACCGCGTACAGCTCACCCGTGCACTGGTGCCCACCGGCGGACAGGAGCAGGCTTGAGAGGCGGCTCGCGCAGGCCCCGCCACCGGGCACGTGGAGAGGGCCCCACGCGTCTCCGAGCCCGCCGACTCCTTGGAGGTCCCCCGTGACCGATCCTCCTGTCCCCCACCCGGCCGGCCCGATCGTGGTCGGCACGGACGGCTCGACCCCAGCCCGGCACGCTGTGACCTTCGCCCTGCGCGAGGCCCAGCTGCGCGGTACAGGCCTGCGGGCCGTCTGCGCGTACGAGTACACCCCGACCCAGCACTCCGGCTTCGAACGGACGGTCGACTCCGGTCCGATCCCCCAGCAGCGCGATCTCGTCACGCAGGCCGTGGCGGACTCGGTCGAGGAACTGCAGCAACAGCTCGGTGGGCCATCCGTGGAGGTGGAGATCGTCTGCGAACGCGGCCGCCCTGCGCAGGTCCTCCTCGAGGCGAGCAAGGACGCCAGCCTGCTCGTGGTCGGCTCCCGAGGGTCGGGTGCCTGGGGCCGACTCACCCTCGGGTCGACGAGCACCGAGGTCGTCCACCACGCCGGCCTTCCCGTGGTCGTCGTGCCGGCGGAGCACGGCACCGCACGTTCGTGACCGTCGACTTCAGCCGCCCTCTGAGCCGGGTCAGGTGAGGACGACAGGCTGGCGGTAGTCGCCGAGCAGGCGCACCGTCGCTCCGCGGTCGGCGGCGATCTGGACGAGGTTGTCCAGGTTGAGGGGTCCTGACCAACGGCATCCTCCACACCCGGCCCGCCGGCTCCAGGCCCGCTGGCTTCAGAGGTGGACGGGCAGGTGGCGGGGTCCGCGGAGCATGGCGTTCTGCCGGTAGGGGGGCGGGTCCTGGACCAGGCGTGCCGGGCCGAGGCGAGGGATCAGCGCACCGAGCGCGGCCTCGGCTTCGATGCGGGCGAGTGGTGCGCCGTAGCACAGGTGAATACCGCTGCCGAAGCCGAGGTGTTGGTTGTCCGGGCGGGTGGGGTCGAACCGGTCCGGCGCGTAGAACCGCTTGGGGTCGCGGTTGCCCGAGGCCAGCGCGAGCACGACGGTGGCGCCTTGGGGGACGGTGGTGCCGCCGACGTCGATGTCGGCGAGGGGGATGCGCTCGCGCATGTGGACCGGGGGTTCGTAGCGCAGCAGTTCCTCCACCGCTCGCGGCAGCAGTTCCGGTTCGCGACGCAGCTGGTCCAGCTGCTCGGGCTGACGCAGTAGGGTGAGCACCCCGTTGGCGATCAGGTTCACCGTGGTCTCGTGTCCGGCGATGAGCAGCAGCACGGCGGTTTCCGCGAGTTCCTCCTGGGTGAGCCGCAGGGCCGGGTCCGGTTCGTTGACGAAGGCGGAGAGCATGTCGTCGCTCGGATTGCCACGGCGCTTCTCGGCGAGGCCCGCCAGGTACCGGCCCATCTCGCCCCGCGCCTGTTCGCCCGCCTGGTCGCCCGCCTCGTCCCGCTCGGAGGAGTCCTCTTCGGGCCGGACGTCGGCGGACGCGACGATCGCGTCGGACCACGCCCTGAAGAGCGGCTCGTCCTCGCGCGGCACGCCGAGCAGGCGGCAGATCACCGTGACGGGCAGCGGGTAGGCGAGGTCGTCGACGATGTCGATCCGGCCGCCCGCCTGGAACGGCTCCATCAGTTCCCCGGTGAGCCGGACGATCTCGCCGCGCATGGCATCGACCCGGCACGGGCTGTGCGGGGGGCCGAACGGCCGCATGGCCAAGGTGCGCAGTCTGTGGTGCTCCGGGTCGTCGAGCCGCAGGAACGGCGGCTTGTGCGTCGTCTCGCCACAGGTGCGGGGATCGACGCTCATCCGTGGATCGTGGAGCAGGGCGGCGACCTCGTGGTAGGTGCCGATCAGGTAGCTGCCGTCTGCCTGCCGCACGACGGGACCGGCCTCGCGGAGTTCCGCGTACAGCGGGTAGGGGTTGGGGCGGTTCGCGTAGTCGGTGATCCGTGCCAGCAAGGTGTCGGAGTCCATGGTGGCTCCTCGTCGTTGGGCGGGACGTGGGTCAGCCGCGGGGCTGCACCACGGTCAGTCGACGGTCGGGCAGGTATCCGGTGAGCGCCACGGTGGGGCCGTGGGACAGCCCCTTCGGATCCGGTACGTCGGACGGAATCGGGATGTCCGCCGCGAGCGCGCGGTCCGCCGCGCCGGGCGGGGGCGGGAACGGCGCAGCCGTCTCGATCAGGTGCCGGTAGTAGTCGAGCGACTTGGCCATGTCGACGGTGACCGCCGCGGTGACCCGCCCCTGGTAGCCGTAGACCATCGCCAGACGGCGCGCCTCCAGAGAACCCTGGGCGATGACCACGTGGTCGGAGAAGGTGGGCACGCCCACCGACTTGATGTTGAGCCCGAACTGGGTCGACCAGAACGTCGGCAGGGCGAGGTGCGGGCGCCGCAGGGGCCCTGGACTGACCATGTTGTGGGCCGCCACCCCGGCCTGTTCGACCGCGTTCCCCCAGTGTTCGAGGGAGAGCATCTGGTAACCGAACAGCGGGTGGGGGAAGCGGGAGACGTCGCCGGCGACGAAGACGTCGTCAGTGACGATTCCGTACATGTTGAAGGCGCGGCACCCGGCGTCGCAGGCGATTCCGCGCGGGCCCGCCGCCAGTCCGGAATCCGCCAACCACTCGACGTTGCGGACCGCCCCCAGCGCCACGACGCACACGTCCGCCTCGACGCGGCTGCCGTCGGACAGCTCCGCGCCGGTGAAGCGGCCGCCGTCGTCCCCGCGCAGGGCGGTGACCGTCACGCCGGTGCGCAGGTCCACACCGTGGTTGCGCTGCATGGCGGCCGCGAGTTTCGCCAGGGTGCCGCCGAGCGCGCCCACCAGAGGTGCGGGACCGCGTTCGGCGACGGTGACGTCCAGTCCGCGTTCCCGGCAGGCCGAGGCGATCTCCGAACCGGTGAAGCCGCCGCCGATCACCAGCACCCGCCGTGGCCCGGCGGCCAACCGCTCGGCCAAACCGCCGGCGTCCTCGCGGGTACGCAGGGTGAACACCCCGTCCAGGGCGGCCTCCTGCGGATCGGGCCAGGGACGCGCCCGGGTCCCGGTGGCGATCAGCAACCGGTCGTACGGCAGCGACTCGCCATCGGCCAGCATCACCCGCTTCCCCAGGGGGTCCAGGCCGGTGGCGCGTACGCCCAACCGCCACTCGGCGTCCGGATCCCGGCGCATCGGCAGCCCGGTGGAGTCCGCCGCAGCGTGGCCCAGCAGCACCTGCTTGGACAGCGGCGGCCGGTCGTAGGGCGGATGAGGCTCGTCGCCGACCACGGTCAGTGAGCCGGTGAAGCCCTCCTCCCGCAGCGCCTCCGCGGCCCGCAACCCGGCCAGCGACGCGCCGACGACAACGATCCGGCCCTCGCTCTGGTCACCGGCCATCAGCGCTCACCTCCTCACCGAGGAGGATGGCCTGGACCGGGCACGCCGCCGCGGCCTGGCGCACGCGCTCGACCTGGTCGTCGGGGACAGCCGGGGCGTACAGCAGTCCCTCCTCGCCGTGCAGCTGGAACACTTTCGGCGCGAGGAACACGCACTGTGCGTAGCCCTGGCAACGCGTGAGGTCCACAACGGTCTGCATCCCCACCACTTCCTCTGCCGCCGTACCCCCTCTCTTCCAGCATGGGACGAGAACCGGACGCGCGCAGCACGGGCCGAGAACCGGGCGCGGGCGCGGCAACCGCTCGGGGATGCCGCAGGTGCGGAGCCCGCGTCGAGCTGTCCACCGGCATCGCTCCGACCAGCGGGCGTGCGGCACCGCGATCGAGCGGCGGGCGGCCCGGGCGCGGCGGGCGGCCTGGGCGCGGCGCGCCGCCTAGGGAGTGCGGTGATCCGGGGTTTCGGGAGAGCGGGGCGTGGTCGTGCTCGGCTCGGCGAGGTGGGTGTCCATGGTGGAGTTCAGGTCGGCCATGAACGATTCGAACTGTTCCAGGAGCTGCGGCGGGTAGTGCGACATCGCGGTGTCGAGGCGTCGGGCGAGGGGGCCGAAGAACTCGTCCGCCCGTTCCTGGATGTGGCGGCCGCTGCGCAGGGTGATGATGCGCCGGTCGGGGTGCTCGCGGACGCGGGTGATGTGCCCTGCGGCTTCGAGGCGGTTCAGGAGCGCAGTGGTGGCGCCCGTGGACAGGGGGATGCGCTCGCTGAGGCGCGCCGGCGACAGGGGGGTGTCGCGCTCCTCGGCGGCGGCGATCTCCAGGACCGCGGTCGCGTCGGTGGAGTGCAGGCCCAGCCAGGCGGCGAAGCGCCGGCTGAGCTCGGCGTAGTGGCCGCCGTAGGTCCTCAGCGACTCCATCAACCGCTCACGCTGCGCCGCCACGCCGTCGAGCATCGCTTCCTCCATGGCCTCGCGCCTTTCCGTGCTGCTGTGCGGTCCGCGTCGGCGGCCTGCTTTGACAACCTACCGCCACCAATTTACCTTTATCGTAAAACTACTTCACCATGGAGGTATCTGGCGTGCGCGGCTCTTCCCCCATCACCGACGAGACCGCGGGGCCCTACCGCCGGCGATGGCTGATCCTGGTGGTGATGCTCGTCGCGGAGATCATGGATCTCCTGGACGCCTCGATCGTCAACGTCGCCGGTCCGGATCTGGAGCAGTCCCTCGGCGCCGGCTCCGTCGGCCTGCAGTGGGTGATCGGGGGCTACGCCCTCACCCTGGGAGCCGGGCTCGTGCTCGGCGGCCGGCTCGGCGACCGGTACGGCCGGCGCCGGATGTTCCTGATCGGTCTGGCCGCCTTCACCACCGCATCGCTGCTGTGCGCGCTGGCGCCGGACACCGGGTCGCTGATCGCCTTCCGGCTGCTCCAGGGCGCCGCCGGGGCGATGCTCCTGCCCCAGGGCCTGGGCCTGCTGCGGGAGAACTTCCCCGGCCCCGAGCTCACCAAGGTCTTCGGGATCTTCGGCCCCGTCCTCGGCCTCGGCGGCATCATCGGCCCGGTCCTCGGAGGATTCCTCATCGAGGGCGACTTCTTCGGCCTGGGCTGGCGCTCGGTGTTCCTCGTCAACCTCCCCATCGGCCTCGCGGCCCTCGCCGTCGCCGCGAAGTACGTCCCGAAGAAGCCGGGGGATCGCACCGTGGACGTCGACAAAGCCGGCGCGGCGCTGGTCGCCGTGTCCTGCGCGCTCCTCGTCCTGCCGCTGAACCAGGGGCAGGAGGACGGCTGGCCGCTGTGGACGTGGCTGTGCATGGCCGCCTCCGCCGCCGGGTTCGCCCTGTTCGCGCTGCACCAGCGCCGCACCGTCGCGGCGGGCCGCGAGCCGCTGATCATCCCCGCCCTGCTGCGCAAGCCCGCCTTCACCATCGGACTCGGCGGCATCGCCCTGTTCTTCGCCGGGCTCGTCGGCACCCAACTCGTCCTGACCCTCTACCTCCAGATCGGCCGGCACTTCACCGCCGGCGACGCGGGATTGGGCAACCTGCCGCTCGCCGTGGGCACGGCCATCGGTGGCGCGGTCAGCGGCGCCTTCCTCGCCGACAGGATCGGCCGCAAGGTCCTCCAGATCGGCCCGCTCGTCCAACTCGCCGGCGCGACCCTCCTCTGGTTCGAACTCGACGGCCTCACACCGGCCTCGTTCTCGATCCGGGACATCGCCCCCGGCATCGCCGTCTCCGGCATCGGCGCGGGCATGGTCATCGCCGCCCTGTTCAGCTTCGTCCTCGCCGCCGTGGACGACGCCGAGATCGGCTCCGCCTCCGGGTTCCTGTCCGCCGTCCAGTCCATCGGCGGCTCCGTCGGCGTCGCCGTCTTCGGCTCCGTCTTCTTCGCCCAGGCCGGGACCGGCGACTTCACCGCCGGCTTCCACCACGCCCTGACCATCCAGGCCTGCCTGCTGGCCGCATTCCTCGCCATCACCTTCCTGCTGCCCGAGCAGGGGCGCCCCGAGGAAGAACACCACGGCATCACCACCGACACTCCCGCCGACACCCCACAAGCCGCCGCGTGACCCCCGGCCCGCCCCGCCCGGGCGCTACGGCGCCGATACGCGTACCTGTCGCGAGGAACGCAGGACCGGCTTCAGTCCCTGTCGGGGGCGTGCAGCGCGAGGGTGAAGCTGAAGCGGTCGCCGCGGTAGAGGGTGCGGACCTGTTCGAGGGGGTGGCCCTCGGCGTCGCGGCTGCGGCGGTGGAGCAGCAGCATGGGCAGGGCGGGCGGGGTGCCGATGAGCAGGGCTTCGCGGGGGGTGGCGAGGACCGTCTCGATGCGTTCGTCGGCGCCGCCGAGCCGCACGCCGCACTCGCGCAGGTACCCGTAGAACGAGCCTTCGGGGTCGAACTCCCGCTCCAGGTGCGGGACTCGGGCAACAGGGACGTAGGTGGACTCCAGGCCGACGCGTTCCTCGTCGGCGCGCAGGACACGTTCCAGGTGCCAGAGCGGTTCACCTTCGGGGACGGCGAGGCGCTGGGCCATGGGCGGGTCGGCGGGGAGGCGGTCGAGGGTGATGAGGGTGCGGCCGGGGCGCAGGCCCTGGCGGGTGACGCCTTCGGTGTAGCTGGCGAGGGAGAGCGGCTGTTCGATCTTGGGGCCGGCGACGACGGTGCCGCGGCCCTGGCGGCGCAGGCGGCCTTCGAGGAGGAGGTCGCGCAGGGCCTGCCGGACGGTGGCGCGGGCGACGTGGTGGCGTTCGGCGAGGTCGGCTTCGGTGGGCAGGCGCCCGCCGGGACCCAATTCGGCGATGAGGTCTTCGAGTTGGGCCTTGACCAGGTAGTACTTGGGCACCCGGCCGTGGTCGGGGACGCCGGAGCGGGCGGGGGCGACGGGGGGCCGGGGGGTGCCGTGGTTCACCGCGTCACCTTATCGAGCGGTGGTCCGGCGCCATCGAGTGGCGGTTCGGCGCCCCCGAGGTCACGGAATGGTAACCGGTCTGGACTGAATTTCGGCGGTTGTTCATACAACCGTGGATCCGGGGAGGGCTCCTCCTCGCACGGGCGCCCCATCCTCGGTGCCGGTGCAACCGCACCGCGTCGCCCCCTAGTTGGGAGCCCTCGTGCGCATCCCCCGCTCCATCCGGACCGTCACCGCGGCCACCGCCGTAGCCGCCGTGCTGCTGCCGTCGGCGCCCGCCGGCGCCGCCCCCGCCGCTTCCGCCGTCGCAGCCGCCCCCGCCTACAAGGGCCTGCCGGACGGCACCAAGCAGGCCAAGACCCTGGTCATCGGCGTCGACGGCACCCGCTACGACAAGCTGGCGGCCGCCGACGCGCCCAACCTCAAGGCGCTGATGGCCGGCGGCATGACCGCCACCAGCAACCTGTACGCCAACCCGCTGGCGCCGACCCTGTCCGGGCCGGGCTGGTCGACCATCGCCACCGGCGTGTGGCCCGACAAGCACCAGGTCAAGGACAACGCGTTCACCGGCGCCCGGTTCGACCAGTACCCGGACTTCGCCAGCCGCCTGGAGGCCGCCGACCCGGCCGCCTCCACGCTGGTGATCGGCTCGTGGAACCCGATCACCGGCAACGTCTTCAACGGCAAGGCGGACCTGCGGATCGCCGAGAACGAGAACGACGCCAAGACCGCCTCCGACGCCGCCGACTACCTCGCCCACGGCAACCCGGACGCCGCCTTCCTGCACTTCGACGGGATCGACGAGGCCGGGCACGCCTCCGGCGGCGCCAGCGCCCAGTACGCGGCCGCCATCCACACCGTCGACGCGCTCGTCGGCCAGGTCGTGCAGTCCGTCAAGTCCCGCCCCACGTACGGCTCGGAGGACTGGCTGATCGTCGTCACCACCGACCACGGACACACCGACGCCGGCGGGCACGGCGGCAACAGCGCCAACGAGCGGCAGACCTTCGTGATCGCCGACGGCGCCGGCTACCCGGCCGGCTCCCGGCGCTACGACGTCAAGCCCGTGGACATCGCGCCCACCGTCCTCAAGCACGAGGGCGCGGCGATCGACCCCGCCTGGCGCCTGGACGGGCAGCCGATCGACGAGATCGCCCCGGACGCCTTCGACGCGCTGCGCCCCGCCCTACAGGGCCGGGCGGACGAGACGGGCATCCCGGCCGCGGTCCGGGGCTGGACGCACACGCCGCCCAGCGGCTGGAGCATCGACAACTCCCGGATGCCCAGCGGCGGGGTGACGGAGTGGCGCGGCTGGGCCTTCGCCACCGACGAGTTCTGGAGCGCCACCCAGCTCGGACAGGGCCGGGAGACCAACGTACGGGCCCGCAACGTCTTCGCGGTCGCCGACTCCGACGAGTGGGACGACAAGGCGCACGGCGCCGGCCAGTTCGACTCCACCCTGGTCAGCCCGGCCTACCCGGTCGCCGGCCTCGGCCGGGCCACGCTGTCCTTCGCGACGAACTACAAGGTCGACGGCCCGCAGACCGGCGACGTGTACGTGGTCTTCGACGACGGCGCCCCGCAGCTGGTGAAGTCCTACCGCGCCGACCTGAACACCGTCGAGCACCTGCCCGTCACCGTGCCGGCCGGCGCCACCACCGCGCGCCTGCAGTTCCGCTACACGGGCACCAACAGCGCCTTCTGGACGGTCGACCAGGTCTCCTTCGGCTCCTGACACCACCACCGGCCCCCGCCGCCCCGGCCCCCGGGGCGGCGGGAGGCGACGCCCACCATGCGGTACGGCGGCCTCCCGGAGCGGAGTTCGACTGTCAGACCAGGCAGAACTCGTTTCCTTCCGGGTCGGCCATCACCACATGATCGGGCCTGCCGTCCAACTCCTCCTCGCTGACCACGGTCGCGCCCGCAGCGGTCAACCGCTCCACCGCCTCGACCACGCGCGGCCATCGCACCTCCCACGGTGTCTCACGGCCGCCACCGACCTGGACGTCCACGTGCACCCGGTTCTTCACCGCCTTCGGCTCCGGCACCTTCAGGAAGGACATGGTGGGGCCCACCCCCTCGGGATCACAGAGGTACGCGCCGTCATCCCACTCGTCCTCCGGGATCCCGTAGTGGGAGAGCCATTCCTCCCAACTCCCGAATCCCACAGGTGCGGGCTTCTCCGCATAGCCCAGCGCCAGTGCCCAGAACTCAGCCAGCTTCGCCGGGTGCGCGCAGTCGATCGTCAAGCTCCACCTGGTCGCCATGCGGTCCTCCTCCGGTCGGATGCCGCGACGGTACCGCGCACCTCTGACACTCGCGGCCGGTGAGCCGTCCGGTGGCGGCCGGCGCCGTCAGGGCCCTCGGCGCGCGCCGGCCGGGCGGCCCCCCGACTGCCGGTACGGTACCGGCGTGACGGGAACTCAGGACGCCGTGCTGGTGGTGGTGCGCGGTCCGAGCGGGGCGGGCAAGTCGAGCGTCGCCGCGCGGCTGCGCGCCGCGTACGGACGGGGCGTGGCCGTCGTCGCCCAGGACGTGCTCCGGCGCACCGTCCTGCGCGAACGCGACCTCCCGGGCGGGGCGAACATCGGCCTCATCGACCTGGTCGCCCGGCACGCCCTCGACCACGGCTTCCACACCGTCGTCGAGGGCATCCTCGCCGCCGAGCGCTACGGCCCGATGCTCGCCCGGCTCGCCGCCGACCACCGCGGCCGCAGCCACCTGTACTACCTCGACGCCGACTTCGACGAGACCGTGCGCCGCCACGCCACCCGCCCCCAGGCCGGCGAGTTCTCCCCCGAGGACATGGCCGGCTGGTACCAGCCCCACGACCTCCTGCCCGGCGGCCTCGAACGCGTCGTTCCGCAGCACAGCACCCTCGACGAGACCGTCGAGCGGATCCTCGCCGACACCCGTCTCACCCCGCCATTTCGCCACCGGTGAGCGGCGCTACGACAGCTGAGCCCGTCCCCCGCAGGAGGCCGGGGGTACGGAACGGCCCCGCCCTACCGGCGGTGGCGGCCGGTAAGTGGTCGGCGCAGCCGGCGCCGCTGACGTAACGCGCGGGGCGCGGGCGCGGTTGCCTACGCCATGATCACGATCACGTGAATCTTGTCGAAACAAGATCATTATTTGATGATCCTTTGGCGTCATTTGACCCCATCTTTGATCTTGCCGCCCACTCCTATGCTCCGAGAGCGCCGTCGAGCGACGGTGTCTCAAGGAGTCGATATGAACAGACGGATGACCACACGACGCAGACCCGGCAGGCCCGTTGGCATGCGGGCGGTGAGCGGGTCGCTGGCCCTCGCCGTGGCGGTGTCGCTGCTGGCCGGGTCCGAGACGGCCCTCGCCGCGTCACCGAGCGCGGCGGCGAAGGCGGGCAGGGGAGCCGGGCAGTGGGCCACGTCCGCCGCCGACGTGCCGTCGGCGAGGGTCGCCGCCCGGCTGTCCGGGCAGCGGGTGGAGGCGCTCTCCGAGCGTACGGAGACGTCGACGACGTGGGTGAACAAGGACGGTTCGCTCACCACCGAGCTGTTCGCGGGCCCGGTCCGCTTCCAGCGCGACGGCCAGTGGGTGGACGTCGACCTCGGCCTCCAGGCGGGCGCGGACGGGTCGGTGGCGCCGAAGGCCCACCCGAACGCGCTGCGGCTCGCCGGTGCCGGCGGCACCCGGGCGAAGTCGCTGCTCCACGCGCAGGCGGCGGCCGCGGACGACGCCCGCACCCTGGTGACCCTCGGACAGGGCGACCAGCAGGTCGAGCTCCAGTGGCGCGGCGGCCTGCCCAAGCCCGCCCTGGACGGCACGAAGGCCACCTACCGGGACGCGATCGCGGACGGCGCGGCCGACCTGGTCGTGGAGGCCACCCGGACCGGCTTCGAGCAGTACACGGTGCTCAAGCAGCGCCCGAGCGCCGCCGGGTTCTCGTACACGATGCCGCTGAAGGCCGACGGCCTGAAGGCCGAGGTCCAGCCGGACGGCGGCGTGCTGTTCACCGACAAGCGCACCGGCGAGCGGCGGGCCGTGCTCCCGGCGCCGGTGATGTGGGACGCGACGGCCGTCGCCGAGGGCTCCGGCGAGCACGCCCGGCAGGCGAAGGTCGGTCTGAAGGTCGTTCAGCGCGGCGACGGCATCGACCTGGTGTTCACGCCGGACGCCGCGTTCCTCGCGGACCCGAGGACGCAGTACCCGGTGACGGTCGACCCCTCCACCACGGCCCTCGGCAACGTCTTCGACACCCGGGTGCAGCAGGGCGAGACGGTCGACTGGTCGACCGACACCGAGATCTACTGGGGCAACTCCGGCACCAAGAACGCGGACGGCTCCTCCCGCCAGGCCCGGTCGTTCATCAACTGGAACACCGCGCCGATCGCGGACGCGCTGATCACCAACGCCAGCCTGTCGCTGTACAACTTCCACTCCGGCAACAGCGACTGCCAGCCCTACGCGTGGGACATCTGGGACACCGGCCTCGCCTCGACCGCCTCACGCTGGACGGCGCAGCCCTCCTGGAACGCCAAGAAGGCCACCGGCACCGAGACCAAGGGCCGGGACGCCTGCGGCGGCGACGGCTGGATCACCGCGGACGTCACCAACCTGGTGCAGACCTGGACGTCGGCGAAGAACACCACCTCGGGCATGGGGCTGCGCGCCCCGGACGAGACCAACACCAAGTACTGGAAGGAGGTGAACTCCGCCAACGCCGCGACCAACGTCCCGAAGCTGACGGTGACGTACAACTACCGCCCCCGGACCGGGACGGACCAGCAGGCCGGCTCCCCGTTCTACAAGGACGCCGCCGGCACCTGGTGGGTCAACTCCACCACCCCGACGCTGCGCGACACCTTCGTCGACCCGAACAACGACAAGGTCGACGGCACCTTCCAGATCTTCGACGCCGCCACCGACACCCAGGTGGGCAACGTCCTGGTCTCCCCGTACGTGCCGAGCGGGGCCCCGGCCTCCGTCAAGGTCCCGGCCGGTGTGCTGGCCAACGGCAGGACGTACAAGTTCCGCACCTCCCCGTACGACGGGCTGCACTACAACAACAACTGGTCGGCGTGGGCCACCTTCACGGTCGACACCTCCGCCCCCTCGGCGCCCGCCGCGCTCTCCTCCTCCGACTACCCGTCGGGCCAGTGGGTCAAGGGCCCCGGCCAGGCCGGTTCCTTCACCGCGACCCCGCCGGCCGGTGACCAGAACGCCCTGGAGTGGACGCTCGACGGCGCGACCTGGACCAAGGTCGCGACGAACGGCTCCACCGCGCCGGTGACCTTCACCGTGACCCCGGCCAAGGCCGGTACCAACACCCTTCAGGTGCGGGCGGTGGACCGGGCGGAGAACAAGTCCGAGGCCCGTACCCACACCTTCCAGGTCGGCGCGGGCGGTGTCACCTCGCCGAACGACGGCACCCGCACCGCGGCGCGCCTGCCGCTCACCGCCGAGGCCGAC
Organism: Kitasatospora sp. NPDC088160; assembly: GCF_044741445.1. NCBI lineage: Bacteria > Bacillati > Actinomycetota > Actinomycetes > Kitasatosporales > Streptomycetaceae > Kitasatospora > Kitasatospora sp. NPDC088160. Next base: position 203,337 of record NZ_JBIUSS010000016.1, on the reverse strand, counting down.
GCCGCCCGGTACGACCAGGTGGCCTTCTCCTGGCGGCGCTCCGACGCCGACGCCTGGACGCGGATCCCCGCCGGCGACATCACCAACGGCGGTGCCGCACTGGCGGCCTGGCCCGTGCCCCTCGCCGCGGGCAAGAGCCCGGCGCTCACCTGGAACGCCACCTCCACGGTGACCCCGGACGGCACCGTCCAGCTCCGCGCGGACTTCACCGGGCCCGGCGCCGCGGCCGTCTCCTCCGAGCCGGTGCGGGTCGTCGTCGACCGCAAGGCCGACGGCGCGGCGACGGAGAACGTCGGCCCGGGTGCGCTGAACCTGCTCACCGGCGACCTCAGGGTCCCGGCCACCGACGTGTCGCTGTTCGGCATGACGGTCGGCCGCACGCACTCCTCGCGTGACCCGCGGGCCGCCGCCGGCCAGGACGGCCAGGCGGCGGTCTTCGGCCCCAACTGGGTGTCCAGCGTGTCGTCGAGCCTGTCCGCCTCGGAGTACACGGAGATCCGCAGGACCTCCGGCACCTCGCTCAGCGTGATGGCCGCCGACGGCTCCGCCGTCTCCTTCACCTCGAACGCGGCCGGCAACGGCTGGGCGCCCGAACCGGGCAGCGAGGACCTCACCCTGAGCGGCTCCTTCGGCGCCGACTTCACGCTCTCCGGCACCGAGGGCACCGTCACCACCTTCGCCAAGGCCGATCCGGCCGCCGCCACCTGGACGGTGACCTCCACGCTCCAGGGCGGGCTGGCCAACACCACCACCAGCGTGGTGTCGGAGACGACCGTGGTCGGCGGCAAGACGCTGGCCCGGCCGAAGCTCGTCATCGCGCCGACCTCCGCGGCCACCCCGGCGGTGTGCGCGGCGAACGTCGCCGCCAAGGGCTGCCGCGTCCTGCAGTTCGTCTACGCCACCGCGACCACCGCCACCGGCGTCACCACCGGCACCGAGTTCGGTGACGTCGCCGGGCAGGTCAGCGCGATCAGGCTCTGGAGCACCGCGCCCGGGGCCGCCGCGGCCACCGCCACCGACGTCGCCGTCTACCGCTACGACTCGGCCGGGCGGCTGCGCCAGACCTGGGACCCGCGGCTCGGCCAGAGCAGCCAGAACCAGTACGCCTACTACACCCAGGGCGCCGACGACGGCCTGCTCTCCTCCGTCCAGCTCAGCGGCACCCTCGCCACCTCGCTGGCGTACGGCACCGTCACCGCCAACCCGGCCGCGGGCCCGGGCATGCTGACGAAGACCTGGCACGACACCCTCGCCCCCGGCACCACGGGCACCGTGAACGGCACCGCCACCACCACCGTCGTCTACGGCGTCCCGCTCTCCGGCGCGAAGGCACCGGAGGACCTCTCCGCGCCCGCCGCCTCCGCGTGGGGCCAGAGCGACCTGCCGACCGACGCCACCGCGGTGTTCCCGCCGGACCAGGCCCCCGCCTCCAACAACGGCACCGACCTCGGCGCCGGCGACTACACCAGGGCGAGCGTCACCTACCTGAACGCCTCCGGCCGCCAGGTCAACCAGGCCACCCCGGGCCACCACGTCACCACCACCGAGTACGACAACCAGGGCCACCAGGTCCGCAGCCTGACCGCGGGCAACCGCGAGCTCGCCCTCGGGGCCACCCCCGCGGCCAAGGCCGAACTGGCCGACCTCGGCATCGACACCCTGCCCTCCGCCGAGCGCGCCCGGCTCCTGTCGAGCAGCAGCGCCTACAGCGCGGACGGCCAGCAGGAGACCGACGTCTACGACCCGCTCCACCGCATCACCCTCGCCGCCGACGCCACCTCCGGTGCGACGGTCCTGGCGAAGGCCGGCACCCAACTGCCCGCCCGCCAGCACACCGTGAAGACCTACGACGAGGGCCGGCCGACCGACGGCACCGCCAAGATCAAGAACCAGATCACCCTCACCACCACCGGCGCCCGGCTCCGCGCCTGGCCCGACCTGCTGGTCGACGCCCGCCAGGACCGGACCACGTACAACTGGGCGCTCGGCGTGCCCACCGCGCAGATCAAGGACAGCGGCGGCCTCGCCCTGACCACCACCACCGGCTACGACGGCCAGGGCCGGGTCGTCTCGACCCAGCAGCCGGCCTCCACCGGCTCCGACGCGGCGGCCGGCTGGACCACCTACTACACCGCCGGCGGCACCGGCACCTGTGGCAACCGCCCCGAGTGGGCCGACCTCGTCTGCCAGACCGGGCCCGCCGCGGCCATCACCGGCGGCGGCGCCAACCCGGCACAACTGCCCACCAGGACAACCCAGTACGGGCAGTTCGGCCAGGTCACCCGCACCACCGAGACGGCCAACGGCGTCACCCGCACCACCGTGACCGACACCGACACGGCGGGGCGCCCCACCACCGTCACCGTCACCGACGGCCTCGGTACCCCGGCCCCCGCCGCCACCACCACGTACCACCCGGGCACCGGCGCCGTCACCCGCCAGACCTCCGCCACCGGCGGCACCATCACCAAGGGCTACGACGAACTCGGCCGCCTGATCTCCTACACCGACGCCGACGGCGCCGTCACCACCACGGAGTACGACGCCCTCAACCGCCCCACCAAGGTCACCGACACCTCCCCCTCCACCACCACCTACACCTACGACACCGCCGTCGACCCGCGCGGCCTGGCGACCTCGGTGACGGACTCCGTCGCCGGCACCCTCACCGCCCGCTACGACGCCGACGGCACGCCGCTCACCCAGGGCCTGCCCGGCGGCTACACCCGGACCGACGACAAGGACCCGGCCGGCACCATCACCGGCCGCACCTACACCCGCGACAGCGACGGCCTCGTGCTGGTCTCCGACGGCATCACCGAGACCATCCACGGCCAGCGGGCCACCCACACCGGCACCCCCGGCGTCACCGCGGCCCAGATCTACGCCTACGACCGGGCCGGCCGGCTCCTCCAGGTCCAGGACACCTCGACCGACGCCGTCTGCACCACCCGCACCTACACCTTCGACCGCAACACCAACCGCACCGCGCTGGCCACCGCCGACGCCGCCCGCGGCCAGACCTGCACCACCACCGGGGGCACCGGCCAGACCAGCACCTACGACACCGCCGACCGCCTGGTGAACCCCGGCTACACCTACGACGCGTTCGGCCGCACCACCGCACTGCCCGGCAGCACCGTCGCGTACTACAACACCGACCTGGTGCAGCAGCAGACCAGCGGCACCAACCGGCAGAGCTGGACCCTCGACTCGGCCCAGCGCTTCCGCGCCTGGACCACCGAGGCCAACACCGCCGGCGCCTGGGCCCAGACCGGTCTGCGGACCAACCACTACGGCTCCGACACCGACAGCCCCCGCTGGATCACCGAGGACTCCGCGGGCACCCTGACCCGCAACGTCACCGGCCCCGCCGGCACCCTCGCCGCCACCACCGCGAAGACCGGCGGCACTGTCCTGCAACTCGCCAACCTGCACGGCGACATCACCCTGCGGCTGCCGCTGGACACCGCCGTCGCGCCCACCGTCCTCGACTACGACGAGTACGGCCAGCCGCGCACCGGCCAGCCCGGCACCCGCTACGCCTGGCTCGGCGACAAGCAGCGCTCCGACGAGACCCCGAGCGCCCTCACCCTCATGGGAGCGCGCCTCTACAACCCGGCCGCCGGCCGCTTCCTCTCCCCCGACCCGGTCCAGGGAGCGAGCGCCAACGCCTACGACTACTGCAACGCCGACCCGGTCAACTGCACCGACCTCAACGGCCGGATGCCCGGCTGGCTGAAGGCCGCGCTCAAGGCCGCCGTCGCCCGTGCCGTCCAACTGTCCGTCACCGCGGCCGTGGCCGCCTGGATCCCCTTCCTGGCACCCTGGGCGCTCCACATCGGCAACTGCGCCGGCGGCGCCTGCGCCGGTGTACTGTTCGGGAGCGGCGGCTGGAAGCAGCGCATCGTCTGGGCCGTCGCCGGCTGCCTCGCGGGTTTCGTCTTCGACCGCGGCGTCTCCCAGCGGATCGTCGACAAGGTGATCGGCGTGGTCAGGAGGTTCGTGTGACATCCACGGAGTCGGCGGAGTCGGCGGAGGAACCGGCAGCGCGCCGGGTGAGCCCGCTGCGCCTCGCCGCGACCAACGGGGCCTGGCTCGCGCCGTCCTTCCTCGCCGCCTACCTGCTCGCCGACCGCCTCACCGCCGACGCCACCACCCGCACCTGGTGCACCCTGCTCCTCGCACCGGTGATCGGCCTGGCCCTGCGTGCCGCGGCCACCCTCGTGGCCCGCCGCCGACGGGCGCGGACCAGCCAGCGATAGCCCGACGCACACCCCCGCAACAGGCCGACCCGCTGGCGCCACCGGCGGGTCGGCCTGTTCCGTGCTCGTTCCGTGCTCGTTCCGTGCCAGCGGGGCACACCGATGGTCACGAGGCAGACGGGGCGGCCGATGGCGAAGGCCGAGGCCAACGGCCTCGGCCTTTCGGCCGCCCGACGCCGAACGGCGCGCCGGGCGGTCAGCCCACCGCGGGCCGCGTACGACGCGCGGCGCGGGCAGGCACCTCCACCACGGTGAACCAGACCAGGACCGCGCACAGGAAGGCCGCCGCCGCGAAGACCAGCGGTCCCGTGACGGAGTCGTCCCGCGCGCCGGCGGCGAGCGCGGCCGCCGCCGACAGGACGAGGGCGACGGCCGCCAGCGCACGAGGGCTGCGCGCGACGCCCGGTGCGGCGGAGGACGGCAGCAGCCAGAGCGCGAGACCGTAACAGGCGCAGCCCAGCAGCGCGGCCCCCAGCACGTCGCTGGGCCGGTGGTGGTAGAGCGCCTGCACGGCGCCGGCGGTGACGGTGAGCCACAGCATGCCGACCGCGGTGACGTAGGGGCGCAGGCGCGGGGAGGCGACGAGGGCGGCGCCGAGGACCAGCCCGATGGGGACGGCCGCGTGCCCGCTGGGGAAGCTCACCTCGGTGAGCATGTCGGGCGCGTTCACCAGGTCGGGGCGGGGCAGGAGCATCTTGCTGCACACCTCGGTGCCCCCGAACGTGCCCAGGACGACCCCGATCGCCGCGCAGCCCTGCCACCAGCACCGCCGCACCAGCGCGACGACCACGATCACGGCCATCCCCACGACCAGGGTGGGAAGGGCCGTGAACTCCAGCGGCGGCATGGCCGCCGAGTCGTAGACCGACCCCGACCAGTCGTAGATCCACGCCGGTTCGCCGCCGTTCCCGTTCATCAGGGAGTTCTCCCCCCGCTGCCCGAACGGGGTCCAGACGGCGAGCAGGTAGACCGCCACGAACCCCAGAGCGCACAGCAGAGCCGGCAGCCACGGCCGTATCGACCGCGAAGGGCCCCCTCCGGCCGGGGTTCCCGGGGCCCGGCCGGGAGCGTCCGGCCCGGGTGCGGACAGGGCCGGGTGATCTTGCTGAGTCATCACTGTCTTTCTGCTCGCAGCTCTGGGAACCGCGAGCCCTGGTCGTAGACGACTTGGTTTGAACGGGGACGCCGACGACGACGTCACGGTTCCCGTCCCGACTCGGACCCGACACCGGACCCGGGCCCGGACCCGGACTGAGGACATCGCCGTCGGCTCCTGCGGCGTCATGCCGGGTGGATGAGGCGGCTCTCGTAGGCGAAGACCACGGCTTGTATCCGGTCGCGGAGTTCGAGCTTGTGCAGGATTCGCCCCAGATGGGATTTCACGGTCGCCTCCGCGAGGAACAGGGCGGCCGCGATCTCGGTGTTGGACAGGCCGCAGCCCACCTGGACGAGCACCTCGCGTTCACGGGCGCTGAGCCGGCTCAGCCGATGGTCGGGGCCGGCGCTGCCGCCGTCGGGGATGTGCGGGCGCAGGTGCTCCAGCAGGAGGCGGGTGATCCGCGGGGACACCACCGCGTCGCCCGCGGCGACGCTGCGTATCGCGGTGAGCAGTTCCTCGGGCCTGGTGTTCTTCAGCAGGAAGCCCGAGGCTCCGGCGCTGAGTCCGGCGAAGGCGTATTCATCCAGGTCGAAGGTGGTGAGGATCAGCACTCTGCTGTGCGGGGAGGCCCGGATGACCTGCCGGGTCGCCTCGATCCCGTCGATGCCGGGCATCCGGACGTCCATGAGGACGACATCGGGGCGCAGTTCCCGGGCGAGGCGGATGGCCTGGGCGCCGTCCGCGGCTTCGCCGACCGGTGTCATGTCGGGCTGGCCCTCCAGGACCGTGCTGAAGGCCATCCGGAGCAGTGCTTCGTCGTCGGCGATCAGGATGCGGATCGTCATGCGGACGCCGCTCCGCCGCTGTCGAGGAGGAGACGGGTGTGGACTCCCCAGCCGCCACCCGGAAGCGGTCCGGCCCGCAACGTCCCCCCGTAGGCGGCCGCGCGCTCGCGCATGCCGGGGATGCCGTGGCCGGACGGTGTGGCGCCGGGAAGCGGCGGGCGGGGGCCGCTGTCGGTGACGTCCACGGTGACGGTCCCGGTCGAGCACCGTAGCCGGACCTTCGCGCGTGTGCCGGTGGGTGTGTGCTTGAGGGTGTTGGTCAAGGCTTCCTGTACCAGGCGGTAGACGGTCAGTTGTGCGGTGGCGGGTATGTGGGTGCGGCCGCCCTGGACCTCGATGCGGGTCGGCAGCCCGGCGGCGCACATCTGGTCGGCGAGGGCCTCCAGTTGGGCGATGCCGGGCAACGGGTGGCGTTCCGCGTCCGGTTCGTCGGTCCGCAGGATGCCCAACGAGCGCCGCATGTCGGTCAGGGCCTGCCGGCCCGTCTCGGAGATCTGGAGCATCGCGGTGGTCGCCTTGTCGGGCGACCGGTGCTGCGCGTAGACGGCGGCGTCGGTGAGCGCGACCATGACGGACAGGTTGTGGGTGACGATGTCGTGCATCTCCCGGGTGATACGTGTCCTCTCCTCGGCGACGGCCAGTCGCGCCTGCTGTTCCTGTTGCTGCTCCAGGCGTGCGGCCCGTTCCTCCAGGGCCGCGAGGTAGGCGCGCGTGGTCCGCACGTTCACACCCAGGACGGCGGCGGCGACGACCATCGCGGTGACCGCGACGAAGGGGGTCAGGAACGCGCCTTCCGTCGCCCAGCGCAGGCAGGCCAGCAGGGCCCCCGCCTCCACGACGGCACCGGTGACGAGCGTGCCGCGCCGGCCCGAGTTCGCGGCTGCCGTGTAGAGGGCCACCAGCAGGCAGACGTCCGCCGGAAGTTGGACGTCCGTCAGCCACTGGACGAAGGCCGCGGCTGCCACGACGCCGAACACCGTGAGCGGGGCCCTGCGCCGCCACACCAGGGGCAGTGCGAGGGCGGCGGTGAGGGCGACGGCCACCGGCAGCTCGTGCGGTGCCCGGGTGGTGATGATGTTGAGCAGGAGAAGCGTCGGCAGCAGCGAGTCCCACGCCACGGGCGGCAGCCGGGAGGACCGGCGCCCGGCGGCTGTCACCAGTCGCGCCGCTCGTGCGGAGGCCAGGTCGGCGTACCTCGTCAGCCGTGAGGTCGTCCCCGCCCACCGCACCCGCGTCAGCACCCACACCCTGCCCCGGCCCCGGTGGGCATTGCCGGGTTCCGCGGCCGCCTCGGTCATCGCACGTCCCTGTCGATTCGGCGTCATGGTGGCCCCGGCCGGGGCTGCCACCGCGTGCAGCCGGATCCGAGTGGAGTACGGGAACGTACGCCTCGCGCTGCCCGGCACGTACCGCGGCCCTGTCACGGTAGGCGGCGGGCCCCATGGAGCACATGAGTCCACCGTCTGATGGCACCGTGCCCGGGTACGACCGCAGGAGGAGTCCCGCTACCTCCCGTGGTCGTAGGGCGGCCGCCGATCCGGCGTGCCCGATTGCCACTCCGGTCGCACCGGGACCTGCCGCGGATTGCGACCCCGGTGGCACCCGACGGCGACCCGGGATCGATGTGGCAGCGCGTGCCCGGCGCCGAACATGGCCTGGTGACCGAGATCATCACGGGGCTGTACATGTCCCCCCTGGAAATCCTTGTCCTGCTGGGCGCCGTCGCACTGGTGGTGGCGCGCTGGCTTCCCCCCTCCGCCCGCCCACGCGTCACGATCGCGGCGGGGGCGGTTCTCGTGCTGTCCGCGATCCTGCTGAGCGTGGCGGGGATCCGCTGGCAGATGCTGCCGGTACTGGCAGGCGCTGCCTTCGCGTCGCCGTTCGCCCTCTCCCCCCTGCTGCGACCGCTTCGACGCCGTCCCGGCCGGCCGGCGTGGCGGGCCCGCTGGTGGCTGGCGTTGCCGGGATCGGTGGCCTGTGTCGGCCTGATCGCCACGGGCCCGGTGGCCGCCTGGGCCCTTCCCGTACCCGAGTTCCCCCAACCGTCGGGCGACTTCGCGGTCGGCACCCGCGTGGTCCAGTGGACCGACCCGCACCGCCCCGAGACCTTCACCGCCGATCCGGACGACCGGCGCACGGTCGTGGTCCAGCTCTGGTACCCCGCGCAGAAGAGCCCCGCCGGCGCGCAGCGGGCCCAGTACCTCGGACGTACGGAGCACGAGGCGCGCACCGTCTCCGACGCCCTCGCCCGCCAGGTCGGCCTGCCGGGTTTCCTGGTCGACGGTGTTCCGCGTGCCCACACCCATGCGGTCTTCGACGCCCCGGTGGACGGCGGGCGGGGGCGGTTCCCCGTCGTCCTGTTCTCTCCCGGGTCGGGCGGAGTGCGCACCCAGAACACCGCCTGGGCGGAGGAACTGGCCAGCCACGGCTACGTGGTCGCCGCCCTCGACCACCCGTACGACTCCGCCGCCGTCGTCCTCTCCGACGGCCGGACGATCACCACCGAGACCTCCTCCACCGGCGACCCGGACCAGGACGAGAAACTGGCGGCCGACTGGACGGCGATTCGGGCCGCCGACCTCGGCTTCGTCCTCACCCAACTGGACGGCCTGGACCGGGGTGAGGCCGCCGACCCGCTGAGCGGACACCTGGACACCGGCCGGGCCGCGGTGGCCGGACACTCCATGGGCGGCGCCGCCGCCCTCCAGGCAGCCCGGCAGGACCGCCGCTTCCACGCCGTCATCGATCTGGACGGCTACCCCCACGGCCCCGCCTCCCCCTCCCTCGACCAGCCGACGCTCGCGCTCACCCAGGCCATCACCCCGGCAACCGACCCGCGCTACCTGCCCCGCCTCACCGAGGCGCTCAAGTCCAGCACCGCGACGAGCTACCGGCTCACCATCCCCGGCGCCGCGCATCTCACGTTCATGGACGGCCCCCTGTATCTGCCGCCCGTGCCCTCGATAGTCGGCTCCCTGGGCCGCACGGAGAGCCCGCGCGTCGTCGCCGCGGCCACCCTCGCCTTCCTGGACGCCACTCTGCGAGGCAAACCCGGCGACCTGGCCGGCGTTCTGCCGGCCTACGGCAACCTCAGCGTCCACCGCCCGGACAGCAGCGGCTGACCAACTGTTCCGGGGCACGTACGCCTGCCGGACGAGGACGACGGGATCATCGGCCGGACGGTCGCGCCCGAAACCGCTGGTAGGCGGCCCCGCGTCGTTGTTCACCTGTGGGCGAACGCGCGGAGCAGGCGTACGTACGGGGTCCAGCGGGCCGGGCGGGCCACCGTGCCCGTGCAGGCGAGCTCGGCGCGGTCCAGGCCGTCCTCCAGGCAGGCGTCGTGCATCGGGCGCCAGGCCGCCGGCCAGGTCAGGCGCGCCAGGCCGCCGGCCTTCATCGCGAGGGTGTGCCGCAGCACGGTGCGTTCCTCGCCGACGGGCAGCACCGTGAACTCGTGGAAGCCGTGGAATCCGCGCGGCCCGCTGAAGGTGAAGCGGATCCAGACCCCGGGCACGTAGGCGGTGACCGTGTAGCGGACCGGGCCGTGGCCTCCGGTCGCGCCGACCGCCAGTGGGCGGTCGAACTCCATCACGGGCCAGTCCGAGTGCGGCCAGAGCCGGTCCGCCGGGCCGCCTGACAGGTTGTCGACGAGCGCGCCCACCTCGCTCGCCTTGGCGGCCAGCAGGCGCTCGTGCACGTTGTAGACGCCCATGCGTCCTCCCCTTCAGATTATTAGAGACCAGCCTCTAATAATCTGGAGGGTACCCTCTGATTCATGGCGAGACCACCCCGCTTCGACACCGACCAGATCCTCGACGCCGCCGTCCGGCTGGCCGCCTCCGCCGGGCCGGCCGGCGTGACCATGTCCGCCGTCGCCCAGGCGATCGGCGCGCCGAGCGGGTCCATGTACCACCGCTTCCCCGGCCGTACGGCACTGCTCGCCGAGGTGTGGCTGCGCACCGTGGAGCGTTTCCAGGAGGGGTACTTCGCCGCGCTCGGCAGCGCGCCCGACCCCCACCCGGCCGCCCGCGCGGCCGCCCGGCACGTCATCTCCTGGAGCCGCGCCCACCCGCAGGAAGCCTCGCTCCTCCTCTACGGCGCCGAGGAGTTCGGCCGCGCCGACTGGTCCGAGGAACACAAGGAGCGCGCGGACCTCGGCAGCCGACGCGTGCTCGACTCCATCGCCTCCCTCGCCGAAGCCCTCGGCGCGACGGGCCCCCGGGACCACGAGCGCATCACCCTGGCCCTGATCGACCTGCCGCTGTCCGTGGTCCGCCGCCATCTGCGCGCCGGGCAGCCGCTGCCACCGCACGCAGAAGACCTCACCGAGGAATGCACGACGGCTCTGCTGGCCGACGCGGGGGCTCCGTGATCGGACTCCCCGAAGCCGGAGAACTGCGCGGAGCTACACCGTCAGGCCCTGGCCGCCGGGACGACGAGCGCCTGACGGACGGCGCAGTACCAGCTGGCGGGGCCGGTGGGGCAGTCGGGGCCGTCGACGTTGCGGGAGAGCGCGTATTCCCAGCCCGCGGCACCGGCGAAGTCCGGGTACTTGTCGGCGAGAGCGCGCAGGGTCCGCTGGAGGACCGGCATGTCGACGTAGCCCCCGCAGTCCAGGTTGTCGTTGGTGATGCCGGCGGCGACGACCTTGGACGCGGGGAACTGGTTCTGGATGACCGCGTCGTAGTCGGCGGTGTCGGCGAGGCTGCCGTTGCCGCAGTAGAACTGGGTGTTGTACCAGCGGATCAGGGGGCCGACCTGCTTTTCGAGCGTGCGGTAGTCGAGGAAGGGAAGGTTGCCGCCCTCGGGCATGGTGAGATCGCCGGGCCCCGGGGCAAGGGTGATCAGAAAGTCCGGCCCGAAGTCGGAGCGCAGCTGACGGATGAGCCGCTCGGCGGTCGCCTCGCGGAACGCTTCCTCGACGTCGAGGTCGATGCCGTCCAGCCGGTACGTCCTGAGGGCGTCGCGGACGGGCGGGTAGTACGTGCCGAAGTCCTTGTCGAGCAGCCCGTACGTCCCCTGCGCGGCGCCGCCGAGAAGAGCGGTGACCTTGACGCCCTTCGCCTGCACCGAGGCGATGTCACGCCACATCGGAACGTACTTGGGCGCGGAGGGCGGGTCGTCGTTCAGGGTGAGGATCGGGTACTGGGCGGGGTCGTTGAGGTGGAACGCGGCCACCTCCACCACGTCCGCGTGACCGATCAGGGGCACCGGGGAGACGTAGTGGCTGTCCGGGTCACCTGTGGTCGTGCCGGTCTGGTAGAACGCGACGACGTGGCGGGTCGCCGACGTCTTCGCCGCGGGAGAGGTGCCTCGCACCCCATCCGGGTGTCCGTGACTGCTCATGGACGGGTTCCTCCTGGTGGTCGGCCACAGACCTGCTGTGGGTCACCAGGAAGCGTGCCGTTCCACCCGGGAGGGCCTCGCGCATTCCCACCACGCGTCCTGGAATTCCACTCCGCCAGCCCCGTACCACCGCCGCCGCCCATCGGCCCGGCCCGCCGGGTCGAGGCCGGCGAGGTCGGTGTCGCGCTCGGCCCGACGAGCTCCCCGCCTCGCCGGCTCGGGGGAGGCTCAGTCGACGCAGAACTCGTTGCCCTCGATGTCCTGCATCACAATGCACGAATCGTGGCCGTCGTAGAGCAGTTGCACGCGTACCGCGCCGAGCGCGACCAGCCGGGTGCACTCGGCTTCGAGCGTGGCGAGGCGCTCTTCGCCCACGAGCCCGGTGCCGACCCGCACGTCGAGGTGCACCCGGTTCTTGACGACCTTGCCTTCGGGAACGCGCTGGAAGAACAGTCGCGGGCCCTCGCCTGAGGGGTCGCTGCAGGCGGACCACGAACCCCGGTCCTCAGCAGGCTGGGAGCGGTCGTACTCGTCCCAGGTGGCGAACCCCTTCGGCGGCGGCGATTCGTACCCCAGCACCTCGCACCAGAAGCGGGCGACGCGCTGGGGTTCCGCGCAGTCGAAGGTGACTTGGAACTTCTTGATCAATGACATAAGCGCACCATAACAGGGGTGCTGTCGCTCATCTCCGGCCCAGGAGCCGCACGTTGGCGCTCCCGAAACGGCAGGGGCGCGGGTCCTCCAGGAGAACCGGGAGCCACGCAGCCGCGGGAGTGCTAGCCGAACGACGTGGTGACGGTGTGGTGGAGCCGGGCGATCTCGTCCTCCCAGTCGGGGACCGCGCGGGCGGGGACCAGGATGACGTGTTCGACGCCGACGTCCGCGAACTCGGCCAGGCGCTCGCGCAACGCCCGGTCGCCGCCGACGGCATAGACATCGCGGCTGGTGCAGCCCTGTTTGTGGGCCGAGACCTCGGCGTCCAGCTCGCGCCGGAGTTCGGGGGTGTCGATGGCGGGCGGCACGTAGACGAGCTGCACCGCGCGGGTGATGTGCTCGGTGCGGCCGAGGTGCTGCCGCTCCTCGTCGAGGACCTTCAGGCGCCGGCGGTACTCGGCAGGGGTGATGAACGCGGGGACCCAGCCGTCCGCGAGGGCGGCGACGCGCCGTACGGTCCCCTCCCTGCCTCCGCCCAGCCACACGGGCGGCACCCCGGTCGGGCCGCTGCCGCTGGATTCCCCGGCGGACTCCCCGACGAGGCGGCGCAGGCGGCGCAGGCGGCGCAGGATGTCCTCCAGGGCGGCGGCCGCTTCGGCGGGGTCCCGGATGAGGGCCTCGCGGGGGCCTCCGATGCCGAGCTGGGCGACGAACCGGCCGTTGGACCGCCGGTACAGGTCGGTCAGTTCGCGGACCACGGCGGAGGGTTCCAGGCCGGCGGCGACCAGGACGTGCGGACCGAATACCAGGGCGGATGTCCGGTGGGCCACTTCCCGTGCCAGCTCAAGCGGCGGGGGCATGTCGTCCCCGTTGTTGTTGTAGAACCAGAACGAATCGAATCCGTGCTGCTCCACCGCGTCGAGCAATTTCCACAAGTGGTCCCGCGTCACGTCATGACGCAACGAGGTACCGAAACAGAAGCCGAATTGCAGACCCATGAGACCTCCCTGTCGAGATATTGCCTGCGGGGCACGGCCGCCTGCCAGGCGGGCGGTCGATGAATTGGCGGGAGCCATATGAATACCGACTTCAGGTCCGCGATCCACAGGATTTTCCACTCCTGTCGAACCCTTTCGAACCCTGTCGAAATAAGGGGTCTCCGCTCACCGTGCGCAGCCGACGAAGCAGATCAGATACACCTTCGCCTGGAACGTACCACAGGGGTCAAGCCTTCGAGAAGTGCGCCAATCCAGGCCCGAAGCTCATTTACCGAGCCATATAACATCCTTTAACCAATCTTCGCAAGGTCCACAGGTTTCACTCAAACCAACGGTGTGATTCGCCCCAAAGTGCGCTCTTGCGCCGCCCCCGAGGCGGCAGGGGCGTCGGCGGAAGCACTGGATCCGGTGTCGGGAGAGGCGGGCATAGCCCTATGTCCAGAAAGTCGCCTTCCCTGCACCTTCGAGAATGAGACATTCCGTTTGCTCGTTCTTGAAAAACTCCCAGGGTACATACAGACTCGTTTCGTGAACGGACCCCGGCGTGCCGGAGGTCCGACCCGGGGCACCGATCCCCGAGGGCGCCGACCGCACCTTCACGTACGCGCCCCTGGTTCCCCTCTCAATTCGCCGTCGCCGGCATCCGCCCGCTCACGGGCGAACTCTTCGAGTTTGCAGAGCCCCATGCCCGGATGGCCGCACAGCTTCATTCTTCCTCTCGACACCCCGCGCTCGGACCACCGGCCGAGTGCCGCCAGCACGTACGGAAGGGGCAACCGAAGTGAACAGGAGCGACCTGGTTTCGGATTCGGGTCCGGCGCCGGATGCCGAATTCGCGTTCCCGCTCTCGGCCCCGGAGTTCGGTATCTGGCTCACCTGTCGGGACCAGCCGGAGTCCTTCAACATCCACCGCGTCTGGGAACTGCGCGGGCAGCTCGACGAGCAGGCCCTGAAGGGCGCCGTCGAGGAGACCGTCGCCCGGCACCCCGTGTTCGCCCGCCGGCTCGTCGACGAGGACGGCGTGCCCTCCTGGGTTCCCGGCGTGCCGCAGCCGCGATGGACCGCGATGGACACGGCCACGACGGTCGACGCCACGCCCTGGGCGCCCGTCGGACGCCACCGGTTCGACCTGAGACGAGACTGCCCCGTCCGCGTCGACCTGTTCCGGCACCGACCGGACCACCATGTGCTCTCCCTCCTGGTGCACCACATCGCGTGCGACGGGGCGTCGCTGGAGAACGTGCTGGCGGACATCGGTGCCGCGTACAACGCGCGCACCGGCGGCGGGCCCCCCTTCACACCGTCACCGGCACCGCCCGCGGTGTCCGACCCGCCCGCGCCGGCGGAGCCCTCCCGCTTCTGGCCCCTCGAACTGGCGGACGCCCAGTGGCCGGAGGCCCTGCCGCGCACCCCGGGCCCCCGGACGGCCGAAGCCGACGTCCTGGTGCTCCCGCTGCCCCCGGACGAGGCCGACGCGGTGCGCGCGGCGGCCCGCCGCCTGCGCGTCACCCCGTACCTCATGGGACTCGCCGCCCTCTACGCGGCGTTCGCCACGCAGGGCAACGCCCCCGACGTCATGGTCGCCACACCGTTCGCCTCCCGGACACCGGCCACCGTGTCGCTGGTCGGCTGCTTCGCGCGGATGGTCCCGCTGCGCCAGCGGTGGCCCTCGGGAGCCTCCGGCACCGAGCTCTGCGACGGTGTGCGGCGGACCGTCGCCGAGGCGCTGTCCCACGCGCACGAGCCGATCCACGAGAGCGCGGACCTCTTCGACGCCGCGGCGCCCGGACTCACCGTCAGTTTCCAGCTGCGGGACCCCCTTCCGGGGCCGGCACTCGGCGGGCTCACCGTCCGTGCGATGGAAGCGGCGTGGGCGGCGGGCACCGTACCCGGGGCGGAAGCGGTGCGTGAGCCGGCGGCACCCGTCGCAGGTGCACCGGAGGCGCCCGGAGCGACTGAAGCGACTGAAACCCCCGGAGCCCCTGAAGCCCTCGAAGCTCCCGGAGCCGCTCCCCCGGCCGGGCACCCCGGCGGGACGAACGGCCTCACTCGTTTCGACCTCGAATTCGACCTGTGCTTACGGGCGGACGACGCCTCGGTGACGGTGACGCGCCGGGTGCGCGGCGGCACGACCCACGCGGCCGCCGCCGAACTGCTCGCCGTCTACCGCCGGGTCCTGCTCGCCCTCGCCCGCGACCCGGGGGCACCGCTGCCCCGCTCGACGAGCGCGGCGACGCCGTCCCTGATCGTCGCACCGGCCGATCCGTCGGAGCACGCACAGCCCCTCATGGACCGGTTCGACGCCTGGGTGCGCACACAGCCCCGGCGGCCGGCGGTGCGGTGCGGCGACGACCTCCTCACCTTCGCCGGCCTGGACCGCGAGGTCGCCCGGCTCGCCGCCGCCCTGCGCCGCCACGGCGCGGGCCCGGGCACCGCGGTGGGCGTCCTGCGCGAGCGGGGCGTCGCCCTGGTCGCGTCCGTGCTGGCGGCGTGGCGGGTGCGGGCCCACGTCGTCGCCCTCGATCCCTCCCAGCCCGACTCCCGTCTCGCCTACGTCGTGGCGGACACCGGTACCCGTCTCGTGCTGTGCGACCCCGCGTCACGCCACCGGCTCGACGCCTCGCTCACGATCGTCGACGAGGACGCGCACGCCGGGGCCCCTGACGCGGAGAACGCGCACACCGAGGCCCCGGACGCCGAGGACGCGCACGCCGAAGACGCCCGCCCCCACGATCTGGCGTACGTCCTGCACACCTCGGGCACCACCGGCCGCCCCAAGGGCGTCATGGTCGAGCACCGAGGTCTCGCCGTCCTCGTCGACGCGCAGCCGGCGGGAGCCGGGGCCGCCCGGGTCGGCGTCACCGCCGCCGTCTCCTTCGACGTCTTCTTCCAGCAGCTCCTCTACCTCTTCCGGGGCAGCTGCCTGGTGGTGGCCGACCAGGCCACGTACCGCGATCCGCAGGCGCTGGTGCAGTGGGTCGAGCGCAACGACGTGCGCCTGCTCAGCACCTCGCCGTCGATGTTCGCCGCCATGCGCCCCTTCGGCGTGGAGGAGATGTTCCAACGCACGGGCCTGGAGCTGGACTTCGGGGGCGAGGCGGTCGACGCCACGACCTGGCGCAGGCTGCGCGAGCTGGGTGTCAGGGGATCCAACGGCTACGGTCCGACCGAGGTCACGATCCAGACCACGTGGTGCGGTTTCGACGAGTACGGGACCCCCAGCATCGGCCGGCCCCTCGACGGCACCTCGGCCTACGTCCTGGGCCCCGACCTCCGCCCCGTGCCGGTCGGTTCCCGCGGCGAGCTGTACCTCGCTGGGCCGCTGGTCACCCGCGGCTACCTCAACGCCCCCGCGCTCACGGCCGAGCGCTACCTCCCGGACCCCTTCGCCCCGGCACCCGGCGCCCGGATGTACCGCACGGGGGACCGCGTCACCCTCGGTGCCGACGGACACCTGATCTACCACGGCCGGACCGACCACCAACTGAAGGTGCGCGGCCAGCGGGTCGACCCGTACGAGGTGGAGGAGGTGCTGCGCGGCACGCCGGGCGTCCAGGACGCCCACGTGGCACGCCAGGGTCCGATCGGGACGGCGGGGCTCCTCGCCTGGGTCACCCCCCGCCGCCCCGGGCCGGTTCCGGTGCCGGGGGAGCTGCGCAGCCTCGCGGCCCGGCGGCTGGCGCCCGCCGCGGTGCCCGCGCACATCGAGGTCGTCGACGCGTTCCCGCTCACGCTCAGCGGAAAGGTCGACGAGCGCGCCCTGCCCGTGCCCGCACCCGTGCAGCCGCCGGACGGCGGCGCGGACCCCGCCGTCCGGCTCTGGGCGCTGACGCTCGGCCGCCCGCCCGCCTCGAACGGGGACAACTTCTTCTCCTGCGGCGGGAGTTCACTGGACGCGGCCCGGCTCGTCGCCGAGGTCAACCAGGAGTGCGGGGTGCGCGTCGACCTCGCCTCGTTCTTCGGCGACCCGACACCGGAAGGGTTGCGGCACCTGATCGCGCGGGCCGCGCCCGCCGGCGGCGAGGGCCCGTCCACGGCTGCGCCCGCCGGCCTGTCGGCCGCCCAGCGGCGGCTGTGGCTGCTGCACCGGGCGGAGCCGGACAGCCATGAGTTCACCGTGTACTGGGCGCTGCGGCTGAGCGGTCCGCTGGATCCCGGGCGCCTGGAGGCGGCCTGGCACGACGTGCTCACCGCCCACCCCGAGACTCGGCTGCGGGTCATCGACGACGACGTGGCCCCCGGGCGCGGGCAGTGGCCCCTCACGGCGTTCACCGTGAGCGTGCGGGACGTGCCCGGGCACGCCCTGGCGGAGCACCTGCGGCGCGTGGCCCACCGGCCCTTCGACCTGTTCGAGGAGCCCTTGGTCGAGCTGCGGGTGCTCAGGACCGGCCCCGGGGACCACGTGCTGGTCTTCGTCGGCCACCACCTCGTGCTCGACCGCCGCTCCACGGAGCTGATCACCGAGCAGCTGCTGAGCCGGCTGGCCGGCGGCCCGGCGCTCCCGCCCGCACCGGCGGGCGCCGTCCCCGGGCCGTCGCCCGCCGAGGCCGAACGGCTGCGCCGGTTCTGGGCCGAGGAGCTCGCCGGCGTCTCCGCCCACTCGCCGGTCGCCCTCGGCGGGCCCCGGCCGGGCCCGCACCGGCGCACCGCGGCGACGGTCGGCGTCCCGCTGGACGCGGCGCAGTGGCAGCGTGTGGCCGAGGCGGCGCGTACGCATCGCACCACTGCCCTCGTCCTCGTCCTGTCGGCGTTCGCGGTGACGGCCGACCGGTACGGCGCGGCGGGCGACGTCCTGGTCGGTACCACCATGGACGTCCGACCGCCCGGCTTCAACGAGGCCGTCGGCCTCTTCGTCAACCCCGTCCCGGTACGGCTGCGCCCCCGCCCCGGCGGCACCGCCGGCGAGGCGGTCACCCAGGCGCACGCGGCCCTCCTGCGGGCGCACGCACACCGCGCGCACCCCTTCGACGAACTCGTCAGGGAGCTCGGTCTGCGGGCCGGTCCGGGGCAGGCCCCCCTGTTCCAGGTGCTGGTCGACCATGAGCAGCCGGCCACGGCGACGGCCGCGCCGCCCTGCGTCCGCGCCCGCCCGGTGGAGATCCCGGCGGCCATCGCGAAGTACGACGTCGAGATCCTGCTCCGGGAGACCGCTGACGGCGCCCGGCTGGACGTGCTCCACCGCACCGACCGGTGGACGACGGACCAGGCCTGGCAGCTGGCCGAGCGGATCCGCGGGGCGCTGCTCGCGCTGGCGGCCGAGCCCTCCGCACCGGCCGCGCTCCCCGTGGCGCTGGACCCGGGGCGCCTCCCCCTGGAGTGGGGGCGGGGCCCGGAGCCGTTCGCGCCGGTGGTCCCGGTGAGCGAGCTCATCGCCCGGATCGCCCGGGAGGCACCGGAGCGGACCGCCGTGGTCGCCGGGGGCGAGCAGCTCACGTACGGGCGGCTGCGGGCCGACGCCCTGGACCTCGCCGCCCGGCTGACGGCCCGGGGCGCGGGCCGGGGCGCCCGGGTGGCGGTGCTGACCGAGCGGTCCGCGGGCCAGATGACCGCGCTGCTCGGTGTGCACTTCGCCGGTGCCGCGTACGTCCCGCTCGATCCCCGGCACCCCGACTCCCGCATGACGGCGTGCCTGGCCGACTGCGGGGCCTCCGCCGTCGTCGCCGACGCGGCCATGGCCGGGCGGGCGGCGTCCTTCGGGCTGCCGCTGGTCCCGCTGGTCCCCGTGGTCCCCCTGCGCCCGACGCCCGAGCCGGGGGCCGACCGGAGTGCCGCGCCGACGGCCGGGCCGGCGGCCGGGCGGAGTGCCGAGCCCGCCGTCCCCCTCCCGCCCGGACCGCACGACCCCGCGTACGTCATCTACACCTCCGGGACGACCGGGCGGCCCAAGGGCGTGGTGATCGAGCACGGCACGCTGGCCGCCTCCACGGCCGCCCGCCGCACCGTCTATCCGGGGCGGCCGGTCTTCCTGCTGCTCTCGCCTGCGGCGTTCGACTCGGCCGCGGCCGGGATCTGGGGAACGCTGTCGGCCGATGGCCGCCTGGTCGTCGCGAGCGACGACGAGGTCCGCGACCCCGAGGCCCTGGTCGCCCTGATCGCCCGGCACCAGGTCACCCGGCTGCTGTGCGTGCCCTCGCTCCACGCCCTGCTGCTCACCGCCGCCGACCGGGCCGGCCCCGACGCGGTGCGGAGCCTGCGCGAGGTCGTCACGGCCGGGGAGCCGCTCCCGGACGAGCTGCTGCGGCGCCACTTCGCCGTCCTGCCCGGGGTGGCGCTGGTCAACGAGTACGGGCCCACCGAGGCCACCGTCTGGGCGAGCTACCGCCGTTACCACGGGCCGGAGGCCGTGGACATCGGCGGCCCGGTGCCGGGGTACCGCCTCTACGTCCTGGACCACGCCCTGCGGCCCGTCCCCCCGGGGGTCGACGGCGAACTGTACGTCGGCGGCGCGGGGGTGGGCCGGGGGTACGTCGGCCGGCCCGCCGAGACGGCCGGCGCCTTCCTGCCCGACCCGTTCAGCGGCGAGCCGGGGGCCCGGATGTACCGCACGGGCGACCGGGTGCGGTGGCAGGGGCCGGAGGCGCTCGCCTTCGTCGGCCGGCTGGACCACCAGATCAAGGTCCGTGGCCACCGGGTGCAGCCCGCCGAGGTGGAGGCGGCGCTGCGCGGCGCCGAGGGCGTCCGGGAGGCGGCCGTGGTCGCCGACGGCGGCGCGCGCCTCGTCGGCTTCGTCACCGGCGGCGGGCGGCCGGAGGCCATCCGGCGCGAAGTCGCCGAGCTGCTGCCGGAGTTCATGGTCCCCGCCGTGGTCCACGCGCTGGAGCGGCTGCCCGTCACCCCCAACGGCAAGGTCGACCGGCGGGCCCTGGAGCAGGAGGCGGCCCGGCGCCGGGCCTCGGCGCTCGCCCGGCCCGCCGGGGACGTGTCGCCCGGGCACGCGGCGGTCACCGCGGCGTGGCGGGAGGTCCTGGGCGTCGTCGAGGTTCCCGGCGACGTCAACTTCTTCGACCTCGGGGGGCATTCGCTGCTGGTGCCGGCGCTCCAGGAGGCGCTGCACCGGCACACCGGCGTCCGGCTGCCGATCCTCGACCTCTTCCGCCACAGCACCGTCGCCGACCTCGCGGCCCGACTGGCCCGCGCGAAAACGGACTCGCCGCCCGCCCCCGGGACGGAACCACCGCCCTCAGCCGGGTCGTCCCGTCGCCGACGCGGCGACGCGGCCCGTACGCTCCGCGACCGCCGTGCCCAGGAGGCCGACCGATGAACCGCGACCGTTCCCTCGACATCGCCCTCACCGGCATGACGGGGCGCTTCCCCGGCGCGGCCGATGTGGCACAGCTGTGGCAGGCCCTGCGCGACGGGCGGGTGCTGACCCGGCGCCTGAGCCGGGAGGAGCTGTCGGCCCGCGGCGTCCCCGCGTCCCTCGCCGACGATCCGGCCTACGTCCCCGTCCACGGGTCGCTCGACGATCCCGACCGCTTCGACCACGCGTTCTTCGGCGTCAGCCCCCGCGAGGCCGGGCTGACGGACCCGCAGCACCGCCTGCTGCTGGAGTGCGCCTGGGCCGCCCTGGAGGACGCCGGCCACAGCGTCACGGCCGGCGACGGTCTGCGGACGGCGGTGTACGCGGCCGCCAGCGGCAGCGGTCACCTGCGGGCGCTCCTGGCCGCCGGCTCGCTGGCGCCCCCGGAGTTCGAGGAGGCGCTCCTCGTCAACGAACGCGATTTCCTCGCGACGCGCATCGCCTACAAACTGGGGCTGACCGGGCCCGCACTCACCGTCCTCACGGCCTGCTCCTCCTCGCTCGTCGCGGCCCACCTGGCCGTCCAGGCGCTGAACAACGGGGAGTGCGACCAGGCCCTGGTGCTCGCCGCGTCGGCCAACGCCCCCCAGGCGGGGCACCTGCCCATGGCCGGCGGAGTGATGTCGCTCAGCGGGCACTGCCGCCCCTTCGACGCCTCGGCGGACGGCACCCTCGGCGGCTCGGGGGCGCTGGGCGTCGTCCTGCGCCGCTACGAGGACGTGGCGGACGGCCCGCTCCCCCTGCACGGAGTGCTGCTGGGCTCCGCCGTCAACAACGACGGCACCGCCAAGGCGGGCTTCCTCGCGCCGTCGGCGGCGGGCCAGGAGCAGGCGATCCGCGCCGCGCTCGCCGCCGCCGACGTCGACGCCGCGTCCGTCGGCTACCTGGAGAGCCACGGCACCGGCACCCGCGTCGGCGACCCCATCGAGTGGTCCGCCGCCTCCTCGGTGTACCGATCACTGGGTGCCGCTCCCGGCAGCATCCCGGTCGGCGCGCTCAAGGCGACCATCGGCCACCTCGACGCCGCCGCCGGGCTCGCCGGGCTGGTGAAGGCGCTGCTGGTGGTCCGGCACGGGTACGTGCCCGCGATTCCCGGGCTGAGCCGGGCCAATCCGCTGCTGGAGCGGGAGGACTCGCCGCTGTCCCTGCCCACCGAGGCCGGGCCGTGGCGGGGCCCGCAGCCGCGCCGGGCCGCGGTGAGCTCGTTCGGCGTGGGCGGGACCAACGTGCACATGGTGGTGGAGCAGCCTCCGGAGCCGGCCGCCCCACCGCCCGCCCCGCCGTCCGGGCGGGAACGGCTGGTGGTGCTCTCCGCGAAGGACCCACGGGCCCTCGCCCGCATGCGGGAGCGGCTCGCCGCGCACCTGGAGGACGCCGAAGCCGCCCCCTCGCTGGAGGACGTCGGCCGGACCCTCACCCGGCGGGCGGAACTCCCCTACCGCTCCTCGGCGGTGGGCGCGAGCGTGGCCGAGGTCGTGGCGGCGCTGCGCGCCCCGGCCGAGGCGGCACCGGAGCCCGTGGCGCACCCCGCCCCGGCGCTGCTGCTCTTCCCGGGGCAGGGGACGCAGTTCCCCGGCATGGCGGCGCCCTTCGCCGCCGCCCTGCCCCCGTTCGCCGACGCGCTGGACGCCTGCCTGGCCGCCTTCTCCCCCGGGCTCGCCCGCGAGGTGGACGAGGCGCTGCACGACGCCGCCTTCCCCGCCGAACGCCTCGCCCGGACGGCGCTCGCCCAGCCCGCGCTCTTCGCCGTCGAGTACGCCGCCGGGACGGCGCTGCTCGCCCTGGGCCTGGTCCCCTGCGCGCTGCTCGGGCACAGCCTGGGGGAGATCACGGCGGCGACCCTGGCCGGCGCGCTCGCCCTCGACGCCGCGGCCCGTCTCGTGGCACGCCGGGCCCTGCTGATGCAGGACTGCGCCCCGGGCGCGATGGTCTCGCTGGCCTGCGGCGAGGCCGAGGCCCGGGCCCTGCTGGCCGAGACCGGCGCCGAGCTGAGCATCGCGGCGGTCAACGCCGCCACGAGCACCGTGCTCGCCGGGTCCCCCGGGGCGGTGGCGGCCTTCCGGGAGCGGATCGGCGGCCGGTACGCGGCCAAGGTGCTGCGGTCGTCCCGTGCCTTCCACTCCCCGCTGATCGAACCGGCGGCCGACGCGCTGCGGGGCACACCGGCGGCCGATGAGGTGCGCCCCGCCGCCCTGGCGTGGATCGAGAACACGGAGGGGCAGTTGCTGCCCGAGGGCTCGCTCACCGACCCCGGCCACTTCGCCCGGGCCGCCCGCCGGCCGGTGCGCTTCGCGGACGCGCTGGCGACGGCCCGGGCGAAGTTCCCCGACGCCGTCGCGGTCGAGGTCGGGCCCGGCCGGGTGCTGAGCGGCTTCGCGGAAGCCGCCGGGCTGCCCGCGATCCCGCTGCTGGGCTCCTCGCCGCCGGCCCCCGCCGCGCCGTCGCACGCCCCGGCCGCTGCCACCGCCCGCCCGGTGCTGGCGGCAATCGGCCGGCTGTGGTGCTCCGGCCTCCCCCTGGACCTCTCCCCGCTCCAGGCCCCGGGGCGCTCCGTCCCCCTGCCGACCTATCCGTTCCACGGCCCGCGCCACCCGGTGCCGGCCGCCCCGGCGCCCGGAGCACCGCCAGGACCACCGCCCGGACCACCCGTCACCGACGCGGCCGATCCCGTCGCGGACACCCCCGTCGCGATCCTCCGCGCCCTGTGGGCCGAACAGCTGGGGGTGACCGACGTGCCCGACACGGCCGACTTCTTCCAGCTGGGCGGTGACTCGCTCACCGTGGCCCGGCTGGCGCGCGGGATGAGCCGCCGGTTCGGCGTCGACGTCCCCGTCGGCGAGCTGCTGCGGGCCCGGTCCATCGGGCTCCAGTACGCGCTGGTGGAGCGGTTGATCGCCCAGCAGATCCTCGACGAGGCCGGGGAGGAGCTCGGATGACCGCCTCACCCCTCGACCGGCTCACCCCCGGGCAGCGCGCCGAACTGGCCGCCCGGCTCCAGGGGCGCAGCCCCGCGGCCGCGTCTCCGGCGGCTGCCGCACCGTCATCGGCGGATTCGGAACCGGCGCTCCCGCCCCGCCCGGAGGCCGCGGCCGGCAGCCACCCCCTCTCCGTCACCCAGTACCGGATGTGGCTCGCCGAGCAAGCGTCCCCCGCCGCGTCGGCGGCCTACACCGTGCCCCTGGCCCTCCAGCTCGCGGGCCCGCTCGACATCGACCGGCTCCGCGCGTGCCTGGACGCCCTCGCCGGGCGCCATCTGGCCCTGCGCACCCGTTTCGGCCAGGAGAACGGGGTGCCCCGGCAGCGCTTCGACCTGCCCGCCCGCATCCCGCTGGAGGTACGGCCGGTGCCCCCAGGAACGCCGGAGCGGGACCGGGCCCTCGACGCCGAGGCGGCGCGCCCGTTCCGCCTGGACCGGCCCCCGTACGTCCGTGCCGTCCTGCTGGCCCAGGGGCCGCAGCAGCACACCCTCCTCCTGACCTTCCACCACGCCGTCTGCGACGGATGGTCGTTGGGGGTGCTGATCGACGACCTGCTGGACGCGTACGCCGCCGGGGGCGGCCCCGGTTCCGCCCGTCCCGCGCCGGCCGCCCAGCACCTCGACTACGTCCACTGGGAGCAGTCGCCGGACGGGCGGGCCGCGCTGGCCGCCCACGCCGCCCACTGGGCCCGCTCCGGCGGCAGCGCCGACGACGGGGCCGAACTCCCCTTCGCCGTCGACCCGACCGCCTCGGAGCAGGCCGCCACGGAGCAGGCCACCGCGGAACAGGCCGCCACACGGCAGACCGCCTCGCAGCAGACCGCCCGGATGCCGCACGCCGAGCTGGCGCTGCCCCCGGACCTCACCCGGCAGGTCCACGCGTTCGCCCGGCGGTACGCCTGCACGGCGCACGCGGTGTGGCTCGCCGCGTTCGCGGCCACCTGGAGCGCGGTCACCGGCGCCCGGACGGCCTCCGTGAGCGTTCCCACCGCCAACCGGGCGGCGGAGCGCTACGACCTCACCGTGGGCGCCTTCGTCTCCGCTATGCCCCTCGCCCTGTCCCTGCCCCCCGCGCTGGGCTTCGCCGCGCTGGCCCGGCGGACCGGCGAGCAGCTCCTGACCGGTTCCCGACACCCGACCCTCCCCCTGACCTCCGACGACACCGCCGTGCCCGTACCCGCCGCCGCCTTCGTCCTGACCCACGAGGACAACCGGCCGCGCCCGGCCGGCCCCCTCACGGTCACCCCCCTGCCGGTGCGCGTCCAGGGCGACCAGGGCGCCCTGACCGTGCAACTCACGGAACACGCCGACACCGCCGCCGTCCGGCTGACCGGCTCCCCGCAGCACTACACCGACGCGGCCCTCGCCCGGCTCGGGCGGGCCTACCGACGCTGCCTCGCCTCCGTGCTCGCCGCCCCCGACGCGCCGCTGGCCGCGCTGGACGCACGCGACCCGGCCGAGCGCGAGACCATCGCGGCCGCCTCCACGGCGCCGCCCGCGGCCGGGGCCCGCCTGCCCTACGACGCCTTCGCGGACTGGGCGCGGCGCACCCCCGAGGCCTTCGCCGTCTGGGACACCGCCGGCGGTCACCTCACCTACCGGGCGCTGCACGAGCGCACCGAGCGCGCGGCGGCCCACCTCGCCCTGGCCGGGGTCGGCCCCGGCTCGGCGGTGGCCCTGGACGTACCGGCGGGCGCCGACTACCCGGCGCTGGCCCTGGCGGTCTGGCGGCTCGGCGGCTGGATCATCGCGCTGCGCCCCGACGACCCCGTGGAACGCCGCCGCGCCCTGCTGCGCAGCGCCCGGGCGGACTTCCTCGTCCGCACGGCCGACGCCCCCGGGCACGATGCCGACGGGGACCATGCCGACGAAGACCGTGCCGACGGCGGCGCGCCGGGGAGGGTGCTCCGGACGATCCGGCTCCCCCGAGGGGGCGCGCGCGAGCTCCCGGCCACCGGGGCGGCGGTGCCGCCCGTGGCCCGCACGGGCCCGCAGGACCTGGCCTACGCGGTGTTCACCTCCGGCACGACCGGTACGCCCAAGTGCGTCCCGGTGCCGCTGGGGGCGCTGGCCAACGAGCTCGCCTGGCGCCGCGAGGCGATCGGCCTCGCCGCCCCCGACCGGGTGCTCCAGACCATTCCCCTGGTCTTCGACCCGTCGCTGTGGCAGTGCTTCGGACCGCTGGTCGCCGGGGCCGGCGTGGTCTTCCCCGGCGTCGACCTCGGGGCGCATCCGGCCGCCCTGGTGGAGGCCGCCCTGGAGCACTCCGCGACCGTGGTCGACGTCGTCCCGTCCCTGCTCGCGGCCCTGGACGACGAGGACCTGCGCCGGCTGCCGGCCCGGGTCGTCTTCTGCGGCGGGGAGGCGCTGCCCTCGGCGCAGGCCGACCGCTACCTGCGCGTGGGCCGCGGTGAACTGCGCAACCAGTACGGGCCGTCCGAGACCTGCATCGACGCCACGTCGTACCGGTGCGCGGCGGGGGCCGAGGGCGGCACCGCCCCCGTCGGCCACCCCATCTCCGGCGTGCGCCTGCACATCCTCGACGGCGCGCTGCGTCCGGTGCCCATCGGGGTCACCGGCGAGCTGTACATCGGCGGCACCGGGGTGGCGCGCGGCTACCGGGGCCGTCCGGCCGAGACGGCGGCCCGGTTCCTGCCCGACCCGGCCGGTCCCCCGGGCTCGCGGATGTACCGCACCGGGGACCGGGTGCGGTGGAACGCCGACGGGAGCGTGCAGTTCGTCGGCCGCAGCGACAACCAGGTCAAGGTGCGCGGCCACCGGGTGGAGCTGGAGGAGGTCGACCGGCACGTCGTGGACGCGCCGGGGGTGCGGGAGGCGGCCACCGTCGTCGTCGGGGAACGCGTCAGCCGCCTGGTGGGCTTCGTCACCGGCGAGCCCGCCCCGGACCCGGCGGCGGTGCGCGCCCATCTGGCCCGTACCCTCCCGCCGTACATGGTGCCCGGCGAGATCCGGGTGCTCCCTCGGCTGCCGGTGACCGCCAATGGCAAGGCGGACCGCCGCGCGCTGCTGGCGATGGTGCGCTCCGCGCGCACGGCGGCGGGCCCCGCCGCCGCCCACGACCGGGTGGCCGCCGCCGTGGTGGAGGCGTTCGCGGCGGCGCTCGACCGGCCGTCGGCCACCCTGGACGACCATCTCTACGACCTCGGCGGGGCGTCGCTGGGGGCGGCCCGGATCGCCTCCGCGCTGAGCCGCCGCCTCGGGGCGGAGGTCCCCGTGCGCACCGTCCTGACGCATCCGCTGGCCGCCGAACTCGCCACCGAGGTCAGGACGTTGCTCGCAGCAGCAGCAGCACCGCCGCCTCCCGCCGACGCCGGAGCCGGCGCTTCCCAGACACCCGAACAGCTCCTGGTGGCCCAGCAGGAGCGGGCCCTCGGACACCCCGCTCCCCCGATTCCGCTGCTGCTCGGGCTCGACGCCCCCGTGGATCCGCGGGACGTGGAGCGGGCGGTCCGCGCACTGGTCGCCCGGCACGAGGCCCTGCGGCCGGCGGCCCCGCAGGCCGTGCCCGGGACGACGGAGGCGACACCGGGGGCCGCCGGATCGGGACAGCACGACGCGTGGCAGCCCTGCCCCGTGGCCCCACTGCCGGACCAGCCCGCCCAGGTCCACTGGGACACCGCACTGATCGAGCGGCCACTGCCCGCAGGATCACCGGGGCTGGAGGTCGTCCTGCTGACCGGAGAGGACGGCACCGTCCGGCACCTGCTGCTGAGGCTGGCCCGCCACCGGGGCGACGGCGCCTCCGTGGGCATCCTCGCCGACGAGCTCCTCAACCTGCTCGCCGGACGCGACCTGCCCCGGCCGGCCCCGCGCTACAGCGACTACGCCCGCGCCAGGGCCTCCCGCCGCACGGCCCGGCGCGCCGAACTGGAACAGTACTGGCGCACCAGCCTGGGCCCGGTCCCCCCGGACCCGTTCGCCGAGCGCCGCACCGGCCCGAGGACCTTCCGCAACCACGGGGTGCGGAAGGTCCTCCCCGCCGACGCGTACGCGCGCCTCCAGCGGGCGGGCCGGACGGCGGGCACGACCACCACGGCCGCCTTCCTCGACCTGCTCGGCCGGATCGTCTCCCGGATGTCGGGCGGCACGTCCACGGTGATCGGCATGCCGGTCTCCCACCGCTCGGCGGCCACCGAGGAAACGCTCGTCGGCCGCGCCGTCGACCTGCTGCCGGTGGTGCTCGGCGCCACCGGGGCCGGCCACGCCCACCGGGCGCTGCTGTCGGCCCTGGACCACGCCGACCTGCCGCTGCTGCACATCGCCGAGCTCGCCGATCCGGTCGACCCCGCGCTCCGGCCGCCGGTCTGCGCGGCCGGGCTGGTCGTCCACGGGCAGGAGGAGAACCCGGCCGTGGTGCCGGACGACCCGCCCCACGACACCGTGCCCGAGCACTGGGCGGACCTCGACCTCGTCCTCCACGTGCAACCGGCCCGCTCGGGAGGGTGTTCGGTGCTCCTGACCGGAGCCGTCGGCCTCTTCCCGCAGGCCGAGCTGCGCGAGCACCTCGCCCGGGCCCTGGCGGAGCTCGAACCCGACCAGGGCTGAGGCCCGGCCCCCCAGCCGCACCCGCCCCAGCCCTACCCGCCCCGGCCGTACCTCCCGCGCGGTGCGCCCGTCGCGCCCGCGTCCCAACCGCCCGCTCTCCGACATATCCGACGCATCCGACACAAGGGGAAAAGTCATGGACGAAGAGCAGAAGTACCTGTTCGACCTGCGCGGCTACCTGGTCCTGGAGGACATCCTCTCCGCGCAGGAACTCGCCGCCGTCAACGCCGCCCTCGACGGCCACGGCCTGTGGGACGGCGAGAACAAGCTCGACTACCCGCTGCTCAAGCGGTACAACCCGTTCATCGCCAACGCCGGCCCCCTCCACACCACCCCGCGCCCGGTGCGCGACCTGATCAGCCACGAGAAGGTGCTGCCGCACCTGGAGGAGGTGCTCGGCCCCGACCTGCGCTACGACGAGGGGCAGGTGCTCTACGCCCGCAAGGGCGCCGGAGCGCTGATCCTGCACAACGGGAACACCCCGTGGGAGTACCCCCCGCTGACCTACCAGGTCCGCGACGGCCGGATCTACGGCGGACACCTGATCGTCGCGTTCTGCCTCACCGACGCCCTCGCCGACCAGGGCGGCTTCGCGGTGGTCCCCGGCAGCCACAAGTCGGCCTTCGAGATCCCGGAGGACTTCCAGACCTGGCAGA
Organism: Kitasatospora sp. NPDC088160; assembly: GCF_044741445.1. Lineage (NCBI taxonomy): Bacteria > Bacillati > Actinomycetota > Actinomycetes > Kitasatosporales > Streptomycetaceae > Kitasatospora > Kitasatospora sp. NPDC088160. The sequence goes on along the minus strand of NZ_JBIUSS010000016.1, from coordinate 174,631 downwards.
AGGTCGGCGACTGGGTCTCCCGCGTCCCGGTCAGGGCCGGCTCGGTGGTCCTCTTCGCGGACACCGCCACCCACGGCAGCTGGCCCTGGGCCGCAGACTTCGAACGCCGGGTCGTCTTCTGCCGCTACACCGCGGGCATGGTGCAGCACACCGCTCCCGCGCCCGTGCCCGAGGACCTCCCGGGCGAGGAGTGGACCCCGGTCGAACGCCGGCTGCTCCGCCCGCCGTTCGCCTGGCACTTCCACGACCGGGGCAGGGGCTACACGGAGCAGCAGCGCACCTCGGTGCGCACCGCCGAGGGCTGGACGATGAACGACCACTCCCAGCAGATCATCACGCTCGCGGAAGACGCGGAGAAGTCCGCCGAGGGGCGGGGCTAGCCATGGCGAGCATCACCGTGAGTTCGGTCGGCTACGAGGAGTTCGACCAGGAGCTCGGCAGCGACCCCCTGGGGCTGATGACGCGGCTGCGCGACGAGGGGACGGTCAGCGCCGTCCCGCTGGACGACGGCACCCGGCTGATCGTCGCGGCGGAGCCCGCCGTCGCCGCCGCGGCCCTCGCCCACGGCACCCGCAACCACCGCGGGCTGCTGCGCGAACTGGTGGGCAGCGGACTGTTCGTGGTCGCCTCCGGGGAGCAGTGGCGCCATCGCCGCGCCCTGCTGCGCCCGATGTTCTCGGCCCGGGCCGTGGCGGAGTTGCACACCCTGGTGCTGGAGAGCGCGGAGGACTTCGTGCGCCGTCGGCTGCTGCCCGCGGCGGGCCGCGAGTTCGACCTCGGACACACCCTCCAGCAGCTGAGCATCGAGATCATCCTCCGGCTCGTGGACCCGGAGCTGACCGGCGCCGAACTGGCGTCCCTGGCCTCGACGGTGGACACGGCCGTCCACTACCTGGACCGGCGGCTGTTCGCCCCGCAGACCGTCACCGACGCGGACGGCGAGGCGTTCGCGCGGGACAGGGCGGTGCTGGAGGAGTTCATCGCGCACCGGGCGGCCCAAGTATCCGCGGCGGCCACGGCCGACGGGGTCCTGCCGTCGCTCGTCGCCGCCCTGCACCAGCGGGGGGACACGCTCGGCGACCGTCCCGAGGACGTGCTGCGCGAGGAACTGATGTCGATCTTCGTGGCCGGCGTGGAGACCATGGGCACCCTGCTCACCTGGACCTTCCACAACCTGGCCGGCTCGCTCCCGGCCCTGGCCCGCACCCTCGACGAGGTCCGCTCCACCGACCTCGGCGCCCTGCGCGCCGCGCCGTCGATCCCTCAGGGGACCTTGCCGTACACCCTGGCGGTGGTCGAGGAATCCCTGCGGCTGCACCCGCCCGCGTGGGCGCTCTTCCGCCGCATCGACACCCCCGTCGAAGCGGCCGGCGTACGGCTGGAGCCCGGCGACCTCGTCCTGGCCAGCACCTACGCCATCCACCGCGCCCCGGCCCTGTGGGAGGCACCCGAGGAGTTCCGCCCGGATCGCTTCCTGGGCCGGCGCCCGCCCGTCCAGCAGTACTTCCCCTTCGGGGCGGGCCCCCACCAGTGCCTGGGGCGGCAGTTCTCGCTGCTGGAGGCCCAGCTCGCCACGGCGACGATCCTCGCGCACGGCCGGTTCACCCTGCTGGGCGACCGGGCCGCGACCGGGCTCCGACCGGCCATCGCCCTGACGCCGGACCCCAGCCCGCGCGCCGTGTTCACCCCGCACCCCGACACCGCCAACGGCACCGGCACCATCGGCCTCAGCAACACCCGCAAGCACCCCTCGGGGGCACGATGACGACCGCGCCGCACGCCCGGATCGAGCAGTGCTTCACCGCCGTCGCCGAGGCGTTCCCCGAGCGCGTGGCGTTGGCCGACCGGTACGGCGAGATCCGCTACGGGGAGCTCCTGACGCGGGCGCGCACCGCGGCGGCGTCGCTGCGGGCGAAGGGCGTCGACTCCGGTACCGCCGTGCTGATCGTCGGGCACGGTGACCGCCGGACCGTCCTCGCCATGCTGGCCGTCCTGATGGCGGGCGGCTGCTACGTGCCGGTGGACCCCCGGTACCCGGCTGACCGCGTCCGGCTCATGGCCGGCACGGCCCGGGCGGCCCTGGCCCTGCACGCCGGCGACGGCGGTGACAGCGCCGACAGCGCCGACAGCCCGACCGTGGCGGACCTGGGCATCCCCGTGCACGACATCGCCTCCCTCCTCGCGGAGCGGACCACCACGGCGGTGCCGTCCTCACCGGCCGGCCCCGACGACCTGGCCTACGTCATGTTCACCTCCGGCACCACGGGAGCCCCCAAGGCCGTGGGCGTCACCCACCGGGGGGTCACCGGGCTGGCGCTCGGGGCGGAGTCCCTGCGGCTGGGCCCCGGCGACGGTGTGCTCCTGCACTCCACCCTCGCCTTCGACGCGTCGACGTTCGAGATCTGGTCCCCGCTGCTGGCCGGGGCCCGGATCACGGCCGCGGACCGCAACCCCCTCGCACTCCACGAACTGGCCGCCCTGCTGGCCCGGCCGCAGATCACCACGGCCTGGCTGACGGCCCCGCTCTTCCGCCTCATGGCCACCCACCACGGTCTGGCGCTGGGCACCCTGCGCACCCTCGTCACCGGCGGTGACACCGTCCCGGCCGGCACCGCGCGCTCCTTCACCGCCGCCCACCCCGCCACCCGGCTGGTCAACGGCTACGGCCCGACCGAGAACACCACCTTCAGCACCCTGGGGGACGCCTCCGCGTGGGACCGCGAGCACTCCGCCGCGTTCCCGATCGGCACCGCCGTCGCGGGAACGACGTGCCACGTCCTCGACGAACGGCTGCGGCCCGTCGCCCCGGGCGCGGTGGGCGAGCTCTACCTCGGCGGCCCCCGGCTCGCCCGCGGCTACCTGCACGACCCCGCCGCGACCGCCGCGCGGTTCGTGCCCGACCCCTTCTCCGCGCGGCCCGGTGCCCGCATGTACCGCACCGGTGACCGCGTACGGCACCTCCCCGACGGCGCCCTGGACTTCCTCGGGCGCGCCGACGACGAGGTGAAGGTCCGGGGCTTCCGCACCGATCCGGCGGAGGCGGCGGCGGTCCTCGCCGCCGACCCCGCTGTCGACGACGCCGTGGTCATCGCCGGTACCGGTCCCGACGGCGCCGTCCTGACCGCCTTCCTCACGCCGGCGTCCGTCGACACCGACGCGGTGCGCCGGGGCGCGTGGCAGCGGGCGCCGCGCCATCTGGTGGCCGAGCGGATCATCGCGGTCGACGCCCTTCCGCTGGGGCCCACCGGAAAGGTGGACCGCGCCGCCCTCGCCCGTCTCGCGGACGCCCGGACGCACGACGCGCACGACGCGCACGACGCGGACGACGCGCACGATCCTCGGACGCACGACGCGGACGCCCGGACGCACGACACCGCCGCCCCGGGCCACCCCGCACTCGCCGCGGCCTGGGAGTCCCAGACGGGGCACCACCCGCTGCCCGACTCCGACTTCTTCGCCGACGGCGGCACCTCCCTGGGGCTGATGCGCCTGGTCGAACAGGTGCGCACCCAGCTCGGACCGACCCTCGACTTCGCCCAGCTCTACGCCGCTCCCACGTACGCCGATCTGTGCCGGCTGACCGCCCCGAGCGCCACCCCGGCACCCCCCGGCGACCGAGCCCAGGAGACCGTCGCATGACGCAGGTGATGCAGGATCAGGACAATGATCTGGCCAGAATGGACGGCCTGTGGATCCGGGTGATCGAACCCCAGTCACCCGCCCGGCACGCCCGGGACTTCGCCCAGGTCCACACCTGGCTGCGCCAGTACATCAGCCGGCCCCACGACGAGATCGGCCGCACCGGGCCGGTCTGCCCCTTCATCCCACCCGCCCTCAGCGGCAAGGACGCCCAGTTCAGCTTCCGCTACGACGTCACCGGGAAGGACGAGCAGCAGCTGCGCGAGGCCCTGGAGGCGGAGATGTCCACGTTCGCCCTCGGCACGGAGCGCAGCCGTACGCACACCGGAGCCTCCCTCGACTGCCGCATCGTGGTGCTGCCGGCCACCGGGCCGGAGGGCTGGCGGGTCCTCGACGAGGCGTACGAAGACCTGAAGAACAACGCGGTCGCCCACGGGCTGATGGTCGGTCAGTTCCACCCGCACTGCGACGAACGGGCCGTGCGCAACCCGCTCTTCCCCGTCTCCGTGGCCCCCGTCGGCCTGTTCGCGATCCGCCGGATGGCGCCCCACGATGTGCTCTTCTTGTACAAGCACCGCGCCTGGTTCAGGATTTACGATCAGAACTTCCGCGCCCACTACGAACGGGGCCGCGTACGCGACCCGCTCCTGCGCGAGTTGTACGTGACCGCTGTGGAACGTCACGGCCTGCCCGAGCTCGCCCCGAAGGCAAAGGAGAACGACGCGCCGTGACCGAGGACCAGTACCGCATCGTCGTCAACCACGAGGAGCAGTACTCGATCTGGCCCACCTACCACGACGTCCCCCAGGGGTGGCGGACGGTGGGCGAGCCGGCGTCCCGCGAGGACTGCCTGCGCAGGATCGAGGAGGAGTGGGACGACATGACCCCGAAGTCCGCCCGGCGCGAGGCGGCCCCCGCCGCACCGGCCCCCGCGGGCCCGGCCGGCTCCCCGGGGTCCCCGTGACCGACACGCTTCCCACGGTCGCCGTCGTCTACGGCAGGGGGTCGGCGGGGCCGGCCGAGATCCTCGGCGCCGCCCGCGGCCTGTGCGACGTGGTCTTCGTCTGCGACCCGGCCGTACCGGGCGTGGCGCCGCTGCTCGCGGGGATGCGCCGGCGGGCGCGGGTCTGCGAGATCAGCGGACACGACACCCCCGCCGCCGAACTGCTGCGCGAGCACGGCCCCGCGGGCATCGTCACCTTCAGCGAGTACTGCCTCGCCGGCACCGCGCGGCTGGCCCAGGCCCTCGGCCTGCCCTACCACCGGCCGGACACCGTCCGGCTGCTCACCGACAAGGCCGACCAGCGCGCGGCGTTCGCGGCGGCGGGGGTCGACCACACCCCGAGCGTCGTGGTGCGCTCCGCCGCCGAGGTCGACACCGCCGTGGCCCGCCTGGGCTACCCCGTGGTGCTCAAACCCCGTACCGGGGCGGGCAGTCAGGACACCGTACGGCTGGCGGACCCCGAGCAGCAGCGGCGCGCCCTGGCCGACGTCGGCCTCGCCCCCGGGCCCGGTGACGGGCCGGCGGGCCCGGGCGGCGGCCCGCGCGACTTCGTCGTGGAGAAGTACCTGCCCGGGGACCCCGCGGTGGCCGGACCGGGCTGGGGGGACTACGTCTCCGTCGAGGCCGTCGTGCAGCACGCGGAGGTCACGACCCTCTGCGTCACCGGCAAGTTCGCCCTGGCGGACCCGCTGCGGGAGACCGGACTGTTCCTGCCCGCCACCCTCACGCCCGCCGTGGAGAAGGACGTCGCCGAGCTCGCCGCGGCCGCGGTCCGGGCCCTCGGCGTGACGACCGGGGTGACCCACACGGAGGTGAAGCTCACCCCGGACGGCCCCCGCGTCATCGAGGTCAACGGACGCGTCGGCGGGCGCGCCGTGGGCCTGCTGGACCGGGCGCTGGGCATCGATCTTCTGGCCCTCGCCTTCGAGTTGGCCCTGGAGCGCGGCGTCGAGCCCGTCACGGCCCCCCGGCCGGCGGCGGTGACCTTCGAGTACTTCATCGTGCCACCGCGCACGGTCGGCACCGTCCGGGCGATCGACGGCGCCGACGCCGTACGGGCCCTCCCCGGCGTCGGCGAGGTCGACGTGGCGACGGCCCCTGGGCAGCCCGTCGACTGGCGCCACCCCGCACAGCGCCTGGCGTTCGTCCGGGGCGCCGTCGCCACCCATGACGAACTGCTCCGGCTCATCACGTCCGTCCATGACAGATTCCACCTGGAGTTCGCACCCCAGTGAAGAGAACGTTCCCCACCACAGACCGGCCGCGCACGCCCCGCCGAGAGCGTCGAAGAGCAGGTGCCCCGCAGTGTCCCGCAGTCCTTCATCGTGGAAAAGTGGAACAGCAGAGAGGTAGTCGATGCTCGACAAGGTGCGACAGCCGCTGAAACACCGGCCCTTCCGGCGGGTGTGGCTGGGCGAGACCGTCTCCCTGGTGGGGGACTACAGCTTCGAGGTCGCCTTCATCTGGCTGATCCTGAACGAGACCGGATCGACGACCACGCTGGCCACAATCCTGCTCGTCCAGGCCGTCCCCCGGGGCGTGCTGATGCTGGTGGGCGGCGCGGTGACCGACCGGCTCTCCCCGCGCGCCGTCATGTTCTGCTCCCACACGCTCAGGGGGCTCGCCGTCGCCACGCTGGGGCTGATCGCCCTGACGGACCACGTGAGCACGTGGCACCTCTACGCCCTCGGCGCGCTCACCGGCGTCGCCGAAGCGTTCTTCTGGCCGGCCGCCGGCAGCATCATCCCCTCCCTCCTGCCGCCCGAGCACCTCGCCCGGGGCAACGCGCTCGTCGGCTTCGGGGAGCAGGGGGCCCGGCTGCTGGGGCCGATCCTGGGCGGCGCCCTCGTGGCCGCGGTGGGGACGTCGACCACCATCCTGCTCAATGCCTTCACCTTCTTCTTCGCCGCCCTGACGGTCTTCGGCGCACCCCGCAGACAACCGTCCGACCAGGCGGGCGACCAGGCCTCCGACCAGGCGGGCGAGGCCGACGAGGGCGCCAAGTCGTTCACGGCGATCCGGCGGGAGATCGTCGAGGGTCTCCGCTACGCCGGACGCAGCAGGGAGATCCGCACTGTCCTCCTGCTGATCGGCGCGGCGGCCCTCAGCTACAGCGGCCTCTTCAGCGTGGGGCTTCCCGCGCTGGCCAAGACCTTCCCCCAGGGCTCGCTCGCACTGGGCGTCCTGCTGTCCGCCTGGGGACTGGGGCAGCTGATCGGCACCATCGGCGCGGTCTTCACCGGGCTGCCGCGCCGCTGGGGACTGCTCATCATCGGGATGACGCTCTGCGAGGGGACCGCCTTCGTACTGCTGGGCTTCCTTCCCAGCGTGTGGAGCGCGGCGGTGGTGCTCACCCTGCTGGGGATCGGCGTCGCGTACTCCAGCGACGTCGCGCTGCCGACGTTCATCCAGACCAGGACCCCGACGGACGTGCTGGGCCGGGTCAGCAGCGTGATGGAACTGCCCCGGGCCACGCTGGAACCGCTCTCCATCGCGGCCATGGGCCTGCTGGTCGGCTGGGACATACAGTGGGCGTTCGTGCTCGCCGCGATTCCCATGCTGGCCGTCGGCCTCCACCTGGCCCTCGACCGCGAGGCCCGCGCGCTGAGCACCACGGCCTCGGAGGAGCATCCGGCGGCGAAGGATCCGGATCCCCTCGTCTTATAGGCCCTGTCCGCCGGTGGTGGCCGGCGACCGGCGTCTCGTCGACCACCTCATAGCCTGGGACCCGTCCACCTGGGACGCGACGAGGCGCCGCCTCGTGCACCCGAGGACGACGTGGGGAGGGGAGGGGAGTCGATGAGTCTTCGTCAGTTCGAGTACGCCCTGGCCGTTGCCGAGGAGGGTTCGGTGACGGCCGCGGCGGAGCTGCTGCACGTCGCCCAGCCGTCGGTGTCCCAGCAGATCCGCGCCCTGGAGCGGGAGCTCGGTGTGGAGCTGTTCGCCCGCACGCCGACCGGGCTGGTGCCCACCGTGGTCGGCCGCGCGTTCCTGCGGGAGGCGGAGGCCGCGGTGAGCGCGGCGCGGCGGGCGAGGGCGACGGCGCGGGCCGGCGCCGACGAGCTGGTGGGCGAGCTGACGGTCGCGGTGCAGATGGGCTTCGGCACCCGGCAACTGCCGGGCGCCTTGGGCGCGCTGCGCCGCCGCTTCCCCCGGCTGGAAGTCACCGTCTTCGAGGAGCCGAGCTCCGCCGAGATGGAGCGGCTGGGCCGCCGGGGCACGCTGGACCTCGCCCTGATGGCGGTGTGCGAGCGGAGCCCCGCCGACGCCCACCACCTCGGCGACGAGGAGTTCGTCGTGGTGCTGGGCGCCGGGCACCGGCTGCTCGCCACGGACCGGGTCGAGCTGCGCGACCTGGACGGGGAGCCGTGGGTGCGGTTCGACCGCGACAGCGCGCTCGACGGCGTGCTGCTGGACGTGCTGCTCGAGAACGGGCTGACCCCGACCACGGTCGCCCGGGTGTCCCAGACGGCGACGGCCGTACGCTGGGCCGCCCACGGGCTGGGGGTGACACTCGTCCCGGCCTCCGCGGTGCCCCACGGCCACGAGCACCTCGCGCGCCCGGTGTCCCCGCCCGTCTCCCAGCCCGTCATCGCCGTCGTCCGCCACGCTGCGGGCCCGGCGGAAACGGCCCTGCTCGAACTCCTGCGTCAGGAGACCTGGTCCGAGCCCTTCTTCGCTCCACCGCCTGGGCTCATTCCCGCGATCGGCACACCGGGAATCCGCCCAGGCCGGTGATCTCGAATGGCCGCGCTTTCCGGCCACAACCCCGGATTCCTCGGACAACGCGACAGAATATCGCTGTCGAACCTCCTCCGGAACGGGTGCGGCCACGGCCACCATCGAGCCGGCGGTCGCCCGGGCCAACGGACGCAGCGGCTCACGGGTTCACGATCCCGAGCAGAAGATTCGGGAAAGGAATTTCCGCCGGTCAAAGGAGTGCAGCAAATACCAGAATTGTGAAGTGTGCATGGCATTTGCCCTTGCTTACTTGATTCGCCCAAATCCCTTCCGTTCCCGGAACGAATCTGACAGCATCGTCCGCTATCCGGCGACCGAATGTCGGTGATCACTGCGCCGGTGCGCCCGCGGGTGTCCGTCCACGGCCGATCTGTGCCTGGATCGGATCAATGGGTGGGCCGGGATACGACTGGGGGGAGAACCTGATGCTCGGCTTCGTCGTGCGCCGACCGCGCGGGCGACCGCCGCTGGCGGCTGCCGCCCCGCTGCTGTCGGCCTTCCCCATCGGACGCCGCCGTCGGGACGTGGCCACCCGGCTGCGCCACGTGGAGGAGCGGTGACCCCCCGGACCGGCACCACCGTACCCACCACCGCGCCCACCACCGGGACCGCTCCCGGGACCGCCCACCGCCCCGCGCGCTGGGTCCGCACCAGGCTGCGGGCGAACCCGCTGGCCGCGCTGCTCATGGCGGCCCTGGCGTTCGTCGCCGTCTTCCTGGCGGCGGCCTTCCCCCGCATCGCGGACCGGGGCGCGGACACGGCGCTCCAGGACTTCGTCGGCCACAAGGGCCTCAACCAGACCAGCCTGCAGACCACGTCCAAGACGCGGGACGACGACAAGGCCGCCGAACTCGACCGGGTGCAGCGGCAGCTCACCGAGATGGTCGGTCGACAGCTGACGCTGACCCAGTCGGGCCAGGCCTACGGCGCCCGCGCCCTGGGCGACCGCGGCATGGGCAATCCGGAGTACGACCGGTTCGCGGAAAGGAGGACCGACCCGGCCCTCGGCCTGCTCTACCTGCACGACCTGGCCGCCCGGGCCACCCTCACCGACGGCACCTGGCCGACCCCCGGCGCCGCCGGCGGTCCGCTGCCGATCGTGATCAGCGAGAAGGCCGCCGAGAGCATCCACATCAAGCTCGGTGACGTCATCGACAACGGCACCGAGGGTTCGGGCGCCAAGCGGACCACCGTGGTGGTCGGCCTCTACCAGGTCAACGACCCCCAGGACCCGTTCTGGGAGGAGCTCGGCTGCCCGGCCCGCGCCTGCCTGAGGGCCGACCCCGAGCACGAGCACTGGATGACCAGCGGATTCGTCGACGGCGACAGCCTGCCCGCGCTGGCCCGCTGGGGTTCGAACGCCGAGAACTTCTGGCGGCTGCCCGTCGACGCCGCCTCGCTGCACGCCGACCAGCTCGACCGCACCCGCGGCATCCTCAGCTCCTTCCTGACCGGGCGCGACGCCACCGCCCTGGCCGACGCGACCCGGCGTCCCGACCTGCACACCTCCTCGGGCCTTCCCGAAATCCTCAACCGGGCGGACGACCGCTACCAAGCCTCGCTGCCGCTCAGCACGATCGGCCCGGCCGCCGTCGCGGGCGTCGCCACCGTGGTGCTGTTCCTGGCCGCCGCCCTCACCACCGACCGGCGCACCGCCGAGATCAGGCTGCTCCAGGCCCGCGGCGGCTCCCGTGCCGGGGTGCTGCGACGGCTGATCGCCGAGGGCGCGGTCACCGTCCTGCCGGCCACCGTGCTCGGAACGGCCCTCGCCCTGGTGCTGCTGCCCACCCCCCGCTGGGACCGCGCGGTGCTGGCGGCCCTGGCCGCGGCCCTGATCGCGCTGCTGGCCTTCCCGGCCCGCGCGGCCCTGCTGTGGGCACGCCGGCGGCCGGCCGGCGGCCGACGCCGACTGGTCGGCGAACTCGCCGTCCTCGCCGTCACCGCCGCGGCCGTGGCAGAGGTCCGGCACCGGGGCGTCGGCACCGGCTCCGGGCCGGATCCACTGCTGGTGGCCGCCCCGCTCCTGCTCGCCGTCACCGGCGGCCTGCTGCTGGCCCGGATCGAGCCGGTGGTGGTCGGCCGGCTGGCCGCCCTCGTCGGCCGAGGCCGCGGCCTGATCGGCTTCCTCGGCCTGGCCCGCGCCGCCCGCGACGACTCGGGCCGCCGCAGGCCCTCCGCGCTGCCGCTGCTCGCCCTGGTCATCGCCGTCACCACGACCGGCTTCGGCGCCACCGTGCTCGACACCGTCGATCACGCCCGGACCCGCGCCGCGCACATCGCCACGGGCGGGGACATCGGCGTCTCCCTCCCGGGCTACGCCACCCTGTCCGAGTCGTTCACCAAGGCCGCCGACGCCCTGCCGGGCGTGCGGGCCTCGACCGCGGTCTGGGTCGAGCCCAACGCCCGCATCGTCGGCGCCGACCAGCGCTACACCGAGGCCTACCTGATCATGGTGGTCGATCCGGCGGCGTACGCCGAGATCGCCCGGACCCTCGGGGCCGGCGAGTTCGATCCGGCGAAGTTGGCCGGGGCGGCCGGCGGCCGGGACACCCCGGTGCCCGCGCTGGTCAGCCGCGACCTGGCCGAGCGCCTGGCCGCAGGGTCGTCCCAGGTGCGCACGCCCAACGGCAACGACCTGCGCCTCGCCGTCGCCGGGACCGTCGGCGCCACCCCCGCCCTGCCGGACCCGGGCAAGCCGTTCGCCGTCGTTCCCGCCGGCCCCGCCTGGGAGCGACTGCCGGACGCCAAGCGGGTGAACCAGTGGTTCGCCGTCGGCGAGATCGACCCCGAAGGGGTCAGGACAGCACTGCGGGACAACGGCGGGGTCCAGCCGACCGGCCTGGCCAAGATGATCGCGGACGACGCCGCAGCCGTCGGCAAGGCCGTCCGCGGCCTGCCCGCGGGATACACGGTGCACAGCAGCCGGGAGACCATCGCCGAGCTCGGCGACGACCCGCTGCAGCACGCCGCCGGGCGGCTGTTCCGGTACTCGGGTGCCGCCGGCGCCGGGTTCGCCCTGCTCGCGGTGCTGCTGACGCTGTTCCGGGCCGCGCCCGACCGCACGGCCGTGCTCGCCCGGCTGCGCACCATGGGCCTGCGGCCCCGGCAGGGGCTGGCGCTGATCATCACCGAGACGCTGCCGCAGGCCCTGGTGGCGGCCGTCGGCGGCGGGCTGGTCGCGGTGGCGGCGGTCGCCCTGCTGGGCGGCGCGTTCGACATCTCGACCCTGGTCGGTGCCAGGGTCGGGGAGGTCGTCACCCCCGCGCTGATGCCGGTGCTGCTGCCCACCGCGGGCCTGGCCCTGCTGGTCGGCCTCGGGGTGGTGCTGGAGACGCTGGTCGCCGGCCGGCGCCAGATCGCCACCGAACTGCGGGCGGGGGAGCAGTCGTGACACCGCGACGGCGGCTCTCCGCGATCACCGGATGACCGGATGACCGGCCCTCGACCCGGTGGTCGAGGGCACGCGGTGGCGCCTCAGTCCTGGTCCAGCTTGGACAGGGCGTCGGTGATCAGGCGGGTGGCGAAGTCGTGGTCGTCGCCGGACACCCGGTTGACGTGCTCCGCGAGCAGGGTGGCCGTGGCTTCCAGGGGGTTCATCTCGGCGTCGGTCCAGGGCCCGTACTGCGCGCGCCACAGGTTGGGGCTCAGGCCGCTGCCCGCGGCGATCACCAGGCCGGCCATGGTGGGGATGACCTCGGGGCGGAAGGTCCTGGGCATCATCCGCATCGTGGCCACGAGGGTGGGCACCACGTGCTCGATGACGTCCTTGTCGTGCTCCTCGCAGGCCGACCGCAGCCAGTTCATGAACAGGTAGATGAGCGTGCACGCGCCGTCCAGCAGCGCGTTGAACTCTTCGGGGCCCACGGATGCGGCGAACTCGTCGACCAGCCGCTGCTGTACGGGGTCCGTCCCGGTCCTACCGTCGTAGACGGCCTTGAGCCGGGAGTCGATCATCATGAGCGCGGTGCTCACATCGCCGACGGCGGCGTATCGGGGGTCACAAGGCGATGACACGGGACTCCTTCTCACACGGCCGCGGCGGGTGCGCGGCAGGTCCGGTCGCAGGGTTCGTCGGCCGGTCGGGTCACCGCCCGACGGTACCGCTCCCCGTTGCGGCCGGGCGCCCGTTTCCGCCCCTCGCCCACGCCCCGGCGGGCCGCCCGCGCTCACCCGTCCGCGGCGGCTTTCCGCAGGTCCCGGTGGTACGGCGGAACGCCGGGGGCGGTGGTGCGGCCCCCGGCGATCCGGTTCCACTCGTCAACAGCGCGCCCTCAGTACGTCATCAGTACGGGTGAGCCGTCCGCGCGGTCGCGGCGGCGCTGGGGGCGGCGGAGGATGAGGGTACGGGCGGGACGCGATGCGGAAGGGGCGTGGCGCCATGGACGTCGGGCCGGTCGAGTACGCCGTCATGGCCTTCCCGGGCAACCGGTTCCGGGGGGCGATCCTGCCGGAGCTCAAGCGCCTGACCTCCGAGGGGATCATCCGCATCCTCGACCTCACCTTCATCAAGAGGGACGAGCGGGGGACGGTCCGCGTCCTCGAACTCGATGCCCTGGACAGCGACGAAGCCGCCGTGTTCGCCGAACTGGACGGCGAGATCATGGGCCTGCTGAGCGACGAGGACCTGGCCAGCGTCTGCGACGAGATCCCGGCGGGGTGCTCGGCGGCGATCATCGTCTGGGAGCACCGCTGGGCCGCGCCGCTGCTGCGGGCACTCGACGACGCGGACGGGGTCCTGGTCACGCGCGAGCACGTGCCGCACACCGTGGTGGCGGCCGACCTCGCCGCGATCGGTCTCTGAAAGATCGGACTCCAAAAGGGGAGCCGGACTCCGAGAAGGAGCTGTCATGATCGGCCGTCGTCTGTCGCGCAGCGGGCGCCCGGGGCTCATCGGCACCGCCGCCCGCACCGCCGTCATCGCCGGGACCGCCACGTCCGTGTCGAGCAGGGTCGCCGCCCGGCACCAGCAGGCAACCGCGCAGGCGGCCCCGGCACCGCCGTCGCCCGCACCCGCGTCTCAGGCCGTGCCGGGCGCCGCGCCGAACGACCAGACGCTCGCCCAGCTCGAACGCCTCGTCGAACTGCGGCAGAGCGGGATGCTGACCGACGACGAGTTCACGGCGGCCAAGCAACGCCTCCTCACCTCGTGAACCCCCTCCGCCGGACGGCGCCCGCACGGGGGGCAGGGCCCGACCGGGCCCGCGCGCTGCGCCGCCGTGGTGCGGTGATGGAGCCCGTGACGGCGGTGCTCGCCGAACTCGTCGAACGGCACCGCGCCGATACCGCCGGTGACGTCGCCCGCTACATCCCCGAACTCGCCCGCGCCGACCCGCACGCCTTCGGCCTCGCCATGGTCAGCGTCCAGGGCCACGCCTATCAGGCCGGTGACGCGTCGGCCGCCTTCACGATCCAGTCGGTCTCGAAGCCCTTCGTGTACTCGCTGGCACTGTCGGAGCTGGGCCTGGCGGAGGTGGCCAGGAGGGTCGGGTTCGAGCCGAGCGGGGAGCCGTTCAACGCGATCAGCCTGGAGGCCGGCACCGGGCGCCCGGCGAACCCGCTGATCAACGCCGGGGCGATCGTGACGACCGCGCTGATCGGCGGCGACTGCGAGGCCGCGTTCGAACGGATCCGCGACACCCTGTCGGGCTTCGCAGGCCGCCGGCTGACGGTCGACGAGGACGTCTACCGGTCCGAGGCCGCCACCGGGGACCGCAACCGGGCGCTGGCCTACCTCACGCTCTCCCAGGGCGTGCTGGAGCGCCCGGCCCAGCAGGCCTGCGACGTGTACTTCCGCCAGTGCGCGATCGAGGTCACCGCCGTCGACCTGGCCGTCATGGGCGCCACGCTGGCCAACGGCGGGCGCAACCCGGTGACCGGGCGCCGCGTCGTGGACGCCGACGCGGCGAGCGCGACGCTGTCGGTCATGGCCACCTGCGGCATGTACGACCACAGCGGGGAATGGATGCTGAGGGTGGGCCTGCCGGCCAAGAGCGGCGTCGGCGGAGGGGTCTGCGCCGTGAGCCCCGGCCAGTTCGGCGTCGGCGTGTTCAGCCCCCCGCTGGACCCTCGGGGCAACAGCGTCCGCGCGAGCGCCGTCCTGCGGGAGCTGTCCGCCGAACTGGGCCTGCACGTCCTGCGGCACACCGAGCGTGCGCGCTCACCGCTCCAGGCGGTGCGCACCGACCACGGCGCGCACCACCTGGAGCTGTTGGGCGACCTCGGTTTCGCCGCCGCCGAGGAGATCGTCCACTGCGTCCGTCGCCTGGCCCGCGATCAGCCCCGGCCGCTGGTCACGGTCGACCTCTCCCACGTCACCGCCGTGCGCCCGATCGCCCGCAGGCTGCTGGCCGACTGCGCCGCCGGCCTCCGGGCCCGGACGACGGTGCGCTTCGTCGACCCCGCGGGCCTGGTCCGAAGGCCGTCCGCAGACCGGAGCGACACCCCGGCCGAGAGAGCCGAGTGAGCACCGGCAAGCACAGGTTCACAGTTTGACGGGTGCGCCCGGCCCCATCGGGATGCCGATGGCGTACCAGGCGACGAAGAACAGCAGCCAGGCCACCGCCACGATGACCGTGTAGGGGATCATCAGGGAGATGACGGTGCCGACACCGGCCTGCTTCCTGAACTTCTGGCACTGCAGGACGATGAACGGCAGGTAGACCATCAGCGGGGTGACGACGTTCGTCGGGGAGTCGCCGACCCGGTAGGCGGCCAGCACGGTCTGCGGCGCGACGCCGAGGCGGATGAACAGGGGCACGAAGATCGGCGCGAAGATCGCCCACTTGGGGATGATCCCGGGGATGATCAGGTTGATGACGTAGGTCAGCAGGATGAAGGCGATCAGGAGCCAGATCGCACCGATGTTCGCGCTCTCCAGCTGGTCGGCGAGCTGCACGGCGACCACCGTGGCGATGTTGCTGTAATTGAAGTACGAGATGAACTGGGCGATGATCAGCAGCAGGAAGATCAGGCCGCCGAGCCCGGCGAAGGTCTTGGTGATCGCGTCCATCGCGGCGGCGCTGCCGCGCAGGGTCCTCGCGCCCGCGCCGAAGGCCAGGCCCATCACCAGGAACGCGATCATGATGATGACGATCAGGCCGTCCATGAACGGCGAGTCCTCGAACAGGCTCCCCGTCTCCGGGTTGCGCAGCGGCGCGCCGGGGATGAACGCGAGCAGCGTGACGGCCACCACGAGCGCGATCAGCGAGAGGCCGGCGTAGCGCAGCCCCCGGGCCTCGGCCGCGGTGTCGACGGGGGGCTCCTCGCTGTCCGCGACGGCGGCGGTGTCCCGCGGCTGCCAGGGGCCCAGGCGGGGTTCGATGATGCGTTCGGTGATGAAGGTGATGACGATGGTGAGGAACAGGGTGGAGCCGATCGCGAAGTAGTAGTTCGCGGTCAGGTTGAGGGACTGCCCGGGGTTGACGAGCCTGATCGCCTGGTTGGTGATCTCGGTCATGATGCCGTCGATCGGGGCGATGAGCAGGTTGACGCTGAAGGCCGCGCTGACTCCGCCGAAGGCCGCGGCGATCCCGGCGAGCGGGTGGCGCCCGGCGCTGATGAAGGCGACCGCTCCCAGCGGGATGAGGACGAGGTAGCCGGCGTCGGAGGCGATGCTGGACAGGATGCCGGCGAAGACGATGATCGCGGTGAGGGTCTCCGGTGGTGAGATCCTGACCAGGCGTCGGATCAGGGCCGCGATCAGTCCGGCCTCCTCCGCGAGCCCGACGCCGACCATGATGACGAGGATGACCGCGACGACGCCGAAGTCGTTGAAGTTGTGCGCCGCGGAGGTGAACAGGAACCGGACGCCGTCGCCGGACAGCAGGCTCTCGACCTTCGTCGTCTCGACGACGGTCTCGTAGTGGTGGGTGTACGTCGACTCCGGCGGCAGGTGGGTGCCCGCGTACTCGGTGCCGCCCTCGTGGACCTGCGTGGCCGGGTAGGGAACGGACTTGACCGTCTCGCCGGTGACGTGGACGTCGAACGCGGCCAGGACCGCCGACAGCACGATCACCAGGACGCACAGCAGCAGGAAGATGATGGCCGGGTGCGGGACCTTGTTCCCGATCTTCTCGATGGCGTCCAGGACGCGCCCCGACCCTCCGCCGGACTTTCCGTTCCCGGAGGCGGTGGCGCTCTTGTCCTGCGGGCCGTCGGCCTGGGCGTGGGCGAGGGCGCTCACCGGCCGGCCTCCTCACTGATCGAGCGGGTGGAGTCGGTCCGCGCGGCCGTCGACGGAGGGGTGAAGGCCAGCGCGAGCTCTGCGAGCAGGCGCGCGCCGAAGCCGGTGCAGCCCTTGGTGCGCCAGCCGCTCGGCTTGTCGTTCTGGGCCGGCCCGGCGATGTCGATGTGCGCCCAGGGGCGGCCGGCGACGAACTCCTCCAGGAACAGCGCGGCATGGATCGCCCCGCCGTTGGGGCCGCCCATGTTCTTCAGGTCCGCCACCTCCGAGTCCAGCTCCGGCCGGTAGCGCCGCGACAGCGGCAGCTGCCAGGCCGGCTCGCCGGTGCGGGCGGCGGCGTCCAGGACCTGGTCGACCAGCGGCTGGGCGTTGCCGAACACGCCCGCGGTCTCGGCGCCGAGCGCCCGCAGACACGCGCCGGTCAGGGTGGCGATGTCCACGATCGCGTCCCCCGGCTCCTCGCCGGCCAGGACCAGGGCGTCCGCCATGACCAGGCGGCCCTCCGCGTCGGCGTTGACCACCTCCACGCTCGTGCCGCCGCGCATCCACAGCACGTCGCCCAGCTTGAGCGCCGAGCCCGAGGGCATGTTGTCCGTGCACATCAGGTAGCCCGTCACGGCCGTCCGGCAGCCGAGCCCGGCCAGGACGCACAGGGCCGCCAGGATCGCCCCTGCACCGGACATGTCGTTCTTCATCGTCGCGTGCACGGCGTCGGCGGGCTTGAGGCTGATGCCCCCGGAGTCGTAGGTGATGCCCTTGCCCACCAGGGCCAGCCGGGGCGTCCCGTCACCGGCGCCGGAGGGCAGGTAGGTGAGCTTGATCATGCGGGCTTCGTCCACGCCGCCCCGGTTCACGCCCAGCAGGCCGCCGCAGCCCAGCTCCTCCAGCTCCCGCTGCCCGAACACCTCCACCCTCAGGCCGCACTGCGCGCCGAGCCGCACCGCAACCTCGGCCAGGTCCGGCGCGGTCAGCAGGCTGGGCGGCGCGCTGGCCAGGTCCCGGGCCAGCATCGTCGCGCGGGCCAGCCACACCCCGCGCTCTGCGCCCCGCTCGACGGCCTCGCGCGAGTCCGAATCCGAACCCGAGCCCGAACCCTCCACGACCGTGACAGTCTCCAGCGCCGTGCCGGACGGCTCGCGCTTGAGCGGATCGAAGCCGTAACGGGCCAGCAGCACCCCCTCCACCAACGCCTGCGCCGCCTCCGCCGGCGTCGCACCCGCCCCGGACGGCACCACGACGGCCAGCCGCGAACGGCCCGGCACCGCGAGCGCCACGGCCGCCCCGGCGTCCCTCAGCACATCGGGACCTGCCTCACCCTCCGGCCCCGTCCCGTAGAGCACGACGTCCGGCCCGTCCTCCCGGGGCACCAGCAGCACCCGGCCCGTCGCCCCCGTCATGCCGGCGGCCTCCACGGCCCCCGGGCCCAGCCCGATCCACGCCGGCACCGCCACCGCCCCTTGGACCACCGGCAGCCCCACCGCCTCCGGATCTCGCACCGCCTCCGGATCCCGGGCCGGCGCGACGTCAACCCTCGGAACGCGGCTCCACGAAGGAATGAGATCGAGGGCTGCCCTGCTCTGCGCCACTGTGCTCTCCTCTGCTGGGGCGGCGGTCCAGAGGCCGCCGGTCCCAGCAGCCGCTCCCCAGTAAGACGCACGGTCAGGGCGCTTCCAGGACACGCCACGCGCTGTGCCCCCAAACGCACGAACGCCCGGCGCACCGGCGTCGGCGCGCAGGCGGGGGTGGGAGGACACACCCTAGGCTTGAGGCCGCACTGGTCCGAGGGACGGGAAGTCGGCTGCCGTGACCGATCGCAGCACAGAGGATGATCAGTCGAAGCCGAGCATCGCCCGGGTCTACGACTATCTGCTCGGCGGCAAGGACAACTACGCCGTCGACCGCGAGATCGGCGACTTCTTCATCAAGGACCTGCCCGGTTCGCGGGCGATGGCCTTCGCCAATCGCGGGGCCCTCGTTCGCGCCGTGGCGGCCATGGCCCGCGACGGCGTCTCCCAGTTCGTCGACATGGGCAGCGGCCTGCCCACCGCCGACAACGTGCACCAGGTCGCCCAGCGGCACCGTCCGGACGCGCGCGTCGTCTACGTCGACCACGACCCGGTCGTGGTCGCGCACAGCCGGGCCCTGCTGGCCGCCGACGACCGCACCACCGTGATCCGGGCGGACCTGCGCGCGCCGGAGGAGCTCTACCACGACCCCGGCCTACAGGAGTTGATCGACTTCGACGAGCCGGTGGGCGTCGTCTTCAGCGCCGTGCTGCACCACCTCACCGATGCCGAACGCCCCGCCGAGCTCGCGCGCTGGTGGGTGGACCGGGTGCCGTCGGGCAGTCAGGTCTACATCTCCCACTTCCGCTCCGGCGGGAACGAGGAGACCCGGCTCATGGAGCAGAAGCTGCAGAGCAGTTTCGGCCGCGGCCGCTGGCGCACCGACGAGAAGATCACCGGCCTGTTCGACGGCCTTGAGCTCCTCGAACCGGGCCTGGTCCCCTGCTCCCTGTGGCGGCCGGACCCCGCGCCGGACGACGACGGCACCGGGAACGGCGTGGACAGGCCCGCTCCGACGGTGTGGGAACAGCTGATCTCCTGCGCACTGGCCCGCAAGCCGTAGCCGGCTGTTGGCCCGCGCGCCCCGTACACCGGTCCCTCCACGATCCGTTTCGCCACCGCCGCAACCGCTGTCGCATCGCTCCGCGACGTCGCCGACGGCTTCCGGTGCAGGCGGACCGAACGTGTCAGCCGCAGCCGCCGTGAGGGTGCCGCCCGGCGCGCGGGTCGTCCCCCACCCCGCGGTACGGCGGGAGGCGCCCGGCCGACAGTCAGTCGAAGTCGTCCGGATCGACGCCGCGTATCAACTCGGCGAGCCGGGCGCGGTCGTGGAACGCCTGACTCAGGAGCGCGGCGAGGCGTTGCAGAGCGTCCAGGTCCCGACTGCGGGCGATGAACATCCCCGCCTCGGGATCGTAGGTCAGCCGCTCCGACACCTCCGGCGCGTGCGCGAGCACCGCGGCCCGGGCGACGCCCGCCCAGCCGTACCCGTTGCCGTACTGGCCGCAGGCCTCGAACTCGTCCTCGACGGCGACCATGGCGTCGTCGGTGAGCATCAGGTAGTAGGACTCCGGCTCGTGGTCGTAGGCGGAGAGGATCAGGGGTGCGTAGGTCGTCCGATCGGTCATGGGACCGACCTTAGCGGCGGGGTCCGACAGCGGCGGGCGAAGGCTCCCGGGCCGCACTGCCGGATCGTCACTCCCGTTACCCGACCCGCCTGCGACTCTGCACGACAAGGGCGACGATCTCCTCGGGCAGTTCGTCGTCCACCGCGATCCGGACCTCCGTCACCGTGCCGGGCCAGTCGGCGATCAGATCGTTGCTCAGCGCGTCGTTCTCCATGGCGGCCATGAGTTCGCCTCCCCGGACCGTCTGTCCGGGCACCACCAGGACCTCTGTCACACACCACGGGACGCCCATCTTGGGCGTCACCACGAACTCCACCGGCCCGAGCTCGCGCCAGACCGGGGGCGTCGGCGGCCCGCCGATGCGCTGCTCGACCAGGTCCAGAGCCGTTCCGGCGCGCCGGGCGAAGTCGGAGTCGTCCGCGAGGTGCTCACGCAGCAACGGCCCGACCGCGCGGGCATCGCCCAGCCGGGCCAGCGTCTCCACCGCCTCGGACCGCATCGCAGGGTCCGCCAGACACCCGACGACGGCCTCCGTGTGCTCAGCGGACCCGTTCTCTGCCAGACCGAGCAACGCCCGGTGACGGAACTCCGGGCTACCGGAGCGAAGTTGGCGCTCCAGGAACGGCACCGTCCGCGGGTCCCTGACATGTGCGAACGTCTCACGGGCCAGCAGCGATTCGAGCGAGGGGTCGTCCGCCAGCGCGTCGAACAACCCATCCGGGAGAGCCTCCGCCAGGAGTACCTGCAGCGAGGCGGGGCGCCGGTACTCGTCCCGGTCGCGGCTCACGATCTCCGCCAGGTCCCAGCTCTTCTCCGCCCGGCCCGCGAACACGTCGAGGAGTCGGCGAAGGCTCACCGGTCCGGCAGCCACCAGGTCCTCCAGGGCGCCACCGTCCCCGTGCATGTAGCGCGCGAGGAGGCTGTCGATCCCGTCGGTGGTCAAGTCCATGGAAGTCAGCCGGCTTTCGGTGGATCAGCGGGTCGCGGTAGGTGCCCGGACAGTCTCTCGCGGCCGCCCGGGCGTTCAACATTCCGTCATGTGCGAGTACTTCCCGGCCACTCACCTCCGCGCCTTGCTCGGGGACACTGCGCGCGTTGCCCTTGCCGTTCTCTGCCAGCTAGGCCGGGTGTGCCTCGTTCCTGGCCGGCGCCGTGTGGCTCGGGGGTTGGAGGCGTACGGGGAGGGTCTTCAGGTGCCAGTTGAGCGGGTTGGTGCCGCGTTGCAGGTGCTCCGGGTCGACGGCGAGTTGCAGGTCGGGTACCCGGCTGAACAGCGCGGCCAGGGCGACGGCGGCCTCCTCCTGGGCGAGGTGCGCGCCCAGGCAGCGGTGCGCGCCGTGCCCGAAGCCGAGGTGGGGCTCCTTGCTGTGGCGGGTGCGGCCGAGGTCGAGGCGGTCGGGGTCGGCGAAGGCGGCGGGGTCGCGGTTGGCCGCGGACACCATCGGGAGGACGGCTTCTCCGGCGCACACCGGGGTGGCGCCGACGGTGGTGTCGCGGGTGGCGTAACGGGGCAGCGCGCGCACGACGGGCCCGCAGTAGCGCATGAGTTCATCGACGGCGTGCGGCATGAGGGCGGGGTCCTCGCGCAGCAGGGCGAGCTGGTCGGGGTGGGCGAGGAGCGCTTCGGTGCTGTTGGCGATGAGGTTGACGGTGGTGATGTGCCCGGCGACGACCAGGTTGGTGATGAGCGAGACGAGCTCGTCGGTGCTCAGGCGGTCGTCGTGGTGGGGCGCGAGCAGTTCGGAGATGAGGTCGTCGCCCGGGTCGGCGGTGTGGAGGCCGACGAGGAGGTGGGCGTCGGCGACCATGCCGGCGAGCGCGTCGCCCAGTTCCTCGCCGCAGGTGCCGGCGGCCAGGGTGGCGCTGCGACTCCGCCAGCGGTCGCGGTCGGCTTCGGGGACGGCGATGAGTTCGCAGATGACGGTGATGGGCAGCGGTCGGGCGAAGTGTTCGATCAGGTCGACGACGCCGTCCTCGGCGTGGTCCGGCAGGCGGTCGAGCAGGTCGGCGGCGATGGCTTCGATCCGGGGGCGCAGCGCGGCCACGCGGCGCGGGGAGAACGCGGCGGCGACCAGGCCGCGCAGACGGCGGTGGTCGGAGCCGTCCGAGTCGAAGATCCCGGCGCGCAGGTACTTCTCGTAGCCCGCGTACATGCCGCGGGCCTGCCAGGTCTGTTCGGTGCGGTGGGCCACCTTCGCGCCGGGGACGGTCGCGGCGTCGATGGTGAAGTCGGGATCGCTCATGATCGTGCGGATGTCGTCGTGGCGGGTCGCCACCCACATGGGGTCGACGCCTCGGACGCAGCCCCGCACCAGGTGCTCGCGTTCGCGGATGTGCGCGTAGGAGGTGAACGGATCGCGGACCAGCTCCTGATCCGCCAGGTCCAGTGGTTCGTCGCCGGACTCGGTGGTGGTCCGGCCTTGCGTCGTCATGGTGAGCGCTCCCAACGGGTGGTCGTTCCGTGACGGCATCATGGCGGCCGGACCGCGCCCCACCTGCCGCTATCGGTGCCAATCCACCCGAACGAATGCATTCGCCCTCGACCCCGGAGACGAGGACGCCCGGTCGTCGTCCGGGGCCGCGGTCGGTGTCCGTTCGGGTCGGTGTCCGTTCGGGTCGGTGTCAGCCGCGACCGGCGGTGGAAGCCCGGACGCGGAGTTCCCAGGCGTGGGTCCGTACCACGCCCGGTTCCGCCGCGCCCGACAGCAGGTCGCTGAGCAGGGCCGCGCATTCGCGGCCGTACTCCGCCGCGCGCAGGTCCACCGCCGTCACCTGCGGGCTCGACCCGCGTGCCGCGGCGCCGTCGACGCAGGCGGCCACCAGCACCTCGGTTCCGGCCCGCAGGCCTGCCCGGGCCACGGCTGCCAGCACGCCGGGCACCGCGCCGTCGGGGGCGCAGACCACGGCGTCCAGGCCCGGGGTGCCGGCGAGCAGGTCCGTGGTGGCGGCCTCGGCCTCGGTCGGCGTGGCCGCGAACGGGACCGTTCGCACGGCGACCTCGACGCCGTGGCGCCCGGTCCAGTCGGCGGCGGCGGCCCGCAGGGCGGCCGCCCAGTCGGATCCCGGGCCGGGGGCCAGCAGTGCCGGGCGGCGTGCGCCGCGGTGCGCGAGGTGGTCCAGCAGGGCGGCGAGCGAGGTGGCGTTGTCGCACACCACCGATCCGCTGGGTGCGGCCCCGCCTCCGAGGTAGCGCTCCCCGGTGACCACGGGTACGCCGGCGGCCAGCAGACCGGGCACGGCCGGGTCGTCGACCTCCGGATCGATGACCATCAGCCCGTCGACCCGGGCGGCCAGCCCGCCCTCCGCCGCCTTCCCGGGGGCCAGCAGCACCACGTCGAGGCCGTCCTCGCGGGCTCGCTCGACGGCGCCGAACGCCAGCTTCATGTAGTAGTCGAGGCGGGTCGCCGTGCGCGGCAGGTACAGGCCCACTGCCCCGGTGCTGGAGCGGCGCAGGCTGCGCGCCGCCGAGTTCGGCCGGTAGCCGAGCTCTCGGGCCGCGGCCTGGACGCGTTCACGCGTCGCCTCGGCCACCCGGCCGGATCCGAGGAGGGCGTCGGAGGCGGTGCTCTTGGACACCCCGGCCGCCCGGGCCACGTCGAACAAGGTCACGGATCGGCTGGTCACAGCCCGGAAGTCTAGACGCAGAACCGGAGGCCACCCGTGGTCCGGGCGCCTGCCATGCTCCTCGAACCCCCTTGCCGGAACGTTCCGGCAAGGCTTAGGGTCATCCGTGCCGGAACGTTCCGGCACAGCTTCGGCCGCTGCTCCCGACACCATGACCCGAGATGACCCGAGGACCCGCCATGCGCCTGATCACCGCCCTGAACCCGCCCGCGTCCCCGGCCCGCACCCGCGCGCCCCGGCGCGCCGCCCTGCGGGTCGCCCTCGTCCAGCAGCGCTGGCACGCGGACCCCGAGCAGCACCGGGCCGGCCTGCTGGAGGGAATCCGCCTCGCCGCCGAACAGGGCGCCGCCCTCGTCGCCCTCCAGGAGCTCACGCTCTCCCCGTACTTCGCCGTGCTGCGCCAGTCCGACCACCCGCAGGCCGTCGAGCCCGAGGACCTGCGCACCGGCCCGACCTTCGCGTTCGCCGCGGCCGCCGCCCGCGAGCACGGCATCCACGTGCACGCCTCGCTCTTCGAGAAGGCCGACGGGCCGGACGGCCCCGACGGCCTCGGCTACAACACCGCGATCCTCGTCGCCCCCGACGGCACCCTGGTGCAGCGCACCCGCAAGCTGCACATCCCCGTGACCGAGGGCTACTACGAGGACACCTGGTTCCGCCAGGGCCCGGCCGGCGAGGACGCCTTCCCCCTCGCCGAGGTGGGCGACGCCGCCGTCGGCCTGCCGACCTGCTGGGACCAGTGGTTCCCCGAGCTCGCCCGCGCCTACTCCCTCGCCGGCGCCGACGTGCTCGTCTACCCGACCGCCATCGGCTCCGAGCCGGGCCACCCCGGCTTCGACACCCAGCCGCTGTGGCAGCAGGTCATCACCGGCAACGCCATCGCCAACGCCACCTTCATGGTCGTCCCCAACCGCATCGGCACCGAAGGCGAACTCACCTTCTACGGCAGCTCGTTCATCGTCGACCCGTACGGCCGCGTGCTCGCCCGGGCACCGCGCGACGAGGCCGCCGTCCTGGTCGCCGACCTCGACCTCGACCAGCGCCACGACTGGCTCGAACTCTTCCCCTTCAACACCACCCGCCGCCCCGACGCCTACGCGCCCCTGACCGCCCAGCGCTGACGCCCCCGGCCTCCCCGGCCCGGTTCCGGCCAGGAAACGGGGAGGCCCGGCTGCGGGGCTGCGGGGCTGAAGGCGAGCGAAGTGGTGAGCCCGGGGCTCGCGGTGTCAATGGTGTTGCGCCTGGCCGATTGTCACAGTCCGGTCCTCGGGATGTCCTGGTGATTGTGACGCCGCGCATGCCACCGAAAGCCACTGACCGACCGTCATGGTAGGTGTCCAGCAAGCCAGCACGCACCGCCATCGGGGAGCCACCATGTCCGTCCGCCGCCGTCGCCCGCTGCTCGTCACCGCCGTCCTCGCCGTCGGCGCCGGACTCGTCCTGACCGCCTGCGGGCCCGACAACACCGACCCGGCCGCCGGCCCGAAGGCCTCCCCCACCACCGCGGCCGTCACACCCGCCCCCACCGGCGCGGCCCCCGCAACCGGGGCACCGACCGCACCGACCACGGGCCCGGCCTCGCACACCCCCACGGGCACACCCCACACACCGTCCGGCACCAGCCCCTCCACCAGCACCCGACCCGGCAACGCCCCCGCCCCCGCCGACGCCAGCCCGTGCGACATCAACAACCTCTCGATCCACGTCACCGCACGCCCCGGAGCGCCCAGCCAGCGGGTCATCGAAGTCCACAACACCGGCACCAAGGCCTGCAGCCTCAGCTCCTCCCCCGGCGTCAACCTCGGCAACTCCACCGCCCGCGACCAGAGCAACAACATCCGGCCCGTACTCGCCAGCGGCACCCAGCGCTTCCCCGTCCCCGCCGGCCAGAACGCCTACGCCGTCATCGACCTCAACCCCGGCGGCGCCACCACCGGCACCACCCCCGACATCAACGAACTCAACGTCCTCGCCGACCAGGACGACACCAACATGCCCCTCGCCGCCACCCACAACTTCCCGCTCACCAGCGACACCCGCGTCCTCAACCCCCACCTGGGCAACTACCGCGCCACCACCGCCGACGCCGTCACCTCCATGACAGCCGCAGGCAAGTAACCCCGACCACACCACCGACGAGGCCGCGAGGTCAGAGGGCCAGGGCGGGGCGGTGGTGGTCGAGCCACAGCGCGAGGTCGACGACCCGCTCCAGGCGGAGCCGGTGGCCCCACGGCAACTGCTCGGCAGGCGTGTCGATGGCCGCCCCGACGACCGTCTCGTCGGCGATGTCCCGTACGTGCGGTGCGTCCAGCGCCTCGCGGGCCAGCCGTTGCAGGCCCGCGTTGTAGTCGGGGTGGTGGGTGGCCGGGTAGTGGTTCTTCGGCCGCCACAGCACCGAGTCGGGGGCGATGCCCCGGCCGAGGTCGCGCAGCAGGCTCTTCTCCCGGCCGTCGTGGTTCTTCATCGCCCAGGGGGTGTTGAAGGCGTACTCGACGAGGCGGTGGTCGCAGTAGGGCACGCGCACCTCCAGGCCCTGGGCCATGGAGAGGCGGTCCTTGCGGTGCAGGAGTTGGCGCAGCCAGCGGGTGAGCGAGAGGTGCTGCATCTCGCGCAGGCGGTGTTCGGCGGCGCTCTCGGAGTCGAGGCGGGGGACGGCGGCCACGGCGGTGCGGTAGGTGTCGGCGCGGAACTCGGGGATGCGCAGCCGGGCGGCGAGGTCGGGGTGGAGCGGCATGGCGGCCTGGTCCCCGGTCACCAGGAGCCAGGGGAAGGCGCGAGCGGCGAGCGCCTTCGGGTGGTGGAACCACGGGTAGCCTCCGAAGACCTCGTCGGCGGCCTCGCCGGAGAGGGCGACGGTGGAGTGCTTGCGGATCTCTCCGAACAGCAGGTAGAGCGAGGTGTCCATGTCGCCGACGCCGATCGGCGAGTCCCGGGCGACGACCACGGCGCGCCGGTTGTCCGGGTCGAGCAGGGCACGGGGGTCGAGGACGACGGTGGAGTGCCGGGTGCCGATGAACGCGCCGGCCTCGGCGGCGAAGGGGGTGTCGTGGCCGGTACGCAGCACGTCGCCGGTGAACTGTTCGGCCTGGTCGCTGTAGTCGACGGCGTAGGAGCGCAGCGTGGCCTGCGGCCCTTCGCGGAGCCGGAGTTCGTCGGCGATCAGGGCGGTGACGACGGTGGAGTCGAGGCCGCCCGAGAGCAGGCTGCACAGCGGGACGTCGGCCTCCAGCTGGGTACGGGCGGCGCGGTCGACCAGGCCACCGATCAGCTCGGTGGTGGTCTGCGGGTCGTCGGTGTGCGGGCGGGCGGTCAGCTCCCAGTAGCGCCGTTCGCGGATGCCGTCGCGGTCGAGGACGAGCATGCTGCCGGGGTGCACCTCGCGGACGCCGGCCCAGACGGTGGGGCCGGTGTTGAACAGGAGGCTGTAGGCCTCGCGCAGGCCGTCGGCGTCCACGGTGGGGGTCACCTCGGGGTGGGCGAACAGGGCCTTGGGTTCGGAGCCGAAGGCGAGGCCGCCGTCGGTTTCGGCCCAGAACAGCGGCTTGACCCCGAGCCGGTCGCGGACCAGCAGCAGGCGCTGCTCGCGGTCGTCCCAGACGGCGAAGGCGTACATGCCCTCCAGGTGGTCGACCAGGGCGTCTCCCCACTCCTGGTAGGCGCGCAGGACCACCTCGGTGTCGCTCCGTGTCTCGAACCGGTGGCCCCTGGCGGCGAGTTCGGATCTCAGCCGGTGGTGGTTGTAGACCTCGCCGCTGTAGGTGAGCACCACCTGCGGGTGTTCGGGGCGGTCGGTCATGGGCTGGGTGCCGCCCTCGATGTCGATGACGGCGAGGCGGCGGTGGCCGAGCGCGGCGTGGCGGCCGAGCCAGACCCCGCCGGCGTCGGGTCCGCGCAGGGCCATGGTGTCGGTCATCGCCTGGATGACGGAGGCGGCCCCGTGGCCGATGTCCTGGTGGAAGGACTGGTGGAAGGACACCCAGCCGGTGATCCCGCACATGCTCGCGCTCCTGGGGTGAAGGGGTGTGCTCTGCCGGACGCTGTCGGCGACGGCGCCCGGCCCAGAAGTCGGGCCGGACGTCCGGGAAGTTCCGGGCAACCGCAGGATTCCCGGGGCGGGTCGGGCGGTGCCCGCGCGAAGCCCACCGGGGGTGCACCGCCGGGCGTCGGGCTCGGACGGAGGGGCGTCGGGCTCGGACGGCCGGACCGGTACGTCGGCCGGCGGCGTTCAGTTCCGGGGATCGGGCAGCGCGGGGTACGGGATGAAGGTGCTGGTGTGCTCGTCGAGCGCCAGCGGCCGGCCGATGGCGGGCGCGGCGCGCTGCGGGCACGCCGGGCGTTCGCACACCTTGCAGCCGAGCCCGATCGGGGTGGCAGCCGCCACGTCGCCGAGGTCCAGTCCCGCCGAGTACACGAGCCGTGCGGCGTGGCGGAGTTCGCAGCCGAGGCCGATGGCGAAGGTCTTGCCGGGGCGGCCCCAGCCGCCGGGTGAGCGGGTGACGGCGCGGGCGGTCCAGAGGTAGCGCCGGCCGTCGGGCATGGCGGCGACCTGGACGTGGACCCGGCCGGGGGCGGCGAAGGATTCGTAGACGTTCCACAGCGGGCAGGTGCCGCCGGTGCGGGAGAAGTGGAGGAGCCGGTTCCCCGGCGGGGTTCGCAGGTTTCGCAGGTTCGCAGGAATCCGCCGTACGGATTCCACCGATTGGCATGCTGGATCATCGGCCGTCCGACGAGCAGGCTCGGTCATGCAAGACCGAGAGCCATCGAGCGCCCCCGAGGAGTCCCGTGATCGAGCACCACGTCCGCGTCCACCCCAGTGCCGACCGGCTGCCGCGTGAGGAGCAGCTCGCCTGGAAGCTGGCCGCCGTCGCGACCGGCACCGAGGAGCTGGACCCGGCCAGCGTGAACATGGCCGTCAACCGGGTGATCGACAACGCGGCGGTGGCCGTCGCGTCGCTGCTGCGCCGGCCCGTGACGGTGGCCCGCGCCCAGGCGCTCGCCCACCGCGGCGCGCCGGGCGCCCGGGTGTTCGGCAGCCTGGCCCGGGTCTCACCGGAGTGGGCGGCCTGGGCCAACGGGACGGCGGTGCGCGAGCTGGACTTCCACGACACCTACCTCGCCGCCGACTACTCCCACCCCGGCGACAACATCCCGCCGCTGCTGGCCGTCGCCCAGCACACCGGCCGCAGCGGGGCCGACCTGCTGCGCGGCATCGTCGCCGCCTACGAGGTCCACGTCGCACTGGTGCGGGGCATCTGCCTGCACGCCCACCGGATCGACCACGTCGCGCACCTGAGCGCGGCCACCGCCTGCGGGCTCGGGGCGCTGCTGCGGCTGCCGACCGAGACGGTGTACCAGGCGGTGCAGCAGGCCGTGCACACCACCACGGCCACCCGGCAGTCCCGCAAGGGCGAGATCTCCAGCTGGAAGGCCTTCGCCCCCGCCTTCGCCGGCAAGGCCGCGATCGAGGCGGTGGACCGGGCGATGCGCGGCGAGACCTCCCCGTCCCCCGTCTACGAGGGTGAGGACGGCTTCCTCGCCTGGCTGCTCGACGGCCCGCAGTCCGACTACACCGTGCCGCTGCCCGCGCCCGGCGAGCCGAGGCGGGCGATCCTGGACACCTACACCAAGGAGCACTCCGCCGAGTACCAGGCCCAGGCGATCATCGACCTGGCCCGGCGGCTGCGCGAGAGGACCGGGCCGCTGGACGGCGTCCGCTCGGTCGTCCTGCACACCAGCCACCACACCCACCACGTCATCGGCTCCGGCTCGGGCGACCCGCAGAAGTACGACCCGCGCGCCAGCCGGGAGACCCTCGACCACTCGATCCCGTACATCCTCGCCGTCGCCCTGGAGGACGGCGCCTGGCACCACGAGCGCTCCTACGCCCCCGAACGGGCCCAACGCCCGGAGACCGTGGCGCTCTGGCAGAAGATCACCACGGTCGAGGACCCGGAGTGGACCGCCCGCTACCACGACCCCGACCCGGCCCGGCGGGCCTTCGGCGGGCGTGTGGTGATCACCCGGGACGACGGCACGGTGATCCAGGACGAGCTGGCCGTCGCCGACGCCCACCCGGCCGGCGCGCGCCCCTTCGACCGCCCCGCCTACCAGCGGAAGTTCCGCACCCTGGCCGAGGGCATCGTCTCCCCCGCCGACCAGGACCGCTTCCTGGCAGCCGCCGCCGACCTCGCCGAGCTGAAGGCCCCGGACCTGGACGAGCTGTTCCCGGCCGTCGACACCGAGACCGTGCGCGCGTTCGACGCGCTCCTCCCGAAGGGCCTGTTCTGATGCTGCACACCCGCACCACCCCCGCCCAGCGCCGCCGCGCCCTGCGCGAACGCCTCGCCACCGGGCGGCTGTTGACGATGCCCGGCGCGCTCAACCCGCTCTCCGCCCGGCTCATCCAGGACCTCGGCTTCGAGGCCGCCTACCTCTCCGGCGCCGTCCTCGCCGCCGACCTCGGCCTGCCCGACATCGGCCTCACCACCGCCACCGAGGTCGCCGCCCGCGCCCAGCAGACCACCCGGGTCACCGACCTCCCGGTGCTGATCGACGCCGACACCGGCTTCGGCGAACCCATGAACGCCGCCCGCACCGTCCAGCTGATGGAGGACGCCGGCCTCGCCGGCCTGCACCTGGAGGACCAGGTCAACCCCAAGCGCTGCGGCCACCTCGACGGCAAGGCGGTCGTCCCCCGCGAGGACATGACCCGCCGCCTGCGGGCCGCCGTCGACGCCCGCCGCGACCCCGACTTCCTGCTGATGGCCCGCACCGACGCCCGCTCCGTCGAGGGACTGCGCGCGGCGATCGACCGGGCCAAGGCCTACGTCGACGCCGGAGCCGACGCGATCTTCCCCGAAGCCCTCGCCGACGAGGCCGAGTTCGAGGCCTTCCGCAAGGCCGTCGACGTCCCGCTGCTCGCCAACATGACCGAGTTCGGCAAGTCCCCGCTGCTCGACGCCCGCACCCTCCAGGACCTCGGGTACGAGATCGCGCTCTACCCCGTCACCCTGCTGCGCCTGGCCATGGGCGCGGTCGAGGACGGCCTGCGCACCCTCGCCGCCGAGGGCACCCAGGAGTCGCTGCTGCCGCGCATGCAGACCCGCTCCCGGCTGTACGAACTCCTCGGCTACGAGCAGTACGCGGCCTTCGACACCGCCGTCTTCGACTTCACCCTCCCGCCCGGCGCCTGACCCCGCATCGGAGACCAGCCATGCCCACCACCGCGCCCGGGATCCACCGCGGACTCGCCGGAGTCGTCGTCGACACCACCGGGATCTCCACCGTCATCCAGGAGACCAACTCCCTCACCTACCGCGGCTACCCCGTCCAGGACCTCGCCGCCCAGCGCTCCTTCGAGGAGGTCGCCTACCTGCTGTGGCACGGCGAGCTGCCCGACCCCGGACAGCTGCGGGAGTTCCGGGCCCTCGAGGCCGCCCTGCGCCCGCTCGACCGCACCACCACCGAACTGCTCGCCAAGCTGCCCGAGACCTGCCACCCGATGGACGTGCTGCGCACCGCCGTCAGCTTCTTCGGCGCCGAGGACCCCACCGAGGACGACGGCCGCCCCGCGCCCCACCTCGCCAAGTCCCTCACCCTGCTGGCGAAACTGCCCACCGTCGTCGCCGCCGACCAGCGCCGCCGCCGGGGCCTGGCGCCCATCCCGCCGGACCCCGGGCTCGGCTACGCGGAGAACTTCTTCCACATGTGCTTCGGCGCGGTGCCCGCCCCGGAGGTGGTCCGCTGCTTCGAGATCTCCCTCGTGCTGTACGCCGAGCACAGCTTCAACGCCTCCACCTTCACCGCCCGCGTCGTCACCTCCACCCTCTCCGACCTCTACAGCGCCGTCACCGCCGCGATCGGCGCACTCAAGGGCCCCCTGCACGGCGGCGCCAACGAGGCCGTGATGCACATGCTGGAGGAGATCGACGCCCCCGCCCGGGCCGCGCAGTGGCTCGACGAGGCGCTCGCCGCCAAGCGGAAGATCATGGGCTTCGGCCACCGCGTCTACCAGCACGGCGACTCCCGCGTCCCGATCATGCAGGCCGCCCTGGACGCCCTGGTGGCCCGCAGCGCCGACCCCCGGACGGCCCGGCTGGCCGCCCTGCACGCCGCACTGCGCGAGGCGATGCTGGAACGCAAGGGCATCCACCCCAACCTCGACTACCCCGCCGGCCTCGCCTACCACCTGATGGGCTTCGACACCCCCGTCTTCACACCCGTCTTCGTGATGAGCCGCATCACCGGCTGGACCGCCCACATCACCGAACAGCTCGCCCACAACTCCCTGATCCGCCCGCTCGCCTGCTACGACGGCCCCGGCCAGCGCCCGGTGCCGGGGCTGTCACCGAGCACGGCGTAGGGAACGCGGCTGCGGCGGTCCGGCTCGACCGCCAGGCGCCCGCCCGCCGGCGGGCGGGCGCGCTGGACGCAGTCGCGGCGCTCGCAGATCCGGCAGCCCAGCCCGATCGGGGTCGCCGCTCCCGGAGCGTCGAGCGCGACGCCCTCGGCGTAGACGAGGCGGTGGGCGTGGCGCAGCTCGCAGCCGAGCGCGACGGCGAACTCGCTGCGCGGTGCGCGGTGCCCGAAGCCGCCGTGGGAGACGGTGCGGGCGATCCAGAAGTAGCGCTTCCCGTCCGGCATCTCGGCGACCTGGGTGAGGATCCGGCCGGGCGCGGAGAAGGCCTCGTAGACCGTCCAGAGCGGGCAGGTGCCGCCGAGGCGGGAGAAGTGGAAGTCGGTCGCGGACTGGCGCTTGGAGATGTTGCCCGCCCGGTCGGCGCGCAGGAAGGAGAACGGGACGCCGCGTCGGCCCGGACGCTGGAGGGTGCTCAGCCGGTGGCAGACCGTCTCGAACCCGACCCCGAAGCGGGCCTGGAGCAGCTCGATGTCGTACCGAAGCTCCTCGGCGGCCGTGTGGAAGGCGGTGTACGGCATCAGCAGGGCGCCGGCGAAGTAGTTGGCCAGGCCGATCCTGGCCAGGTCGGCGGCCTGGGGTGAGGTGAGGCCGGGCCCGGCCGCCGCCACGAGCGTGTCGAGCAGCGGCCGGTGCTCCAGCAGGGCCAGTTGGGTGGCGAGTTGGAAGGCACGCCGGCCGCCGGCCAGCCACGGTGAGAGCCGCAGCGTGCCGGCCGCCGGATCGTAGCGCCGCAGGTCGCCGGGCCGCCGGTGGTCGGCGTCCAGCACCCGCACCCCGTGCCGCTCGCCGAGGCGGGCGGCCAGCGCGGCGGCGGTGCGGCCCGCGGTCGTCGTCGCCAGGCACCGCGCGGTCCGCTCCGCCGCCTCGTCCAGGGCGGCGATGTGGTTGTGATGGGTGTAGAAGAAGTCCCTGACCTCGTCATGGGGTTCGGCCGGGCGGATGCCCGCCCCGGTGCCGGGCTCACCGAGGTCGACGACCCGCGCGAGCGCCTCGCGGTAGCCGCGGTGCAGCGCGACCAGGGCCCGTGCCACCTCCGGGTGGTTCCGGCTCACCTCCGCGATCTCCTCCGTCGGCACGGCTCCGCCACAGGCCTCGTCCGCGAGCACGGTGCGCAGGTCGGTGCCGAGGCGTTCCTCCTCGGCCTCGGAGAAGAACTCCGGGTCGACCCCGAGCACCTCGGCGATCCGCAGCAGCACGGCGGCGGTCAGCGGGCGCTGGCTGTGCTCGATCTGGTTGAGGTAGCTGGTCGAGATGCCGAGCTCGCGCGCCAGCTCGACCTGGTTCATGCCGTGCTCGCGGCGCAGTCGGCGCAGCTTGGCGTGGGCGTAGATCTTCCGCCCGGTCGGACGTGGCATGGCGCGTACTTCCTCTCTCAGACCCGGTTGGTTCGGATCGCGGCCTCGACCCGGACGGCGTCGGCGGTGTCACGGACCTCGTGCACCCGCACCGCCCAGGCGCCCTGCGCGGCGGCCAGGACGCTGGCCGCCGCGGTGGCCGCGTCGCGTTCACGGGCCGGACGGGCCTCGCCCGTCCGCGGGTCGGCCAGCAGCTCGCCCAGGAAGCGCTTGCGCGAGGCCGCCACCAGGAGCGGGCGCCCCAGTACGCGCCAGGCGTCCAGTGACGCCAGCAGCGCCCAGTCGTCCTGCCGGCGTTTGGCGAAGCCGAGGCCCGGGTCCACGATGACCTGGGCGGGGTCGACCCCGGCCGACACCACCGCGTCCATCTGCCGTGCGACCTCGCGGATCACCTCGGCCGCGACGTCCTCGTACGCGGCCAGCTCGTCCATGTGGGCGGACTGCCCGCGCCAGTGCATGACGACGAAGGGCACTCCGGCCCTGGCCGCGGCGCGGGCCATGCCCGCGTCGGCCCGGCCCCCGCTGACGTCGTTGATGATCCGGGCGCCGGCCTCCACCGCCGCTTCGGCGACCCGGGCCCGCATCGTGTCGATGCTGACCAGGACGCCCTTGTCGGTGAGCGAGCGCACCACCGGCAGGACCCGGCGCAGTTCCTCCTCCTCGGACACCCTGGTCGCTCCCGGCCGGGTCGACTCCCCGCCGACGTCCACGATGTCCGCGCCCTGCTCGGCCAGCAGCAGTCCACGGTCCACCGCGCGCCCCGGGTCCAGCCAGCGGCCGCCGTCCGAGAACGAGTCGGGGGTCACGTTCACGACTCCCATCACCGCGCACCGATCCCATCCGGGCAGTCCCGACAATACCTGCGAAGGTCTTTTCATGCGCCCATTGTGCCGCCCGCCCCACCCGTCTCCCAACTCGTACCACCGAGAGAATTCGTATCACAGAGTGGACACCTGAGGACTACCGCGAGCCCGGCTGGTTAACCTCCTGCCATGACACTCGGAATTCCCTCCACGCGCACGGATCGGGCGACCTCCGTCCGCGAACTCCTCGCGGCCGGCAGGCTTTCCTATTCCTTCGAATTCATGCCGCCCCGGAGCGCCGAAGCGGAGGTCGGCCTGTGGAATGCGATCCGGCGCCTGGAAGCGCTGTCCCCCACCTTCGTCTCCGTGACCTACGGCGCCGGCGGGTCGACACGGGAGCGGACGGTGAACGTCACCGGCCGCATCGCGCAGGAGACCACCCTCACGCCGACCGCCCACCTGACCGCAGTCGGCCACAGCGTCGCCGAACTGCGGAACATCCTCGGCCACTACGCTGACCAGGGAGTTCGCAACATCCTGGCGCTGCGCGGCGACCCGCCGGGCGATCCGCTGGGCACCTGGCACCGCCACCCCGACGGAGTGGAGTACGCCGCCGACCTGGTGCGGCTGATCAAGGAGTCCGGCGACTTCTGCGTCGGCGTGGCCGCGTTCCCGGACCTGCACCCGAGGTCCCCCGACTGGGATTCCGAGATCAGGCACTTCATCGAGAAGTGCCGGGCGGGAGCCGACTACGCCATCACCCAGATGTTCTTCGACGTGGACAGCTACCTCCGTTTCCGGGATCGACTGGAATCGGCCGGCTGCACCGTTCCGGTCATTCCGGAGATCATGCCGGTGACCAGTATCCGGTCGCTTCGGAGGATTCCGACGCTGACCACTGCCGCCATTCCCGATGATCTCTCCGAAAGCATGCTGAAGCACCAGGACAACCCGAAGGCCGTCCGGTCGATCGGTATCGATCAGGCCACCGGAATGTGCCGGCGCCTGCTCTCCGAGGGAGTTCCCGGGCTGCATTTCATGACCATGAACTTCTCCACGGTGACGACGGAGATCTACCAGAACCTCGGGCTTCCCGGGTCCGGGTGAAACGGGCCGGGCCGCCGTTGCGGCCCGGCCCGGGGACGGTCCCGGGCCGACCCGGCCGGGCGCCGCACGGCGTGCGGGGCCCGGCCGGGTCGCGTCACCGGGGGGTCAGCCGGCGAGCTCCGCGCGCAGGTGGCGGGCGGCGCCGACGAGGCTGTCGAGCGAGGCGCGGGTCTCCGTCCAGCCGCGGGTCTTCAGGCCGCAGTCGGGGTTGACCCAGAGCCGCTCGGCGGGGATGGCCGCGAGGCCCGCGCGCAGCAGGGCGATGGCCTCGTCGGTGCTCGGGACGCGCGGGGAGTGGATGTCCCAGACGCCCGGGCCGACCTCGCGCGGGTAGCCGGCCCCGGCGAGTTCGCCGGCGACCTCCATGTGCGAGCGGGTGGCCTCCAGCGAGATGACGTCCGCGTCGAGTTCGTCGATCGCCGTCATGATCGCGCCGAACTCGGCGTAGCACATGTGGGTGTGGACCTGGGTGTCGGCCCGCACCCCGGAGGTGGCGAGGCGGAAGGACTCGGTCGCCCACGCCAGGTACGCCGGGCGGTCGGCGGCGCGCAGCGGCAGGGTCTCGCGCAGGGCCGGCTCGTCGACCTGGACGACGGCCGCGCCGGCGGCCTCCAGGTCGGTGACCTCGTCGCGCAGGGCGAGGGCGACCTGGCGGGCGGTGTCGCCGAGCGGCTGGTCGTCGCGGACGAAGGACCAGGCGAGCATCGTGACGGGGCCGGTGAGCATGCCCTTGACCGGGCGGTCGGTCAGGCCCTGCGCGTAGCCGAACCAGTCGACGGTCATCGGGTGCGGGCGGGAGATGTCCCCGGCCAGGACCGGCGGGCGCACGTACCGGGTGCCGTAGGACTGCACCCAGCCGTGCCGGGTGGCGAGGTAGCCGGTGAGCTGTTCGGCGAAGTACTGGACCATGTCGTTGCGCTCGGGCTCGCCGTGCACCAGGACGTCCAGTCCGGCCTTCTCCTGGAAGGCGATGACCTCCCGGACCTCCGCCTCGATGCGCTCGCGGTAGGCCGGGGCGTCGATCCGGCCCGCCGTGAGATCGGCCCGCGCGACCCGCAGTTCGGAGGTCTGCGGGAACGAGCCGATGGTGGTGGTCGGCAGCAGTGGCAGGCCGAGCCGGGCGCGCTGGGCCTCGGCCCGCTGCGGGTAGGCCTGGGCGCGGCGGGCGTCGTCGGCGGTGACGGCGGCGGTACGGGCGCGCACCGCCGGGTCGTGGGTGATCGGCGAGTTGGCGCGCGAGGCGAGGTCGGCGCGGTTGGCGGCCAGGTCGGCGGCGATCGCCCCCGTGCCCTCGCGCAGGCCCCGGGCCAGCAGCGCCACCTCCCTGGCCTTCTGCTTGGCGAAGGCGAGCCAGCGCAGGATCTGCGGGTCGACGTCGCGTTCGGCGGCGGCGTCCAACGGCACGTGCAGGAGGGAGCAGGACGGCGCGACGTCGACCCGCTCGGCGAGGCCCAGCAGGGTCGCCAGGGTGGCCAGCGACTTCTCCAGGTCGTTGATCCAGATGTTGCGCCCGTCGACCACCCCGGCGACCAGCCGCTTGCCGGGCAGCCCGCCGACGGCGGCCAGATCGTCCAGGTTCGCCGCGGCGGGCCCCGTGAAGTCCAGCGCCAGGCCCTCGACCGGGGCCTTGGCCAGCACCGGCAGGGCCTCACCCAGGCGGTCGAAGTAGCTCGCGACCAGCAGCTTCGGACGGTCCGCAAGGCCGCCCAGCTCACGGTAGGCGCGGGCGGCGGCGTTCAGCTCGGCCGGGGTGCGGTCCTGCACCAGCGCGGGCTCGTCCAGCTGCACCCACTCGGCGCCGGCCGCCTTCAGGTCCGCCAGCAGCTGCGCGTAGACGGGCAGCAGCCGGTCCAGCAGGGTGATCGGCTGGAAGTCCTCGGCGACACCGGGGGCGGGCTTGGCGAGCAGCAGGTAGGTGAGGGGGCCGACCAGCACGGGGCGTGCGGTGTGGCCGAGCGCCAGCGCCTCCCGAAACTCCCCGACGGCCTTGGCCGGGTTCGCGGTGAAGACGGTGTCCGGGCCGAGTTCGGGCACCAGGTAGTGGTAGTTGGTGTCGAACCACTTGGTCATCTCCAGCGGCGCGACCTCCTGGGTGCCGCGCGCCATGGCGAAGTAGCCGTCCAGCGCGTCCGCCTCGACGGCCGCCCGGTGGCGGGCCGGGATCGCGCCGACGGCGACCGTGGTGTCCAGTACGTGGTCGTAGAGCGAGAAGTCGCCGGTGGGCACTTCCGAGGCCCCGGCCTGGGCGAGCTGCGCCCAGTTCTCCCGGCGCAGGCCGACCGCCGTCTCCCGCAGGGCGTCGGCGGTGACCGTGCCCTTCCAGTAGCCCTCGATGGCCTTCTTCAGCTCCCGGCCCTGGCCCTGCCGGGGGTAGCCGTACACGGTGGCCCTGGTTGCCGCGGCTGCGGACTTCGTGGTCAAGGGACTCTCCTTCGCGAGTCTGGCTCCTCAAGTACCCGGGGACGGGACGAGAGCGCGAAGGGATGACGAACCGGGCGGCGGCTCACGTCGATGCGCGTGCCGGACCCGCCTGGTATGGTCGCCGACCCGCCCACGAGGTCACCGGGATATCCGCACGCGGAACGGTCCGCGGGCGGGCAACGGGCAGGTCTTCGGACTCGTGGGCGCACCGGGCCTGTTGGCGTCCGGTACCTACTGGCCATCGCTTCCCAGACCCGTCCCGGGTCCAGTGCGTATGACGGCGGTCGTTCCCACTCACCGCTGCGGGGCAGTCCCGGATTCCCACCGGGTTCCCTCTTGCGACGTCCTGCCTGGCGGGCAGGACGAACCAGCTGCGTCGCCAGCTTAGGGGCAAACCGCCGGGGCCGACGCGGAATTCACGGAAGCCGTCCGCATGGTGAGACTCCCTCGCCGCTCGCGGAGCCGATGGCGGAGCCGTTCGCGGTGTCGTTCGCGGTGACTCGTCGACCGTCCGGGGCCTCGAAGCGCACCATGGGCTCGAAGTTGGCGCGGCGGGCCGCGCGGCGGAAGACGGTGAGGACGGCCGGGCCGACGACGAGCACGGCGGTGAAGGTGGTGACGGCACGGCCGGTGTCCCAGCCGAGCGAGGTGGCGAGGTCGAAGAGCAGGTAGCGGTGCCACTGCTCGGTGAAGGGCAGCCCCGGCAGGTAGGCGATGGAACTGTTCGGGTCGGTGGAGAACGGCCAGAAGGAGAGGTTGAGGAGGAAGCCGAAGAGGTACCCGGAGAACGCCCCGTACGCGGCCAGCATCGGGACCTCCCAGCGCCGCCGCCGGGTTCTCGGCAGGAGCCCGGCGAGCATGCCGACGAACGCGCAGCCGAACATCTGGTACGGCATCCAGGGGCCGACGCCGCCGGTGAGCAGCGCGGAGGCGAACAGCGAGGTGCAGCCGAGGGTGAAGCCGAAGCCCGGGCCGAAGACCCGGCCGGCCAGGACGAGGACGAAGAAGACCGTCTCCACTCCGGCGGTGCCGGCGCCGAGCGGGCGCAGCCCGGCGTTGACGGCCGACAGGACGCCGAGCATGGCGAGGGCCTTGGCGTCGATGCCGCCGGCCGCGATCTCCGCGATGACGACGGCGAGCACCAGGACCAGCAGGGCGCCGAAGATCAGCGGCGGGGCGTAGGAGGAGCCGAACTTTCCGGGGGCGACGACGAACGGCCAGGTGAAGGCGACCAGGCCGATGAAGGCGGCCAGGGCCGCGACGACGCGGGCCCGGCCGGGGATCCGGACGGCACTCACCGGGCGGCCTGCGCGGGCGCGAGGGCGGCGGCGACCTGTCGGGTGGTCAGGTAGGGCAGCGGGGCGAGGATCTTGGCGGTCTGGGGGGCGAAGGTGGGCGAGGCGACGATGACCTCGGCGGTGGGGCCGTCGGCGACGATCTCGCCCTCGGCCATCACCACCACCCGGTCGGCGGCGGCGGCGACGAACTCGACGTCGTGGGTGGAGACGACGACCGTGCGGCCTTCGGCGGCGAGGGCGTCCACGATGCCGGTGAGCGCTTCCTTCCCGTGGTAGTCGAGCCCTCGGGTGGGTTCGTCCAGCAGCACCACCCGTGGCGCGGCGGCCAGTTGGATCGCCAGGACCAGGGCCAGCTTCTGGCCCTCGGAGAGGTCCCGGGGGTGGGTGCCGTCGGGGATCCCGGGGGCGAGCCGGTCGAGGATCTGCCTCGCGGTCGGGCCGGCTGTGGTCGGGCCGGCGACGGTCGGGCCGGCTGCGCGGTGGGCCTCCAGGTCGCTCTGGGCGAGTTCCTGGGCGACCGTCTCCAGGTACAGCAGGTCGGTCGGGGTCTGCGGGACGAGCCCGACGAGCTGTCGGGCCCTGGCCGCGGAGAGCCGCTTGGGGTCCATGGCCGGCCCGCTGTCGGCTCCGAGGACCTGCACGCTGCCACCCTGTCGCGGGCCTGAGCCCTGGAGGGCCCACAGGAGCGAGGACTTGCCCGAGCCGTTGCGCCCCATCAGCGCCGTGACCTCGCCGGCCCGCAGACCCAGCCCGATCTCCCGGACGGCGGTCACCTGCCCGTACCGGACGACCACCCCTCGGGCGTCCAGCACCCGTTCCCCCGCCACCGCTGCCCGGCGCGGCGGAGGAACGGGCACGTCGTTCAGCCGCTCCCGCAGCGGGGCGGCGGCGCGCCGGGCGTCCCGGACGGAGAGCGGCAGCGGCCGCCACCCGGCCAGCCGCCCGAGGTCGACGACCGGCGGCGCGATCGCGGTGCGCCGGAAGACCTCGGCGGGCGGCCCGTGCACGACCGTGCCGTCGCCGGGCAGGTAGGCGACGCGGTCGGCGTACTGGACGACCCGCTCCAGGCGGTGTTCGGCGAGCAGGACGGTGACGCCGAGGTCGTGGACCAGACGGGTGATGGCCGCGAGCACCTCCTCGGCGGCGGTCGGGTCGAGCGCCGAGGTCGGTTCGTCCAGGACCAGGACGCGCGGGTGCGCGGTGAGCACCGAGCCGATGGCGACACGCTGCTGCTGGCCGCCGGAGAGCTCGTGCAGGGCGCGGTGG
Organism: Kitasatospora sp. NPDC088160; assembly: GCF_044741445.1. NCBI lineage: Bacteria > Bacillati > Actinomycetota > Actinomycetes > Kitasatosporales > Streptomycetaceae > Kitasatospora > Kitasatospora sp. NPDC088160. The sequence goes on along the minus strand of NZ_JBIUSS010000016.1, from coordinate 134,580 downwards.
CGCAGGTCGGCGAGGCCGAGCAGGTCGAGGGTCTCCTCGACGCGCTTGCGCATCACCGCCGGCGGGACGGCCAACTGCTCCATGACGTAGGCCAGTTCCTCCTCCACCGTGTCGGTGGTGAAGCCGGCCAGCGGGTCCTGCCCCACCACGCCGACCACGTCGGCCAGTTCGCGAGGGGGGTGGTGCGCGGTGTCCCGGCCGTCCACGGTCACCCGGCCGCGCAGGGTGCCGCCGGTGAAGTGCGGCACGAGGCCGTTGACGGCGCCGAGCAGGGTCGACTTGCCAACGCCGGTGCGGCCGACCACCAGGCAGAGCTCGCCCTCCGGGATGTGCAGGTCGACGTCGCGCAGGACGGGGGCGGTCTCGCCGTCGTACACCACGCCGACCTGGTCGAATCGGATCACGTGCTCACCTCGGGGGTCGTGCGGTCGGCGCCGGTGCGGCGGGTCCCGGCGGCGGGCTCCGGGGTACGCCCGGGCTCCGGGGTACGCCCGGGCGGAGGCGCGATGACCCCGGCGGCGCCGGCCAGCAGCAGGGCGAGCACCGGGACGAGCGGCAGGCTCGGCCAACTGAGCGGGTAGAGCGAGGGGTTGAGATCGGTGGCGGCGTAGCCGACGGTGGCGAACAGCAGGACGGCGGCGGTCACCCCGCAGCCCGCGACGCCCCACTCGGCGGCCCGCCAGCGGTCCGGCCGGTAGGTGGTGCGCCGTACGCGCCGGCCGCCGAGGACCAGCCCCGCCACGCAGAGCAGGGCGCCCGCGAGGAAGGCGGGAAGTCCCAGGGCAGCGGGGGCGGTTCCGTCCAGGAGCCCGTACACCCCGGCGCACAGGCCGCACATGCCGAGCAGCATCAGGGCGCCGGTGATGCGGCGGGAGCGGCGGGTCGCGGTGCCGGAGCGGCCGTAGCCGCGCGAGTCCATCGCGGCGGCCAGGTGCAGCGAACGCTCCAGCGCGTCCTCCAGCACCGGGACGACGATGCCGCGCAGCGCGCGGATTCCCTTCCGCTGCCCGGCGCGCAACCGCCGTGCCCGGGCGACGCGTTGGACGCTCTGCACCAGCTGCGGGGCGACGCTGAGCGACACCGTCACGGCGACGCCCAGCTCGTACAGGGCGCCGGGCAGGACGCGCAGGGCGCGCTTGGGGTTGGCGAGGGTGTTGGCGGCGCCGATGCAGCAGATCAGGCAGGCCAGGCGCAGCCCGTCGAAGGCGGCGGAGAGGGTCGCCTCCAGGGAGACCGGCCCGCCGATCTGGATGCCCGCGTACCAGGCGGGGGTGGGCAGGTGCGGGAGCGAGAAGAGCAGGTGGTCGTGCGGGGTGATGCCGGTGGCGAAGACGCACCGGAACACCACCCGGATCGCCACCACGGTCAGAGCCAGCCACAGGTAGTAGGTGAACCCGCGCGCCCACGGGGCCTCGGTCCGGCGGGCGGTGACCACGTAGCCGAGCACGGCGAGGACGAGCAGGAGCAGCAGCGGGTTGGTGGTGCGGCTGGCCGCCGTCGCCAGGGCGAGCGCCCAGGTCCACCAGGCCAGCGGGTGCAGGTTCCGGGGGCTGCGCCGGCTCCCGGCGTCCCGTCCGGGGGTGGGCTTCGGCTTCGGGGTGGGCTTCGGGGGGCCGGCGTCGGGTTTGTCGGGCATGGTCACCGGATCACTCGGCCCGGCGGCGGCGCCGTCGCGCGACGACCACGGTGGCCGCGCCCAGCGCCCCCACGAGGGCGGTCGCGATGACGGCGGGGGCCATCGACCCGGAGTCGTGCGGGGCGTCGGCCACCGGATTGGCGTCCACCACGCCGCCGGGCACGGCGGAGGTCGACGTCGGCGCGGCCGCGGCCTCGACCGTCTGCGGGGTCGGCTGATCGCTCGGGGTGTCCGTCGGCGGCGCGGTGGACGGCTCGACCGGCACCGGTGTGGCGGGCACGGGCGTCGGCTCGGGCGCTCCGGGCGGAGTGATGCCGTCCTCGGGGGTGGCGGCGGCGCCGGGCCCCGGGGTAGTGGCGGGCGCGGGCGGACGGGCTCCGCCCGCCGGGGGCTTGGCGGGGGCCGGGGCCCGGCCCGATCCGGTGCCACCGGCGGTGCCGGTGCTGCCGGTTCCGCTTGCGTTTCCGGTACCGCCGGTGCCGCCGGTTCCGCCGGTTCCGCCGGTTCCGTCGCTCGAACCGGTGCCGCTGCCGCTGCCGCCGGTCGTACCCGTGGCACCCGTCGACCCGCCGCCGGAGACGCTGGAATCGCCGGAGCCGCCCGTGGTGCCCTGACCGGGGTCGGCGGGCTGCCCGCCGGGGCTGGAGTTGTGGGCGCGAACGCTGTCCGGCGAGAAGCCCGGCCGCCCCTCGGTGCCCTCGACGTTGGTGCCACCGAAGATCCAGAGGTCGACGCTGCCGGGCTTCGGCTGGTAGCTCATCGCGCCGAGCTGGCTGTAGGACCACTCGTTCTGGCCCGGATCGGCGTGCCAGTACGACCAGTAGGCCGTGGCCGGGGGCGTCAGGACGCACTTCTCCTGGTCCGGGGCCGGGAACTGCTTACCGCCCTGGAAGCCGCTGTAGCCGATCCGGCAGATGAACGCCGGACCGTCGTGGCCGGTCCCGGTGGTCTTCCAGCCGCCCTGGTTGAGCAGGGTGAAGCCGGTGGTCGGGGTGGTCCCGCAGGAACGCAGCAGCGGGCCGCCCCACTTGCTGAAGTCCACGGCGAGCACCACGCCGGAGGCGGTGGTGCACTGGTCGATCGGCAGCGGCGCCGCGGACGCCGGGGCGGTGCCCACGGCGACGCCACCGAACGCGAGGGCGAAGGTCAGGGCCGCCGCCCCGGACAGCCGGCCGAGCCGACCGCCGAGTCCCCGGCTCACCGGTGACGCCCCGGGGCGGCCGCGGTGCGGCGCCGGGCGACGAGGACGGCCGCCGCGCCGAGCGCGGTCAGCACGCCCGCACCCGCCGTCAGCGTCAGGGCCTGGGTTCCGGTCCCGGCCAGGCTGCCGGAGCCGGTCTGCGCCGCCACGCCACCGGCGGGCGCGCCCCTGCCATCGGCCGGGGCGTCGATGCCGCCGGCCGACCAGGTGGCCGAACCGTCGCCGGTCGAGGGAGCGGCGGTGTCCGAGGGCCCAGCCGTGGCGGGCAAGCCCATCGGGCCCGGCGTGTTCGTGGGAATGTTCGTAGGTGTGCCGGTCGGTGTGCCCGTGGGCGTGCCGGTCGGGGTGCTGGTCGGCGAACCCGTCGGGGTCGCCGTCGGGGTCGCCGTCCCGGTGGAAGTCGGAGTGGGCGTCGGCGTCGACGTTCCCCCGAGGTCCCGGAACAGCGTGCCGAACGAGATCCCGGTGGCACCGCCGAGCACCTGCGTGGACGCGCGGACGTCCGATCCCGGCTGCCCGGCGGAGGCCACGTTGAACCCGCCGTCGCCGTTCTGCTGGCCCGACAGGAAGTCGCGCGCCTTGGCGATCTGGGCGCCGTACGTGGACTGGCGCAGTGTCATGCCCTGGATGGCGAGCGCGGCCGAGTTGGTCGAGTCGCCGGCCGCTCCCGGGAAGCCGCCGTCGGGCAGCTGCCGCGCGGCGAGCCAGCCGAGGCCCTGGTCGACGGCCCGCGCGGCTTCGTCGCCCGGCACGAGGGCGAGGGCCATGACGGCCATCGCCGTGCTGTCCACGTCGGAGTCACCGGTGGCGGGGATCAGGCTCGGCCACGAGCCGTCCTGGTGCTGGAGGCCCTTCAGGTAGGCGATCGCGGGAGCCGCGTTCGTCGAGTCCCCGGCCCGGAGCTGGGCCATGATGCCGAGCGCCTGGGAGAACACCGAGGTCGCGTAGGTGTAGTTGCCGGGCGCCGCGCAGCCGGTGTTCTGGTCGGCCTTGATACACACGAGGGCGGCCAGGGCGGCGATCAGGTCGTGGCCGCCGAAGGCGCGCGGGTTGCGGCCGACCACCTCGGCGAGCAGCGCCTCCTTTCCGATCGAGCCGCCGCCTGCGTACTCGGTGCCGATGCCGGTCCAGTCGTTGACGGTGCGCTCGCCGGCGTCCTTGCCCGGCTGGTCCAGGAAGTCGACGATCCTGCGCAGCGCGGCGTCGTCGGTGCCGGTGGCCGCGAGGGCGTAGGCGCCGTCGATGGTGAGGCCGAAGTCGGCGAAGGCCGGGAAGCCCTCGTAGTAGCGGCCGTTGATCAGGCGGGACGGGTCGGTGAGGTAGGCGCTGCCCTTGGCGGCGTCGGGGGCTCTCCCGGCAGGCGGCGTGGTCGCGGGCGAGGTCGGCGGCGTGCTGGCGGGTGTCGTCGGCGGGGTGGTGGCGTCCGGGTTGTGTCGGACGCTGGTGAGGTCGGTGCCGGTCAGGGCCAGGATCGCCTGCTCGGTGGCCGCCGGGTCCGGGTCGGTGGTCGACGCGTCGGGGCCGAAGCCGCCGTCCGTGCCCTGCCGGGCGGCGAGCCAGGCCGTGGCGGCGGCCCGGCGGGTGTCCTGTCCGGTGGCCTTGAACGCCTGGGCCGCGCTCGCGGTGCTGATGGTGTCGCCGGGGGCGCCGAGGTACGGGAGGAGGGATCCGTCGGCCTGCTGTCCGGCCGCGAGCTGGTCCGAAGCCTTCCTCGCGGCCGTCTCGTACCCGGGCGCCGTACGCAGGGCGAGGACCGCGAGGCCGGTGGTGAGCGGGTCGGACTCGCAGTGGTCGCCAGCGACGATCATCGATCCGGCCACCCCGCCGTCGGCGCACTGGAGCGCCGTGAAGCGGGCGAGCGCCGGGGCGGGTGGCGTGACGCCGGCGCGCTGGAGGGCGATGACGCCGAGGGACTGAACCCAGGGCGAGGCCGCGCCGAGGAAGTCCCCGGCGGCGGTGCACTTGCCGTTCTCCCCCGCCGCCGTGCAGACATGGCCGGTGAGCGCGGCGATCAGGTCCCGGCCGCCGAAGGCCCGGGGATCGCCACCGGTGCTCTCGGCGACGAGGGCCAGCAGTGCGGCGGCCCTCGCATCGGGCCGGCCGGCCGGTCCGTCGGGGTGGAGGAAGGCGTCGGTGTGAGCGGAGAGGAAGGCGACCGTCCTGCGCAGCGCCGGGTCCTGCGTGCCGGCGGCGGCGAGGGCGATGGCGGTGAGGGCGGTCCGGGGGTAGTCCGGCCCCTCGACGGCCCAGTTCTCCATGTGGTCGCCGCCGACGAGTTGGCGGGCCAGCCAGGCCGCGGCGGCCGCCGGGTCACCGGCGGCGGACGGCCCGGTCGGAGTCGGGGTCGAGGTCGGAGTCGGGGTCAGGGTCGCCGAGGGCGACGGCGAGGCGGACGGCGAAGCCGGCGAACCACCGCTCTTCGCCCGGACGGAGTCCGGCGTGAAGCCCGGTGCCCCGCTGGTGCCGCCGATGTCGGTGCCGCCGTACACCCAGGCCTCGACCTCGCCGGGCTTGGGCTTCTGCGTCCCGGCGCCGAACCGGCTGTAGGACCAGGCCTGTTGGCCGGGTTCGGCGATCCAGTACGACCAGTACGCGGTGGCCTGCGGGGTGTTGACGCAGGGTTCCTCGGCCGGCGTCGGGTACTGGGTGCCGCTGTTGAAGGTCCCGGTTCCGAGTCGGCAGATGAAGGCGGGTCCGTCGTGCTCGGTTCCGGCGGTGGTGAAGCCGGCGGCGTGCAGCAGGTTCATCCCGGTCGTGGGGTGGGCGTCGCAGCCCCGGACGACACCGCCGCCCCAGTGCGTGAAGTCGACGGCGACGATCGCGCCCGTCGTCGCCGTGCACCGCTCGATCGGGTCGGCGGCCGCGGTGCCGGGGCGCCCGAACAGGACGCTTCCGCAGGCGGCGACCGCGACAGCACCGGCGACCACCAAGGAGGCGAGGTCCCGGTTCCTGTGACGTGTGCGACTGCTGCTGACCCTCACGACGACTCCCTGGTCGGTCGACGTGGGACGCAACGGCGCAGCCGACGGTCCCCTGGGCAGGGACCGTCCGGACCGCGTCGTAGTCCGCGACGACGCAAGTGCTCTGTGAACAGGGCCCCCGGTCCAGGCATTCCGGCTCACCCACCACAGGTGGGTCCACGGTTGCGGGTCAGCGCCGGAGTTGGACCGGCTTCCCCTGAATGCCGAGGGCAAAAAATCGGTTCATCAGACCACGACGGCCGAACGGGAGTCAACGGTCCGTCACGTCGATCACATCACCTCGTCGGCCGGTGCGCCGTGCGGTAGCGTCCGCGGTGGCCGAGCGGGGGAACCCGGTGCGAATCCGGGGCTGACGCGCAGCGGTGTGGGGTGGCGATCGTGCTGCCCCGAGCCCGGATGCCCGCCCGGCCACGCACCATGGCGAAAGCCGGCCCACGCGATCCGGGCGGCGACCGCTCCGGCCGTCGCGCGCCCTCGAACGGACGCCGGAACTCCGGGGCAGGGTCGGCGCCCGCCACCCCAAGGAGCCTGTCCCGTGTCCCTCCTCGCCCCCTCGCGGACCACCCCTGCCCGCGCCGCCTCCGCCGTCACCGTCGCCCTGACGGCCGGCGCGCTCCTGCTCTCCGCCGTCCCCGCCCACGCGACGGCCAGCCCGACCCAGATAGCCACCTCGAAGAGCACCGGCGTCACCTACCTGAAGTCGCTCCAGGCCGCCGACGGCAGCTACGTCACCGGCGGCGGGCTCTCCAACGAGTGGGCGTTCAGCGCACTCGCGGCCGCCGGCACGGCCGCCGCGGACGTCACCCCCGGCGGCGACCCCACCAAGAACGCCCGCCTGGTCTACCGCGGCCAGCTCGCCGCCCCCGGCTGGCCGAGCGCCTCGCCGGTCGTCACGGACTACGAGCGCGGCATCCTCAACGCCTACGCCGCCGGCATCGACCCCGCCCGGGTCGGCCCGGGCCGCAACCTCGTCGCCGACCTCGCCGCCTACTGGCAGACCGCCGAACCCGGCTACTACGGCCCGTCCGCCAACTTCAACGGCACCGTCTTCGGCCTCCTCGCCCTCGCGGGCGCCAAAACCCAGGCCGGCAGCCCTCGCGTCCCGCAGCCGCTGCTCGACACCTCCGTCACCGCGGTGCGCGCCAACCAGCACAACGATGGCGGCTGGAACTTCAGCAAGGCCGCGGGCGACCCGAACGCCCTCGCCCAGGGCAGCGACATCGACATGACCGGCGCCGCCATGGCCTCGCTCTGCACCGGGGGCGTCGCCGCCACCGACCCGGCGATCGTCGCCGCCAAGAACTTCCTCAAGGGCAAGCTCACCGCCTCCGGCGCCTTCAACGCCATGTTCGGCGTCAACACCGACTCCAACGGCTGGGCCGTCTCCGGCCTCAACGCCTGCGGCATCAACCCCCAGGGCACCGACTTCACCAGCGGCACCGGCAAGAGCCCCGTCGACTTCCTGATCGCCCAGCAGTTCAAGCCCGGCGGCGGCTTCAAGTACCTGCCCACCGACACCACCCCCTCCCCCTACGCCTCCGTCGACGGCCTGCGCGCCGTCGCCGGCGCCGGCTTCACCGCCACCCCGCCGACCCCGACCACCACCGGCGAGCCCGCCTGGGCCGCCGCCACCGCCTTCGTCCCCGGCACCGCCGCCAAGCTCGCGCTGGTCATCGACGACGGCACCGGCGCGCTCAAGGTCTGCGCCGCCACCCTCACCCCGACCGGCACCACCGCGACCCTCGGCGACGTCCTCGACGCGGCCGCCGGCGCCGCCCCGAGCGGCTGCGTCACCTCGGTCGCCCCGTCCACCGGCGGCGACACCGTCACCGCGATCAACGGCACGGCCAACAGCGGCTCCTCCACCTGGCAGGTCAGCCTGGACGGCACCACCGCCACCGGCGCCACCCGGGCCACCACCGTCCACCTCGGCGACACCGTCTCGCTCCGCTACGGCAACTGATCCGGAGACCCTGGCCGTCCTGGACGCCGGGTACGAGCCAAGCCACGAAAGCGGCGAACTGACCTGCCGTCAGCTCTCCGGTGCACGGAGCGGCCTCCACCGGGCCCACCGGCGGGCCGAGCCCGCACCACCCGACGCCGGCGCCCCAGGCCACCCTCTCCGCGACCCGGCGGTCCCCCAACTCGCGGTCCGCCTGGGGGACTTCTGGGGAACGGGACCTGGCCGGTTTGCAGCCTGGACTGCGCGGTCGAGGTGCGGTTTGCTCATCACCGACCAGCCCTACAGGAGGGCCGGGAGGAATCGGGGAATCACATCATGACCCGTTCGATCAAGGCGCTCGCCGCACTCGCTCTGGCCGGGGCATCCGTCGTCGGCGTGACGTCGCTGGCATCCGCCGACCCGAACCCGTCCAACATCGGCTCCTCCCCGCAGTGGGTCCGGCTGAGCACCAGCCACTCCGCGGGCGTCTACACCGCCGCCGACGCGGGGTCCGGCAAGTACAAGAACATCACCCTCGCGCCGGGCGACTCGGCCTGGGCGGACTGTTGGGTGGCCGGCGGGAACGTCGGCAATGACGGCGACGTCTGGTACCACACCACGTGGGTGTACCAGTACGGTGTGGTCACCCCCTCGGGGTCCTCCTGGACGTTCGCACCCTACGTGGACGGCGCGGCGATGTTCCACAACGTGCCCGGCCTGCCCCACTGCTGAACCACCCGATGACCCACAGCGGCCCCGCGCACCGACCCCGGCGCGCGGGGCCGCTCGCACAGCTGCTGACCGAACAGCTCGCCCGGCGGCGCCGAACGTCCCGCACCGTCTGAACTCTGAACCGCCGGTGCCCCGGCCCCCCTTCCGGAGGGGCCGGGGCAGCGGGGTGTCTCCGGAGGTCAGGGCGCGGTGACGCCCGGCTGGGCGCCGGCGCCGAAGGACCAGCCCTCGACGTCGCCGGGCGCCGGGTTGTAGCTGCCCGCGCCGAGGTTGCTGTACGACCAGGGGCCGCCGTGCTGGGCGTGCCAGTACGACCAGTAGGCGCTGCCGGTGGGGTTGGTGCAGGTCGTCGGCAGGGCGTTGATGGTGCAGACGAAGCCCGGGTAGCGCGGGTGGAAGGTGTACGCGAACCCGGCGCCGGTCAGCGCGGCCAGGCCGCTGGCCGGGTCGCCGGGTGCGCAGCCGGTCTGGATGCCACCGCCGACGGCGGTGAAGTCGACCACGACGGTGACGCCGGTGGTGCCGTCGCAGGCGGCGGCCCGCGCCTGCGGGGCCTGGACGACGGAGGCGCCGAGCAGTCCGGCGGTGAGGGCAGCGGCGGCGGCGATCGACCCGAGGGTGCGGCGGGCCGGGCACGCGGGCGCCATGGTGTCGGTCATCGGAGCTCTCCTCGCGGGGTCAGCGGGTGGTCGCCGGGCAGGCCGGCACGGGCGCGTCCGGGCGGGCACCGGCGGCGGAGAGGGTGGCCAGCGGGGTGCCCGCGAGGCCGAGGACGGCCTGCGCCGTGGCCCGGGCGCCGGTGGCCGGGTTGAAGCCGGTCCCGTCGTAGGCGACCGCCCCGCGCACGCCCGGGTCCGTGGCGCAGCCCTGCTGGAGCTTGACCAGGCTGCTCCAGCCCTTGAGGCCGGCCCCGAAGCGTCCGCCGGCCAGCAGCGCTTGCGTGGCGAGGCCGGTGGTGTTGGCGTTGGACGCGACGGCCCCGGCGGCCGAGAAGCCGCCGTCGGCGTTCTGGTGGGCGGTCAGCCAGCCGAGTCCGGCGTCGGCCTTGGCGGTGCGGCCGGTCGCGGCGAGGGCCTGGGCGGCGAGCGCGGTGGCGTCCGGGTCGCTGGCGCAGGTGGCCTGGCCGAAGGCGACCGGGTACCCGCCGTCCGCGCACTGGCTGTTGGCGAGGAAGTCGACGGCCGTCGCCGGGGCCCCACCGGCCGTGCGGTGCAGGGCGATCACGGCCAGGGACTGGCCGAAGGCGTTGCTGTAGTCGCCCCACTGCGAGCGGTCGGAGAACCGGCCCTCGGCGGTCTGGAGCGAGCGCAGGCGGGCCGGCAGGTCGACGCCGCCGAAGGCCGTCGGGTTCCCGCCGCGCACCTCGACGGCGAGCAGCAGCTTGGCGGTCGCGCCCGCGTAGGCCTCGGTGGTGCCGTCGCCGAGGTAGCCGCTGATGACCTCGGGCTTGGCCAGCCAGGCGGTGGCCTTCGCAGCGGCCTGGTCGGAGCTGTGCGAGGCGGCGAAGGCCAGCACGGCGTCGATGGTCAGGCCCTGGTCGGGGTAGGCGGTCCCGTTGAAGACGGACTCGAAGTGGTCGCCGTCGACGAGTTGGCGGGCGAGCCAGCCGCCCGCGGCGGCGTCGGGGCGGACCGTCGGGGACGAAGTCGCGGCGGCAGGTGCCGCGTGGGCGGCAGCGGCCGCCGGGAGGACGGTGGCGAGGGCGAGCGCGGGTATCGCGAAGAGGCGCAGGGGGCGTCGGAACGAGGACACGGTGGGCCTTTCCGGGCCCGCACGCAGGGGCCCGGAGGACGGCGGCAACAAGCCGGGCAGCCCTCGGAGCTCCGGCCCGCAGACCACGACGGGAGGAGGGGACGACACACCTCCGCCGCCGGGTACTCGGGCTCGCCGCCGACATCGGATCGGCGGCCTACCGTTGCGGGTCAGCGCCGGATTCGAACCGGACTTCCCCCAGCGGCGGAGTCACAACATGACGGCCCATCATGGCGAGACGGAGAAGTCCCGGTCAAGGGATCGTCCGCCGCATCGCGCCACATCGCGCCGCGAACCGCTCGGACCGTCAGCGGTGAAGGAACTCCGGTGGGCGCTTCTCGGCGAAGGCCGCCATGCCCTCCTTCTGGTCCGCCGTGGCGAACGTGGCGTGGAACAGTCGCCGTTCGAAGCGCACGCCCTCGGCGAGCGTGGTCTCGTACGAGCGGTTGACGCTCTCCTTGAGCATGACGGCCGCCGGGGTGGACATCGCCGCGATCGTCTCGGCCACCGCCAGGGCCTCGGCCAGCAGTTGGCCCGCCGGGACGATGCGGGAGACCAGGCCGGCCCGCTCGGCCTCCTCGGCGCCCATCATCCGGCCGGTCAGACAGAGTTCCATCGCCTTCGCCTTGCCGACCGCCCGGGTCAGCCGCTGCGAGCCGCCGATGCCGGGGATCACGCCGAGCTTGATCTCCGGCTGCCCGAACTTCGCGGTGTCCGCCGCCAGGAGGACGTCGCACAGCATCGCCAGCTCGCAGCCGCCGCCCAGCGCGTAGCCCGCCACCGCCGCCACCACCGGCTTGCGCAGCGCGGCGAAGCGGTCCCAGGCGGCGAACCAGTCGCCGAGGTAGGCGTCGACGAAGTCGAGCGACTGCATCTCCTTGATGTCGGCGCCGGCCGCGAAGGCCTTCTCGGAGCCGGTGATCACCAGCGCGCCGATCTCCGGGTCACGGTCGAACTCCGTTGCTGCCTGCACGACTTCGTTCATCAGCAGGGTGTTGAGCGCGTTCAGCGCCTTGGGCCGGTCGAGCGTGATCAGCCCCACCCGGCCCTTGCGCTCGACCAGGATCGTCTCGTAGCCGGTCACTTGCCGTCCTCCCGCAGGGTGGTGATGATCGCCGAGAAGTCCAGGCCGGCGCCGCTGTCGGCCTGCGCGAAGTCCGCGTACAGTTGTGCCGCCCTGCGTCCGAGGTCCGTGGGCAGGCCCGCGGCGTCGGCGGCCCCGGCGGCGAGTCCGAGGTCCTTGGCCATCAGGGCGGCGGCGAACCCGGCCGCGTAGTCGCGGTTGGCCGGGCTGGTCGGCACCGGCCCGGGGACGGGGCAGTTGGTGGTGAGCGCCCAGCACTGGCCGGAGGCGGTCGAGGCGACGTCGTAGAGGGCCTGGTGGCTGAGCCCGAGGCTCTCTCCGAGCACGAAGGCCTCGCTGACCGCGATCATCGAGATGCCCAGGATCATGTTGTTGCAGATCTTCGCGGCCTGCCCCGCTCCGGGGGATCCGCAGTGCACGACCTTGCGGCCCATCGCCTCCAGCACCGGTCGAGCCGCCTCGAAGTCCGGCTCGGCGGCTCCGACCATGAAGGTGAGGCTCGCGGCCGTGGCACCGACCACCCCGCCGGAGACCGGCGCGTCCACCGCCCGGTGCCCGGCGGTCACGGCCAGGTCGTGCGCCGCCCGAGCGTCCGCGACGTCGATCGTGGAGCAGTCGACGAAGAGCGTTCCCGGGCGGGCGGCGGGCAGCAGGTCCGCGTAGGCGGCCAGCACGTGCCGGCCGGCCGGCAGCATGCTGATGACGACGTCGGCCTCCCGCACCGCCTCGGTCGCGGACCGCGCCGGACGGACGCCGCCCTCCTCCGCCCTCCGCAGCGCCTCGGGTGCCAGGTCATAGCCGGTCACGGTGTGCCCGGCCTCGGCGAGGTTGGCGGCCATCGGGCCGCCCATGTTGCCGAGGCCGATGAATCCGATGACTCCGTTGAATCCGTTGCGGCGGGTCACCAGCGCTCCAGGGGTGTGGTGGGGGCCAGGCCGAGTTCCCGGTCGCCGAGCGGGGCGAAGTAGCGGGCCACCGCGGCGGGCCCGACGGCGCTCAGCGTCGACGGGTTCCACCGCGGGGAACGGTCCTTGTCGATGACCTGGGCGCGGATCCCCTCGGCCAGGTCCGGTGTGGAGAGCGCCGCACAGGAGGTCCGGTACTCCTGGTCGAGGACGGCCTCCAGCGGGCCGAGGGCGCGGGCCCGGCGCAGGGCGGCGAGGGTGGCCTTCACGGCGGCGGGCGAGTTGGCGGCGATCCGGTCCGCGGCCTCCTTGGCCTCCGGTTCGCCGCTGTCCCGCAGGCGGTCGAGGATCTCCTCCACGGTGTCGGCCCCGTAGCAGCGGTCGATCCACGCCCGCCGGCCGTCCAGCACGCCGGCCGGTGCGGGCCCGACGTTCCGTTCGAGGGCGTCGTGCAGGGGGAGTTCGGCCAGGTCGTCCAGCAGCGCGGGCAGCCGCTCGGCCGGGACGAAGTGGTCGGCGAGGCCGCAGAGCAGCGCGTCCGCGGCGCCGACGGAGCCCGCGGTCAAGGCGAGGTGGGTACCCGACTCGCCGGGTGCGAGGGCGAGCAGGTAGGTGCCGCCGACGTCCGGGACGAAGCCGATGCCGGCCTCGGGCATGGCGATGCGCGTGGTCTCGGTGACGATCCGGACGCTGCCGTGGGCGGAGACCCCGACCCCGCCGCCCATCACGATGCCGCTCATGAGCGCGACGTAGGGCTTGGGGTAGCGGGCGATGCGGGCGTTGAGGCGGTACTCGTCGCGCCAGAACTCCTCGACGGCGCCCGGGTCCGCGCCGGTGGCGGCGCGGTGGATGGCGACGATGTCGCCGCCGGCGCAGAAGGCCCGCTCACCGGCGCCGGTGATGACCACGGTCGCGACCCGCTCGTCCTCCTCCCACGCGTCCAGCGCTTCGGAGATCCTCCGCACCATGCCGTGGGTGAGGGCGTTCAGGGCTGCGGGGCGGTTGAGGACGATCAGGCCCGCCCGGCCCTCGCGGTGGACCAGGACCTCGTCGAGGTCGGTCCCGGCCATCACGCGGCCCCGATCAGGCCGCGGGCGACGATGACGCGCATGATCTCGTTGGTTCCTTCCAGGATCTGGTGCACCCGCAGGTCGCGGACGATCTTCTCGATGCCGTACTCGGCCAGGTAGCCGTAGCCGCCGTGCAGTTGGAGCGCCTGGTTGGCCACCTCGAAGCCGGTGTCGGTGGCGTGCCGCTTGGCCATCGCGCACAGTTCCGGCGCCCTGGGGTCCCCCCGGTCCAGGGCCGAGGCAGCCCGCCAGAGCAGCGACCTGGCCGCCTCCAGCTCGGTGGCCATGTCGGCGAGCCGGAACTGCAGCGCCTGGGCGTGCAGGAGCCGGGCGCCGAACGCCTCGCGGTCCGCCAGATAGCCGGTGGCCCGCTCCAGGGCGTCCTGCGCTCCGCCGAGGGAGCAGGCGGCGATGCCGAGCCGGCCGCCGTTCAGCCCGTTCATGGCGATCCGGAAGCCCTCGCCCTCGGCTCCGAGGAGGCGGTCGGCCGGGAGCCGGACGCCGTCCAGGAGCACCTGGCGGGTGGGCTGGGCGTTCCAGCCCATCTTCTTCTCGTCGGGACCGAACGAGACGCCGGCGTCGTCGCGTTCGACGACGAACGCGGACACCCCGCCGGCCCCCGGTCCGCCGGTGCGGGCCATCACCAGGTAGACCCGGGAGACGCCGGCGCCCGAGATGAACTGCTTGACGCCGTCGAGGACCCAGTGGTCCCCGTCCCGGCGGGCGCGGGTGGTCAGTGCCGCCGCGTCCGAGCCCGCGCCGGGCTCGGTGAGGCAGTAGCTGGCGGGGGTCGCCATGGCGCTGAGGCCCGGCAGCCACCGGGCGCGCTGGGCGTCGTCGCCGTAACGGTCGATCATCCAGGCGACCATGTTGTGGATGGACAGGTAGGCGGCGATGGACGGGCAGCCGGTGGCCAGCGCCTCGAACACGAGCACGCCGTCGGCGCGGGTGAGTCCGGAGCCGCCGGACTCCTCGCGGACGTAGACACCGGCCAGGCCGACGTCCGCCGCCTTGCGCAGCACGTCCACCGGGAAGTGCTTGGCCTGGTCCCACGCGACCGCGTTCGGCGCCAGGTGTTCGCGGGCGAAGGCCCGGGTGGTCGCCGCGATGGCGAGCTGGTCCTCTGTGAGGTCGTGCACGGCGCCCTCAGCCCATCGTCGGGATGGTGAAGCTCGCGCCCTCCTTGACCCCGGAGGGCCAGCGCGAGGTGACGGTGCGGGTGCGGGTGTAGAAGCGGATCGAGTCCGGCCCGTGCTGGTTGAGGTCGCCGAACCCGGAGCGCTTCCAGCCGCCGAAGGTGTGGTACGCGACCGGCACGGGGATCGGCACGTTGACGCCGACCATGCCGGTGTTCACCCGGCGCGCGAAGTCCCGAGCCGTGTCGCCGTCCCGGGTGTAGACGGCCACGCCGTTGCCGAACTCGTGCTCGCTGGGCAGGCGCAGCGCCTCCTCGTAGTCGGCGGCGCGGAGCACGGTCAGGACGGGGCCGAAGATCTCCTCCCGGTAGATCCGCATGTCGGGAGTCACGCGGTCGAACAGCGAGGCGCCGAGGAAGTAGCCGCCCTCGTGCCCCTCCAGCCGGAAGTCCCGCCCGTCGACCACGAGTTCGGCGCCCTCCTCGACCCCGAGGTCCAGGTAGCCGCGGACCCGCTCCAGCGCGTCGGCGCCGACCAGCGGGCCGAAGTCCGCCGCCGGGTCGTCCGAGCGCCCGACCTTCAACGCGGCGATCCGCTCGACCAGTTTGGCCACCAGGGCGTCGGCGGTCTCCTCCCCCACCGGGACGGCCACCGAGATCGCCATGCAGCGCTCGCCGGCCGAGCCGTAGCCGGCGCCGATCAGCGCGTCCGCGGCCTGGTCGAGGTCGGCGTCCGGCATCACGACCAGGTGGTTCTTGGCACCGCCGAAGCACTGCGCCCGCTTCCCGTGCGCGGCGGCGGTGGCGTACACGTACTGGGCGATCGGCGTGGAGCCGACGAACCCGACCGCCTGCACCCGCGGGTCCTCCAGCAGGGTGTCCACGGCCTCCTTGCCGCCGTTGACCACGTTCAGCACGCCCGGCGGCAGCCCGGCCTCCAGGAGCAGTTCGGCGAGGCGCAGCGGCACCGAGGGGTCGCGTTCCGAGGGCTTGAGGACGAAGGCGTTGCCGCAGGCGAGGGCGGGTGCGGCCTTCCAGAGCGGGATCATCGCCGGGAAGTTGAACGGCGTGATGCCCGCGACCACGCCGAGCGGCTGGCGCATCGAGTACACGTCGATGCCGGTGCCCGCGTTGTCGCTGAACTCGCCCTTCAGCAGGTGCGGGATGCCGGCGGCGAACTCCACGACCTCCAGGCCGCGCTGGATGTCCCCGTGGGCATCGGCCACGGTCTTGCCGTGCTCGGCGGACAGCAGCCGGGCCAGCTCGTCCTTCTCCTGCTCGACGAGTTGGAGGAAGCGCAGCAGGACGCGGGCCCGCCGCTGCGGGTTCCACCCGGCCCACCCGGGCTGGGCCTGCGCGGCGTCGGCGATCACCGCCTCGACCTCGGCCCGGCTGGCCAGCGGCACCCGGGCCTGCACCCGGCCGGTGTTGGGGTCGTACACGTCGCCGAAGCGACCGGAGGTGCCGGCGGTGGGCTTGCCGGCGACGAAGTGGGTCAGTTCTCGGACCATCGGGTTCCTTCTCTCGACAGGGGTGGGGAGAGGAGGAGGATCGGAGGCCGCCGCGGGTCGGCGGGCACACGGTGGTGCGCCCCGCGGCACGGGCGTGCGGCGGCGGAACGGAACGTCAGGGCGTGGACGCCCCGGCGGCCGTGGGCACGGGACGACCAGGAGCGGCAGTGGAGCGGGAGCAGCCCGGAGTCATGCGTGTCGTCTCCATCCTCGTGGAAAACACGGAACACCCGCGGCCGGTATCCTGACTCCCGGATCACCGCACGCCCCCAGGCCTTCCCGGCTGGCTGCCAGTGGCCTTCGTCTGCGAGGACGAGCTCCCCGGTCACAGTGGCGGGACCGTGCCGGACTCACACCGGCTTCCCTGACACCGCGGACCTGTCGTCGACCATATAGTTGGACGTCCTAGTAAGTCCAGAGGCCCGCACGCGCGTTGCGCCATCGGGTTTCCGCCGCGCTGATCTCCTGCCCGACGCGGTCGCCGCACAGCCGCACAGCCGCACAGCCGCACAGCCGCACACCATTCGCCGGCCACCCCTTGCCGGAACGTTCCGGCATGGCTACATTTTCACCACGCCAGCAAAGCTGACTGAACTTTCAGTTATATCGCAGGGCCTTCACCGGCACCTCCGTATCAGCGCCAGAGAACAGAAGGAACACCCGTGACCTCGTACGCCGTCCTCACCTCCTTCGGCTCCCCGCTCGGCTCCCCCGGCCGCACCAGGCCCGCCGAACGCGCACCGCTGCGCGTCGGGCTCGTGCAGATGCGCTGGCACACCGACCCGGCCGAGCACGACGCCCGGCTGCGCGAGGGCGTGGCACTCGCCGCCGCGCAGGGCGCGACGATGGTGTGCCTGCCCGAGCTGACCCGCAGTCCCTACTTCTGCAACACCGACGACCCGATGGGGGAGGGCGCCGCCCGCCACCTGGAGGACGTCGAGACGGGGCCCACCACCCGCCTCGCCGCCGAACTCGCCGCCGAACTCGGCATCAGCGTCCACGCCTCCCTGTACGAGCGCGCCGAGGACGGCGGCCTCGGCTACAACACGGCCGTCTGCGTGGACCGCGACGGCACCCTCGTCGCCAGAACCCGGAAGAACCACATCCCGGCCTTCCCCGGCTACCGCGAGGACCTGTGCTTCCGCCCCGGCGACAGCGGGTTCCCCGTCCTGGCCCACCAGGGCGCCGCCTTCGGCTTCCCCACCTGCTGGGACGAGTGGTTCCCCGAACTCGCCCGCGCCTACGCGCTCGGCGGCGCCGAAGTCCTCGTCCACCCCACCGCCATCGGCTCCGAGGTGGACCTCCCGGACTTCGACACCCGGCCCATGTGGGAGCACGCCATCAGCGCCAACGGCCTCGCCAACGCGCTGTTCATGATCGTGCCCAACCGGATCGGGACGGAGGGCCGGTCCACCTTCTACGGCTCGTCGTTCATCTCCGACCCGTACGGCCGGATCCTGCTCCGCGCCCCGCGCGACCGGCCCGCCGTCCTCGTCGCCGACCTCGACCTCGACCAGTGCCGGGACTGGCGGGAGTTCGGCCTCCTGCGCACCCGCCGCCCCGAGCTGTACGCCCCGCTGACCGCGACGAGCCGCACCGACGCCTGACCGGACGCCCCGGCGCACCCACGCCGGGGCGTCCCGCCGCCACGAGTCGACGTGCCGGGACTGACGCCAACTACCTTTTCCAGTAGCGTAGTTGACGTGACCGACGCGCCGACCTCAGGTGGTGGCCGTCGGAGCGGGCGAAGCCGCACCGGCGGACGGCGGGGCCTGGCAGGGCAGGACGACCATCACACTCACACCCTGGCCGGGCTTCGACGCGCCCGCCGAAACGGTGTAGCCGTCGGACTCGTGGACGGCATCGAACTCCCAGGTGGGCGGGGTGGACTGAGCGTCCGCACCGGACGCCGACGAGGTGATCTTGAAGCCCTCGCCCGCCAGCTTCTCCCGCAGCGCCCGCAGCACCTCGGGGCGCTGGTCGTCCGTGGCCTTGAGCAGGATCCCCGAGCTGAGCTGGTAGGCCTCGCCCTCGTCGGCCACACCCAATCCCCGCCCCGGGCACCTGTAGTAGCCGATGAGCTTGCTCCACGGATCCCGCTCGAGGCCCGTCAGCTCGCGCACGTGGCCCTGGACCCGATCCGTCCGGGCCAGCGCCTCCTCCCGGGACTCGACACGTGTGGGCTCGCTCGGCGTTTCCCGTCCTCCGCCCGGCGTTTCCCGCCCTCCGCCCGGCGACCCCACGGACGAGCATGAGCCGAGCACCAGGGCACCCGACACCATCAGCACGGCCGCGCAGGCCGCCCGTGCGCCCGCCCCGGCCGGCACGGCCGTCGATCTCTTGAACAAGTGCAGTACTCTCCCCCGCTGACAGGTGTGCGTTTTTGCCATCCGGATGCTACGGCACCACCGGAAAGGCTCCGCATGTGCCGAAGCGTGACAGCCGACACCAAGGCGCGTGCGGTCGTCTGACAAGCGCTACCCCGGTGAAGGCGGAGGGCTGGATGAGGGCGAGGGAGCGGACGGGACGGGTCCGGCTCCCGCGAGCCGAGCATCCGTCAGCGGCATCGGCCGAACGGGTGGGCACCAGCGGCGTCGGACATCTTGTGCGCGCACGAAGGCAAATCGCCGTGCGTAACTGTGCGCGGGTCCGGCGGCCACACGGTCCGCCGTACGAGCCGACGGCCGCAACCCGCCCAGTCCCACCCCTCCACGCCCCGCACCCCGAACGGAGCCGCCCGCCCATGCGCACCCCCACTCTCGCCGCCCTCTCGCTGGCGATCGCCCTACCCCTGACGGGGCTGGCCGCCACCGGCACCGCCGCCGCACAGTCCTCCTCCCGGGCGGTGCCGATCACGGAGTGCGAGGGCGTCCCCAAGGTCCGCGATACCGGCGCCGAGAACTACCTCTGCACCCGGAAGGAACTCGGCCCGGTCACCCTGCCGACGGACTCCGTGCTGACCAAGCTGCTGGCGGGCTACGACCGGCTGGGCGGAGTGACGCCGGTGCGCTTCCTGGACTGGTACCGGGACTGGAGGGGGTGGAAGTACCCGGACCACAACGGCTTCACCGACAACGACGGCACCCTCGACATGGCCGTACAGAGCATGACGGAGCACCAGAAGCTGGACCGCTTCGGGAACAGCGCCTACGGCTCGTTCCTCGCCCCCGGCGGCACACTGTTCTCCCAGCGCGCCCTTCCGCCGGACTCCCTCAACGGGGGCGAGGACAACTACCACTGCTTCGAGGTGCAGAGGCCGTTCAACGTCCAGCAGGGGCACATCGCGGGCGCGTTCTCCCAGCCGGGCAACGGACTCCAGCAGTGGCTCGACCCGGCCCTGAAGCCGGGCGACATCCCGGGCACGTACGACGTCGCCGCCCTCATCACCGCCGGGTACCTGACCGAACACGCCGCCGACAAGACCTTCTGCCTGTCGAGCCAGAACGACGCCTGACCCCCACCCGGCCGGACCTGGCTGCGCACGCCCGGCAACCGGCAACCGGCAACCGGCAACCGGCCCGCCACGCCCTGCTACGCGCTCGGCGGGGCTGCCGCAGCAGTCGGCACGGGCCTGTGACCTGCGGCTTCAATGCGGAGCGGGCAACGAGAACCGGTTACTCCTCGTCAAGTCGCCAGCGCGGCGGACCGGCGAGGCGACAGGGCCTGGGCGAGGTCGGTATGGGTCGCACCGCGCTCCGGCCACCGGACGACCGGCAGGGCTGGTTCCCCCGCCTCGGCCTCCCGGCACCCACCCCCGTACGGGTTGTCCGCTCCCCGCGCCCGGCAGGGCGGCGCGGATGCGACCGCCGCACCAGGGATGATCCGGGTGCCCTGCGGCCGCCGGGCCCGCAGGCAACCCGACTGACCCGACTGATCGGAGCCCGATCCGTGCCCCTGCCCCTCCGCCGGGCGTCGGCGGCCCTGCTGCTGACCCTCACACCCGTCACGGCCCTTGCGCCCGCCGCGTATGCCGCCCAGCCACCCACCGCCTCCACCGCCGTGGCCGTGGCGCACTCCGCCAGTGCCGTGCCCGGGCAGTACATCGTCACCCTCAAGCACGGCCGCGACCCTGGTGAGGTCCTGCGCGGCCTCGGCATCACCCCCAGGTTCACCTACACCGACACGCTGAACGGCTTCGCCGCCACCCTCGACCCCCTCCTGCTGCGCGCCGTACGAACCAGCCCCGCCGTCGAAGCCGTCGAGGAGAACACCACCCTCCGCGTCCCGGCCCCCCACGACGGTGCGAGCGCCACCCGGGCACCGGCCGCCACCTGGGGCCTGGACCGCATCGACCAGCGGAACCTGCCCCTGGACGGCCAGTTCACCACCCACGGCCACGGCGCCGGAACGACCGCCTACATCCTCGACACCGGCATCGACTACACCCACCCGGAATTCGACGGCCGCGCCGTACCCGGCTTCGACGCCGTCGGCGACGGCCAGAACGGCCGCGACTGCCACGGCCACGGCACCCACGTCGCCGGCACCGTCGCCGGCCGCACCTACGGCGTCGCCCCGCAGGCCCGCCTCGTCTCCGTACGCATCGTCGACTGCACCGGCAACGGCGACAAAGCCCAGATGATCGCCGGCCTCGACTGGGTCGCCCACCACGCCCAGTACCCCGCCGTCCTCAACGCCTCCGCCGGCGAGGAACGCTCCCAGGCCCTCAACGACGCCACCACCGCACTCTCCGACAAGGGCGTCCTGCCCGTCGTCTCCGCCGGCAACGACGCCGCCGACGCCTGCACCGCCTCCCCCGCCTCCGCGGACCGGGTCGTCACCGTCGCCGCCACCAACCGGCAGGACCAGGAGAGCACCTTCTCCAACTGGGGCCCCTGCGTCACCCTCCACGCCCCCGGCCAGGCCATCGAATCCGCCAAACTCGGCGGCGGCAGCACCACCCTCAGCGGCACCTCCATGGCCGCGCCCCACGTCACCGGCGCCGCCGCCCTCTACACCGCCGAACACCCCGACGCCGACCCCGCCGAGACCGCCGCCTTCCTCCAACGCGCCGCCACCCGGAACGTCCTGAGCAACGTCCACCAGGACACCCCCAACCTCCTCCTCTTCACCGACGGCCTGTAACACCGCCCGCCACCACGGCACTTCGGGCCCGGTCCGGCCGTTCCCGCCGGACCAGGCCCGAACCCCGCGTTCTCCCCGGGCCGCGGCGATGACTCGATGGTGCGCGTCCGGAGGGCGGTCCCGTCGTTGACCGGACCCCCGGCCCGGGCCCGGGTGGTTGCCCGGTGCGCGGCCCGCGTCCACGTGAGACCACCGCTCGCCCATACGACACGATCGGGCCAGATCCGCTTGCGCTGGATTGCGCTCGTGCAGGTGGCCATGAACGCAATGCAGTCGGGGCGCTTCACGGATGGGGCTGGAACTTGACTGATGGCGGCCGGCCCTCGGCTCGTTCAGTGGGGGAGGCGGGCGTGTCGGCGGAGGAAGTCGGCGACGTCCTGGACGTCGTCGAGGGGCAGGGGGTAGACGACGAGGCGGGTGAGGCCGAGTGCTGCGTAGCGGTGGTAGGCCTCGGTGTCGACGGGCGTCATGGCGGTGTAGTTGAGTTCGAGGGGGCCCAGCCGGGCGGGGCGTTCGACCTCGTCGGCCGCCTTGCGCAGCCCGGCGAGGTTGGCGGCGAGCTGGTCGGGGCTGTCGCCGGCGCCGAACCAGCCGTGGCCGCGGGCGACGGCCCTGCGGTAGGCGGCGGGGCTGTGTCCGCCGATGAGGATGCGCGGGCCGCCGGTCTGTACGGGGCGGGGGTGGGCGTCGAGGTGGTCGAAGGCGACGTACCTGCCCTGGAAGGAGGGTGCGGGCTGGGTCCACAGGGCCGTCATGGCGTCGAGGTACTCGTCGGTGCGCGCGCCGCGCTCGGCCAACGGCACGCCCACTGCGGCGAGTTCCGGTTCCAGGTAGCCGGCTCCGACGCCGACCCGCAGCCGGCCGCCGCTGAGCACGTCGAGGCTGGCGAGTTGTTTGGCGAGGACCACGGGGTGGCGTTGGGGCAGGATGATGATCCCGGTGCCGAGTTCGATCCGTTGCGTGAGGGCAGCGACATAGGCGAGGTGGACGAGCGGGTCGAGGATCGGCTCGTCCGCATCCATGGGCGAGTCGGGGGTGCGCGGGTCGGGCAGCGCCACGTGGTCGCCCACCCACCACGACCGGTAACCGAGTTCCTCGGCCAGGGCGGCCAGGCGCGCCGTCGCCTGCCGCCCGTGCGTGGCCTTGGCGCTGATTCCGAACACTCCGAGTTCCATGACTGCCCGCCTCGTTCGACACCGGCATGTGTGCGGCCGGGAACGTCGCACCGGTGGCGTGCGCGTTTCACGGCCGTGGACCCGTCATACCCGAAGCGGAGGCCGCCGTCACGGGCGACGCGCGGCGGTCCGCCCCGGTGGCGGCGGGCACCGCGCGGAAACCCGCGGTTCTCGCCACTTCTCTCATCGAGGACTGCCGGGCTGCCACTGGTCCGTGGCGGCCTCCCGGTGGCGGGTGGCGTGGAGGCTGCCGAGCGGCGAGGGTGCCTGCCCGCCGGGGCTTGCCCCCGCTCGCCTGTGAGCCAGATCACCGTTGAGGTTGACCTTGGGTCAGGGCTCAAGCTCCTCGCAACGGCACGACGCCGACCCGGGCGTCACCGATGTGAAGGAGCACACCACCATGCCACTCCCCCTTTCCGGCCCTTCCGGCCCTTCCGGCCCTTCCGGCCAGGACGAGAGCACCCTGCGGACCGTCGCCCCCGACGCCGCCGGGCAGGACCGCCCGGAACTGCGGAAGGCGATCGAGGAGATCGTCGACTCCGGTTTCACCGGGGTGTCGCTGCGCGTGCACGACGAGCGGGGCGCGTGGGTCGGCAGCGCCGGGGCGGCCGAACTGGGCGGGGCCGCGAAGCCGCCGACGGACGGGCGGGTCCGGATCGGCAGCAGCACCAAGACCTTCACCGCGACCCTGGTGCTGCAACTGGTGGCCGAGGGCAAGGTCGGGCTGGACACCCCCGCGGCGCACTACCTGCCCGAGTTCGGGCTGGACGGGCGGATCACGGTGCGGATGCTGTTGCAGCACACCAGCGGGGTGTTCAACCACACCGGCGAGGTCTACGCCGACGGGACGGTCGCGCCGGGCATCCCCATCCCCTACGGCACCACGGGCAGGGAGTGGATGGACAACCGGTTCAAGACCTACCGGCCGCAGGAGCTGGTGCGGCTGGCGCTGTCCAGGCCGGCCCGGTTCGAGCCGGGGGCGGGCTGGAGCTACTCCAACACCAACTACGTGCTGACCCGGCTGCTGATCGAGAAGGTCACCGGCCGCCCGGTCGCCGAGGAGATGCGGCGGCTGGTCCTGGGGCCGCTCGGACTGTCGGGCACCGTGGTGCCGGGCGCCTCGCCGGAGATCCCCGAGCCGCACGCCCACGCCTACTACCGCTACGAGGACGCCGGCGAGCAGAGGACGGTCGACATCACCCGCCAGAACCCCTCCTGGATCTCCAGCGGCGGCGACATGATCTCCACCACCCGGGACCTCCACACGTTCATCTCCGCGCTCCTGGGCGGCAGGCTCCTGCCGCCCCCGCTGCTGGCCGAGATGTGTACCCCGCACCCGACGGGCATCCCGAACATGGACTACGGCCTGGGCGTGTTCGTGGTGACGACGGACGACGGCGCCACCGTCATCTCCCACAACGGCGCCGCCGTGGGCCACGCGGCGCTGATGTACGGCACGCCCGACGGCAGCAGGACCCTGACCGCCGCGCTGAACTGCGTGGACGACGCCGGCCTGTCCGTCGGCGGGGCGTTCCAGCAGGCGATGCACAGGCTCGTCGGCGAGGTGTTCCGCGGCGGGCAGGCCGATCCGGCCCGGCCGACGGACTGATGTGCTGCGCGTAGCCACCGAGTTCGAACCCGAGGCAGGATTGGCGGATGAACGGAGTCACGATCGGGCAGGCGGCGGCGTTCGTCGGCGTCACGGTGAAGACGGTGCGGCACTACCACAAGCTCGGCCTGGCCGAGGAGCCGGAACGCGACAGCTCCGGATACCGGCGGTACGGATCGGCCGACCTGTTGCGGCTGGTGCAGGTCCGGACGCTGGCCGCCGCCGGGGTGCCGCTGGCCGAGACCGGGCCCCTGCTCGACGCCGACGCCGCACTGTTCACCGCCAAGCTCGCCGACGTCGAACGTCAACTCACCGAACGGATCGAGGAGTTGACCGCTCGGCGCGACATGCTGCACCGGCTCGCCGACGGCGACCGGGCGCTGCTGCCCGACCGCGCCGTGGCACTGCTGGAGCGGATGGCCGACCTCGGCTTCACCCCGGACGAGGCGGCGGCCACCAGGGAGGGCTGGGTGCTGGCCAGGGCCCTGGTACCGGAAGGCTTCGACGACTACCTCACCCATGTCGAACACGCCCTGCTGGACAGCCGGTTCGTCGCCTTGCTCAAGCGCGGCGCCGAAGCCGCGGCCTGGGAGCCGGACGACCCGCGCATCGCCGAACTCGCGACCGCCGCGGCCGACCACTTCCTCGCCAACCCCGCCCAGCTGAAGATCGTGACCGGCCTCCAAGCCCGCGCCGAAGCCGCGCGCCGGTACCAGCTGATCGCCCACCACGGCGAAGAACAGGGATCGGGCGGGGCCCGGCTGGTCGCACTGGTCGAGACCGAGCTCCGCTCCGCCGGCGTCCGCATCCCCGGGCCGGACTCCCCCTGACCGGCCCGGGGTCGCGGCGTCACCGCTCCCATTGCGGGCGGCAGGAGCCCCGGGGCACGAGGACGGTGCGGTACCGGCCGGGGGTGCGGGACATGGCCACCTGGTCGGTGACGCCCTGGTAGCGGCCCAGCGGGGTGTCGGCGGTGAAGGTCCGTGGGGGCAGGTAGGCGTGCTGCTCGCCGTGTCCGGCGGTCTCGTGGGCATAGGCGTGGTCGAACACCCCCATGGCGAGGATCCACAGGGCGGCGCGGGTCAGCGAGACGTGGACCCGGTAGCTGCCGCCGTGGGTGGCCCGGCGGGTCAGGGCCTCGACGACGCCGGCGGCCATCAGCCAGGAGACGATGTAGTCGTTGACCACGAGGATCGGCGGCAGTGCGGGGCGTTGGCCGCCGCCTTCCAGCAGCATCATGCCGGTCAGGCTTCCGGCGCTCTGGTCGAAGCCCACGCGCTCCGCCCAGGGGCCTCGTTCACCGTTGAGCGAGGCGGTGGCGTGGACGATGCCGGGGCGCAGGTGCGCGGCCTCCTGCGCGGTGAGGCCGATCCGTTCCAGGTATCCCGGCCTGCGGTTGGCGTAGAAGACGTCGGCCGAGGCGAGCAGTTCTCTGATCCGCCGGGCGCCT
Organism: Kitasatospora sp. NPDC088160; assembly: GCF_044741445.1. Lineage (NCBI taxonomy): Bacteria > Bacillati > Actinomycetota > Actinomycetes > Kitasatosporales > Streptomycetaceae > Kitasatospora > Kitasatospora sp. NPDC088160. Next base: position 109,312 of record NZ_JBIUSS010000016.1, on the reverse strand, counting down.
TCGCCCTGGTAGGGGTCCACGGTGGCCGACCGTACGCCGACGTTGGCGCTGGCGTAGGTGAGGTCGTGTTCGAACTCGTCCGGGCGCCAGAGGTTGAGGACGTCGGCGCCGTGCAGGGCGAGGGCCCGGCCGAGGCCGGCGCCGGCGATCACGTGGCCCATGCCGAGCGCGCGCATCCCGGACAGGGGCTGGTCGGCGCCGTGGGGGAACGGCTCGGGCTCGCTGTCGGCGATCTTGGTGATCTCGATCAGGGGAAGGTCGGCGAGGACGTCGCGGTAGTGCCGCTCGGCGAGCAGTTCACCGGTGGTGCGCAGCATCGGCAGGACCACTCCGGCCGCCCCGGCGGCTTCCTCCAGCTCGCGCGCGTCGCGGCGGGCGATGGCGGCGGCCACGCGGTCGGGGTCGTCCGGGACGTCGAGCAGCCGCTGGGCGGCGATCTTGATCTTGGGGTAGGGGTTGAGGGGCATGACCCAGCGGTCGTCCGCCGTGCGGTAGAAGCGGAATCCCAGGGCCTGGGAGGGGTTCGACGAGGCGGTGGGCGGGTGGCCGTTCAGCAGTTCCCACCTGCGGTCGTAGAAGGGGCAGAGCCGGTGCGGGGTGACCCGCAGGTCCACCGCGATGTCCTGTCCGGGACCGCCGCGCAGCCGCCAGAGCTTGGCGATGGCGGCGGACTTGGCGGCCAGCGCGATGGCGGAGGCGGCCCCGAGGCGCAGGGTGCTGGGCACCACCGGGTCCGCGCCGTGGAAGGCGATGGCACCACCGGTGTCGGCGGGGCTCATCCCGATCCCGGCCAGGACCTGGGCGAGGTGGGCGTGCGGGTCGAAGGCGTCGTGGGTCAGCGGGTCGGCGACCGCTTCGGCGAGTTGGTCAGTGAGCGTCATCGGGCCCCTCCGCGCCGGTCAGCAGTGCTTCGGGAACCAGGACGTGCTTGGCGCGCAGGTATTCGCCGACCGCCTTGCCGACCTGGTCGACCCGCAGATTGGACGACCCCCCGGTTCCCAGCAGTCCGCGCAGGACGAAGTGCACGGCGCGCAGGTGCTCGAACTCGTGGCGGACCACGTCGAGGTCCTTCGCCTCCGGCAGCAGCAGCCGCAGCTGCGCCGTGGTCAGCGTCCGGCGCAGCCACGGCCACACGGCGGGGTCGTGGGCCCAGATCCCCACGTTGCTGTTGCCGCCCTTGTCGCCGCTGCGGGCGTAGGTGACCGTGCCCAGCGGCACGCGGCGCACCCGGGTTGCCTCCACGGCTTCCTCTACGGCTTCCTCGGGCTCGGGGTGGACGGGCTGACGGGCCGTCGCCGTCCGGGAGGGGGGTGCGATGTCGAGGGTGCGGCCTTCGGCGAGGACCACCCGGTGGGCCACGGCGGTGATGTCCAGCAGGGCGGGCCAGTAGTCGATCCTGGGTTTCGGGCTGGTCTGCGGGACGGCCTGGCCGTCCAGGAAGAAACCCGGGATGCTCTGCAGGTACAGGCTGCCCAGCCGGCCCGCGAGGTCGAGGCGCTCCAGCGGCTCGCGCTCGCGGGCGGCGGCCATGACCCGCAGCGCGACCGTCGCGTCCCACTGCGTCTCGGGGTCGGTGGCCGCGGTCCCGATCCTGGTGATGTCCAGCTCGTCCACGCCCGCGGGCAGGTCCCTGCCGATCTGGGCGCGCAGCAGGTCCACCTTCTCCTCGACCTCGGGCGCGGTCACGTAGACGGTGTTCACGACCGTGTGGCCGATGGGCGCGAAGAGCGCGACCTTGGTCGTCGGCGACGGAGGCGAACCCGCCGCCCCGGACACCCGGACCCGGTCGGGACCGGCCGGATGGAGCCGGACGCCGTCCAGGTGGACGGTGACGTCGGGGTTGAGGTAGCGCGGCCCCTGGATCTCGTACACGAGCTGGGCGGTGACGGTGTCGACCGTGACGGCCCCGCCGTCCCGCCGGTGCTTGGTGATCACGCTGGTGCCGTCCTCGGCGATCTCGGCGATCGGGAAGCCGGGGGTGAGCATGCCCGGGATGCGGGTGAAGCCGGAGAAGTTGCCGCCGACGGCCTGCGGGCCGCATTCGATGATGTGCCCGGCGACGACCGCACCGGCCAGCCGGTCCCAGTCCGTGCCGTCCCAGCCGTGCCACCACGCCGCCGGGCCCAGGGCCAGGGACGCGTCCGTGACCCGGCCGCACACGACGATGTCCGCGCCCTCGGCCAGCGCCCGCGCGATGCCCCAACCGCCGAGGTAGGCGTTGGCAGACACGGGCTCCGCGCCCCACGACGCCAGCGGCCGGCCGGTGTCGAGGTGCTCCAACCGGTGCCCTGCCCGCGCCAGTTCGGGCAGCCGGGGCAGCAGGTCGTCGCCCTCGATGTGGGCCACCGAGACCTCGACGCCCGCCCGGGCGGCCGCCGCGCGCACGGCCTCGGCCAAGGCCGCGGGCCGGAAACCGCCCGCGTTGGTCACCACCTTGACCCGCCGCCGGGCCAGCGTGGCCAGGTGCGGCCGCAGCTGGTCGAGGAAGTACTCGACGTAGCCCCGCGCCGGATCCTCCTGGTACTGCGCCGACAGGCCGGCGAGGGTGATCTCCGCCAGGTAGTCACCGACCAGCACGTCGACCGGGTCACCGGCCACGGCCTCGTCGATGGCGGTGTACCGGTCTCCCAGGTAGCCGGAGAAGTTGGCGATGCGAATGGGTCGGCCGCTCATGGTCAACACCTTCCCTCGATGGGGTGAGCCCTTCCCGTCCGACGTTAGGAGGCGACCGTCCCCGGCGGCCACGACCAATCCCCGCACGCGCACGTGACCGCACCGGTCACGTGGAAGACGGGCGTATGTTGTGGCGGTGGACATGCTGCATCTGCGGTACTTCGTGGCCGTCGCCGAGGAGTTGAACTTCACCCGCGCCGCCGCACGCCTGCACATGGCGACCTCCCCGCTGAGCCAGCGCATCAGGGACCTGGAACGCGAACTCGCCACCCCCCTGTTCGTCCGCACCCACCACAAGGTCGAACTCACCCCCGCCGGCGAGACGCTGCTACCGGCGGCCCGCGACACGATCCGACGGTTCGACGCCCTCCCCGGCCTCGTCCGCACGGCAGCCGGCACCACTGCGCGCACCGTCGTCATCGGCATCGCACCCGATGTGTCCACCGAACTGCGGACCAGCTTCCTGAACACCGTCGCGGCCCGGCACCCCGATCTCCTCCTGCGGCTGCGCCCCGCCAGCACCGAGCCCCTGGTGCGCTCCCTGCTCACCGGCGAGATCGACATGGGCTTCCTCCACGGTCCCGTCACCGGCCCCGGCATCCGCACCCTCGACCTGGAGACGGCCCCGGTGGCCGTGGTGGTCGGACGCGGGACCGGTTTCGACGCCCGCACGACCGTCCGGCTGGAAGAGCTCGCGCACCTGCCGTTCGCCTCGATCGGCTACGACGCCGCACCGGAGATCTACCGCAGACTGGACGACGCCCTGAACCGGGTCGCGGTCCGCAAGCGCATCAGGCTCGAAGGGGACAACTTCGGCGGCCTGGCCCACCTGGTCGCCGCAGGCCAGGCTTTCACCCTCATCGCCCTGGGCGGTGGCACCACAGGCAAGGCCTTCACCGGCGAGCCCGTCGTGACCCTCGCCATCGAAGGCGGCGATCTCACCCTCACCACCGTCGCGGCCTGGCACCAGGACCGGCCCGGCCCCGGCGAGATGCTGGCCGAACTGGCCGCCGCCCTCGCCAAAGGTCTGCCCACCGCCCACGGTCCCTCCCCGGGGTGACGCCGCGGGAGCGGGCGGGGAGTCGGCACCACGGTTGAACGGCCGCCCCCGAGGAGCGGGGGGCAACGCCGTGCGGCAGGACACCCGCCGAGGTCGACGCGCACCGGGGTTCAGCGCACCGGCTCGGGCTCCGGCGAGGGGGACGGCGTGCCCGCCCAGCGGTGCAGGGCGGCTTCGAGGCCGGCGGCGTCGGCGGCGGTGGTGTCGGTGTCGGTGTCGGTGTCGGTGTCGGTGTCGGTGTCGGTGGTGTCGCAGGCCCAGGCGACCACTCCGTCCGGGCGGACGAGGACTCCGGTCGGCGTCGCGTGGTCGTCGGTCACGCTGGTCACGCTGGTCACCCGCCCGGTCCAGCCCGCGGCGAGACGGGTGAACGCGCCGTCCGCCGTACGGTCGAGCAGCAGGAACCCGCCGCCGTGGCCGTGGTCGACCAGCCGGGAGCCGTCCCCCAGCCACAGGTCGGGGGCGTACCGCCCGACCAGCGGGTGGTCGCCGGGCAGGTCGACGCGCTGCGTCACCCCGGAGATCTTCTTGACCGCGTAGGTCGCGCCCGCCCCGGTGCCCAGCAGGTCGGCGACGACCTCCCGGAGCGCGGCCGACTTGGCGTCCCCGCGCATCACCCCGATCTGGGCCCTCGTCCAGTCCAGTACCCAGGCGCCGAGGGGGCGGCGCTCGGCGTCGTAGGTGTCGAGCAGCCCTTCGGGCGCCCACCCGGCGACCACGGCGCCGAGCTTCCAGCCGAGGTTCATCGCGTCGCCGACCCCGAGGTTGAGCCCCTGGCCGCCGAACGGCGAGTGCACGTGCGCGGCGTCGCCGGCCAGGAGCACCCGCCCCGAGCGGTAGGCCGCGGCCTGGCGGGCGTTGTCGCTCCAGCGGGTCGCGGGGCCACGCAGCGCGGTGAGCGTGACGTCGGTGCCCGAGACCCGGCGCAGGCTGCTCTGCACCTCTTCAAGGGTGACCGGCGCGGAGCGGTCGGCGGGGGCGCCGCCGAACTCCACGGTGACCACCCGCCCGGGCTGCGGCCCGCAACGGTAGGCGCCCTTGGACGACCACACCCATCCGTCCGCGAGCACCGTGGGGTCGGCGATGTCGACGACCGCCAGGTGTCCGGTGAGTTCGGGGTCGGTGCCGGGGAAGCCGATGCCCGCGAGGCGGCGCACGGTGCTGCGCCCGCCGTCGCACCCGACCAGCCATCCGGTGCGCACCGTGCCGGCGGTGGTGGTGACGAGCACGCCGTCGCCGGTGTCTTCGAGCGCGGTGACCTCCACCCCGCGACGCACCGCCACGCCCAGACGCGCGACCTGGCCGGCCAGCAGCGCCTCCAGCTCGCGCTGCGGCACCATCCGCGCTCCGTCGACGGCGGTGTGCGCGGCGAGGTCGGTATCGGACCAGTCCACGAGGTCGGCGTCGAGGACCATCCCGGCGAAGTGCCCGGTGAAGCGGGGTGCGCGCGCCGGCCGGCCACCGCCGGGCGGCTGGTCGACCGCGCGGGCGAACGACCCGACCCGTTCGAGCTGCTCCCGCTGCACCTGTTCGGCGGCCGGCAGCAGGCCGCGGCGGTCGAGCGCCTCGGCCGTCGGGACGTTGACCGCCCCCGCCTTCATCGACCGGTCCGGCTCGGCGAGCCGTTCGAGCACCTGCACCGTCGCCCCGGAGAGCGCCAGCTCGGCGGCGAGCACGAGGCCCACCGGCCCGGCGCCGACGACGGTCACGTCCACGTCCACGTCCACGTCCTGGTTCATGGTCTGGTTCGAATCCTGATGCGGATCCCGGTTCACGTTCACATTCCTAGTCACGAACAATGTTCTATAAACGAACAGCGTTCGTGTCAAGCTATGATGATCCGGTGAACCCGAGAGAGCGACGCGCGGCACGCCACCAGCCGCCGAACCCCGACGCCGAAACCGACCCCAGGCCGCGCCGCCGCAAGGCCCCCATCACCGTGGACCAGGTCATCGACACCGCGCTGGGCGTCATCGCCACCGAGGGCTACGAGGCACTGACCATGCGCCGCCTCGCCGGCGCCCTCGACACCGGGCCCGCCTCCCTCTACGCCCACGTCGTCAACAAGGCCGACCTCGACGAGCTGCTCATCGGACGGCTGTGCGCCGCGCTCGCCCTGCCCGAGCCCGACCCCGCGGCCTGGCGGGACCAGATCCGCGGCGTCTGCACCCGGATCCGCGACCAGTACCTGGACTACCCCGGGATCTCCCGTGCCGCGCTCGCCATCGCCCCCACCGACCTCGAAACCATGCGCGTCAGCGAAGGGATGCTGGCGATCCTGCTCGCCGGCGGCGTCGCCCCACAGGCCGCCGCCTGGGCCGTCGACGCGCTCCTGCTGTACGTGGCCGCCTACTGCCTCGAAGCCTCGATCGTGCGCCAGCGAGCAGCACACGACGACGACGCGTGGGTCCTCGACCGCGACGAGCTGCTGCGCCGCCTCACCGCCCTGCCCGCCGAGACCTTCCCCCACACCACCCGCCACGCCGCCGAACTCACCGCCGGCACGGGCCACGACCGCTTCGACTTCACCGTCTCCCTGATGATCGACGGCCTCGCCCGCCGCTAGGGCGTGACGTTCCGAAGCCGGCCGGGTTCACTGTCAACTGCTGTTCACGCAGCTCCGCCCGTCTGCTCACACAGCTCCGCCCGTCGCCCCGGCCCGAGAACGGGGGCCGGAGCGACGGGCGGAGCGACGCGCGGGTGTGGTCAGGCCTGTGCGTTGCCCGGCTGGCGGCCGGGGGCGTCGGCGGCGGCGCGCTTGAGGACGGCGGTGTTCGCGGTGACGGTGCCGGGCTTGACTCCGTAGGCTTCGGTGACCTGGACGCTGCGCTCGCCCAGGAAGGCGTAGGAGCTGCGGTCGAAGATGATCTCGTCGCGGGAGCCGGTGGTGGTGTTGGTCCGGGCGATCGCGATGCCGGTGCGCCCGGCGGCGTCGGTGGCGCTGTCGAGGAGGACGACACCGGGGATGCGGGCCGCGGCCTGGTAGAGCGCGGCGGCGAGCTTGCCGGGGACGGCCTGCTCGCGGATCAGGTCGGCGATGGTGACGAACGCCTCCTGGTCCGGCCCGTTGCCGCTTCCCTTGGTCTCGGTGTAGATCTTCTGCAGCAGTTCCTGCGGGTCGGTGGGCAGGGTGCGCACGTAGTCGTAGGAGGGCGCGTTCAGGTAGGCACCAGTGCCCGATTCGAGTGCCTTGCCGCCTTCCGGGGACTTGCCCTCTTCGGTGAGCCAGCCCGTGCGGCCGTCGGCCGAGTGCCAGATCTGGCGCTGGTGGGGCTTCTCGACCCACACGTTCGAGGTGCCGCTGGCGGCGTCGATGGTGCCCGTGAGGTGGGAGACGGTGCTCTCGATGTAGACGTACTGCCCCGGGCGCAGGACGAGGTCGGGCGCGGCCGCGGCGGCCAGCGAGATCCGCTCCACCGCGCCGGCCAGGCCCGCGGTGTCGCCCGCCGAGACCTGGATGACGGGTGCGGCGACGCGCTCACTGCGCGCGGGGGTCGTTCCCGGGCTGCCGAGCGTGGTGGCCGCCACGGTGGCGGCGAGGGCGAAGGCCGCCACCGTGGTGGGCACGGCGATCAGCAGCCGCCGACGCCTCCTGGCCTCGGGGCGGACCGGCATTGCGGCTTCGGGGGTACGGGTGATCTCGTTCATCAGGAACTCCTCGATCTGGCGCTGTCGGCCGAGCGGGGCGGCCGGTGCTCCGGCCGCCGGCAGCAGGTGCCTCAGCTCCGCGTCCTCAAGCGGCTGCTGCCACTCCGGGGTGCTGGTCATCTGTTCCACTCCTTGTTCGACCGGGCCGGAACCATCCGGCCACCCTGTACTTGTCCGGCTGCCGGCAGGGGTTCCCGGCGAGTTTTCGAAGCCTGCCGCAGTTCCTTGTCGGCCAGAGCACGCAGCCGGGTCCGGGCCCTGGAGAGCCTGGAGCGCACGGTGCCGACCGGGATGCCGAGGGCCTCGGCGGCCTCGGGGTAGCTGAGGCCCGCCCACACGCACAGCGAGAACACCTCGCGCTCCCCGCGGCGCAGTTTCTCCAGCGCCGCCTTGGCAGCGAGTAGTTGATCGCGGTCGGCGAGCCGGCCGACCAACTCGTCGGCGAAGTCCGGGGCGGGTTCGGCGAGCGGCATGCGGGCGAGGGCGGCCGCATGCCGGCGGGCCGCCCTGGCCCGGTTGCGCAGCACGTTGACAGTGATGCCCATCAACCACGGGCGAGGAGTGGTCCCCTCGTCGCGGAGCTTGTCCCGCAGCCGCCAGGCCTCCAGGAAGACCACCGCCATGACGTCCTCGGCACCGGCGCGGTCCCCACTCACCCGGACCGCGTGCGACAGAACCGCCTGCGAGTGCTCCTGGAACAACTGCCGGAAGGCGCCCGGGTCCCCGGCTCTGATCCGTTCGTGCAGCGAATAGTCCACACCTCTGGTTGTCCGGCCACCACGAAGCAGTTCCAGTGAGCTGCGTCACAGGTGTGCCGGCAACCGGCGGATGCCTTTCGCGCGGACGACGGGTCCTCCGCGCAGGTGCCGACTTGAGCGGCGGCACCTGCGCGGCGGCACCTGAGGCGCTCGGCCCGGTGGCGAGCGGCTGCCACCGGGCCGTCCCCCGAACGCCACGAGGTGTTCCGGCGAACCCCCCGATGCCAGAAACTCTGCAGCGGCGGCGCATTGTCCGAAAGAGCCCTCTGGGCAGGACATTCAAGTCGGACAACGATGTGAGGGGGCGGGAGAGGCCTGCCAGGGGTGGTGAACGTGGACACGCGGCCGAACGGGACACGGCGCAAGGCCCGACTGGGCAGACCGGAGCGGTTCGTCGATCCGCAGGCCGGTCCGGTGGAGCGGCTCGCCTGGGAGCTGCGCCAGCTACGGGACCGGTCGGGCGCACCGAGCTACCGCGCGCTGGCGAAGGAGTCGCACTACTCCGCCAGCACGCTGGCGGAGGCAGCGAAGGGCGAGCGCCTGCCGTCGCTGGCCGTGGTGCTCGCCTACGCGCGGGTGTGCGGCGGGGAGAAGGCGGAGTGGGAGGCCCGCTGGCTGGCGGCTTCCCGGGCCGTCCAAGGGCCGTCCGCCACGGCGCAGGACGGCGACAAGGACCGCGCGGACGGGGGCGACCCCGCTCACTGCCCGTACCTGGGACTGGCCGCGTTCGGCACGGGGGACGCCGACATCTTCTTCGGCCGGTCGGAACTGGTGAGCCACCTGGTCCGGCACGTGGGTGACCACCGGCTGACGGCAGTCGTCGGCGCCTCCGGCAGCGGCAAGTCCTCGCTGCTGCGGGCCGGGCTGCTCCCCCGGCTCGACGAGTCCTGGCACACCGCGCCGCTGGTCCCCGGCGACCACCCGCTACGGGCGCTGGCCCTGGCGGTCTGCGCCCTGACGGGCGGTGACGCGGAGGCACTGTCCCGCGCGCTGGCCGACGAGCCCGCGGCCCTGGGGATCGCGCTGGACACCTGGCTGGTCACGCAGCCCGCCGACCGGCGCGTCGTCCTCGTCGTCGACCAGTTCGAGGAGCTCTTCACCACCTGCGCGGACGTCGGGGAGCGGGAAGCGGCCCTGGCCTGCCTGGCCTGGACGGCCGGCGACCGCACGGCCGTCGACGGGACGGCCGACGGCCACACAGCCGGCGACGGAGCGGCCGGGGCCGGCGCGGCCGAGGCCCGGGTACGGGTCGTCATCAGCGTGCGCGCCGACTTCTACGACCGCTGCCTCGCCCACCCCGCCCTGGCCGCCGCCCTCCGCTCCGGCGCCCAACTGCCGGTCGGCGCACCCACCCGGGCCGAGCTGCGGGACATCGTCGTCGAACCCGCGGCCCGAGCGGGCGTCGTGGTGGACCCGGACCTGCTCGAGGCCGTCCTCGCGGAGGCCACCGGCCAGCCCGGCGCGCTGCCGCTGGTGGCCCACGCGATGCGCGAGACCTGGACCAGGCACCGCGGGACCGTCCTGCGGCTGGCCGACTACCGGGCCACCGGCGGCATGCGGGGAGCCATCACCCAGACCGCCGAGGCCATGTACGCCGCTCTCCCGCCGGGCCACCAGGAGGCCATGCGGCTGCTGTTCCTCCGGCTCACCGCCCCGGGCGAGGGCACCGAGGACACCCGCCGCCGCCTGGCCCGGAAGGAACTCGACGGCCTCGCCGACGCCGCGACCGTCGACGACCTCCTGCACCGGCTCGCCGCCGCCCGCCTGATCGTCCTGGCCGACGGCACCGTCGACGTCGCCCACGAAGCGGTCATCCGCGCCTGGCCTCGGCTGCGCCACTGGCTCGACGTCGACCGCGAGGCCCTGCGGACACACCGCCGGCTCACCCAGGCCGCCCTGACCTGGAACGAACTCCAGCGCGACCCGGGCGCGTTGTACCGGGGAGCACAGCTCGCCACCGCCTGGAGCTGGTCCCGTACCCGCGGCGCGGCGCTCAACCGGCTTGAGTCCGCCTTCCTGGACGCCAGCACCGCGGCGGACGGCCAGCGTGGCCGTCGCCGGCGCCGGACGGTCGTGGCGCTGGCCGTCCTGACCGTGCTCTCCCTGGTGCTGGCGGTGACCGCGTTCGTCCAGGGGGAGCAGTCCGACGCGCAGCGCCGCGTCGCGGTCTCCCGCGAACGGGCCGCCCAGTCCAGGCAGCTCCTCGAAACGCAGCCCGAGGCCGCGGCGCTGGTCGCGCTGGAGGGCTACCGGACGGCCCGCACCACCGAGGCCCGCGGCAGCCTGCTGAGCGCCTACGCCGCCTACTCCTCCAACCAGTTCACCGGTCACACCGGCACCGTGACGGCGGTGGCGTACGCGCCCGACGGCCGCACCCTGGCCACCGGCAGCGCCGACCACACCGTGAAGCTGTGGGACACCACCACCCACCGCATGCTCGCCACCCTGACCGGCCACACCGGCATCGTCAACACGGTCGCCTTCAGCCCCGACGGCCGCACCCTGGCCAGCGCCGGCGCCGACCGCACCGTACGGCTGTGGGACGTCGCCTCCGACCGCACGACGGGCATCCTCACCGGCCACACCGGCGCCGTCTCCTCGGCGGTGTTCTCGCCCGACGGACACACCCTGGCCACCGCCGGGTACGACCAGACCGCCCGGCTGTGGGACGTGGCGTCCCAGCGCGCCCTCACGACGCTCACCGGTCACGCCGGTTCCGTACGAGCGGTGGCGTACGCGCCCGACGGCCGCACCCTGGCCACCAGCGGCGCCGACCACACCGTGAAGCTGTGGGACACCACCACCCACCGCATGCTCGCCACCCTGACCGGCCACACCGGCGCCGTCGGCACCGTCGCCTTCAGCCCCGACGGCCGCACCCTGGCCAGCGCCGGCGCCGACCGCGCCGTGCGGCTGTGGGACGTGGCGTCGCACGACACCACGGCCGTCCTCAACGGGCACACGCAGGAGGTGAGCCAGGCCGCGTTCACCGCCGACGGCCGCACCCTGACCACGATCGGCCAGGACAACACGGTCGCCCTGTGGGACGTGGCCGAGCGCCGACTGACCGCCACCCTCCACGAGACCAACACATCCGCCCCCGCGCTGGCGCTCTCCCCCGACGGCAACGAGCTGGCCACCACCGCCACCGACAACATCGTCCACACGTGGGACCTCAAGAGCCGCCAGATCGCCGCCACCTTCAGCGCGACGAACGACCTGGACACCCTCGCGACCGTCGCCACCTACGCCCCCGACGGCCGGACCCTCGCCATCGGCCACACCGACGGCTCCGTCACCTCGTGGACCACCGCTCCGCTGCGCCCCGCCGTGACCTTCGCGGCGCACAGCCAGGGCATCATGCACCTGGCGTTCTCCCCGGACGGCCTCCTGCTGGCCGCCGCGAGCTCCGACCGCACGGCACGCCTGTGGGACGCCGCGTCAGGCCGCCCGGTCGCCACCCTCGAAGGCCACACCGACCAGGTGTCGAGCGTCGCCTTCTCCCCCGACGGCCGCACCCTGGCCACCAGCAGCCTCGACACGACCGTACGCCTGTGGGACGTGGCGACCCACCAGACGACAGCGGTCCTCCAGGGGCACACCAGCCTGGTCTCCAAGGCCGTCTTCGCCCCCGACGGACGCACCCTGGCCACCGCCGGGTACGACGGGACGGTGCGCCTGTGGGACCTGGCCACGCACCGCACCGTCGCCGTCCTGTCCGAGAACACCAACGCCATCGCTTCCCTGGCCTTCTCCCCCGACGGCCGCACCCTGGCCACCGGCAGCTCCGACGCCACCGTGCGCCTGTGGGACGTGGCGCAGCGCCGGACGGTCGCCACCCTCACCGGCCACATCAACACCGTCTTCTCCGTCACCTTCAGCGCCGACGGCCGCACGCTGGCCAGCACGGACGCCAGCGGCACGGTGTGCCTGTGGGACGTGGCATCACAGCAGGTCACGGCACTGCTCGTCGGTCACACCAGAGCCGTGCACACGGCCGCCTTCAGCCCCGACCAGAGCACGCTCCTCACCGCCGCCGGCGACGGAGCACGGCTGTGGCCCACGGACGCGGACCGGACCGCCGACCGCATCTGCGACCTGAGCCGGAGCAACCACTGGCCCGAATCCCTCTCCGGTTCCGCCACGGGCGACACCTGCCGGTGAGCTCCGAGTCGTTGACGTAGCCCGCGCCCACAGCGCACCCGCCCACCCACAGCTCTCCTGCTTCGCCGCCCGCACCCGCCCGCACCCGCCCGCACCCGCCCGCACCCGCCCGCACCCGCCCGAACGCCGGATGTGCCACGAAGACACCGCCAACCCCCCGTTGCGCGGATCGTCGGAGCGGGCGGACGGGCCGGGGCGCCGGTCGCGGTCCGTCAGTTGGGCATCGGGCGCGGGCGGCTGGCGGGGGGATCCGAGGGGATGTCGTCCACGCTGGGCAGGTTCTTCAGGAGCCAGTGGACGCTGTTGTCACCGCCGAGTTCGGGGAAGTCGACGACGGCGGTCTCGCAGAGCCAGATCAGGTGCTCCTTCATGGTCCGGTGCCCCTTGGCCTTCTGCTCCGCGGCGAAGTCGTAGTACTCGAAGGTGGGAGCGGCACAGGCTCCGTCCCAGGCGGGGTCGTCGCTGCCCGGGGTCGTCATGAGGAGTTCCGCGATGGGGTAGAGCACACCGCTCATCGAGGCGATGAAGGTGCGTTCCAGGTGGTAACGGGTGCTCGTCCGGTTCGGGTTGAGGTTCGACCGGACGGCGTAGAGCTTGTCGAGCATGGCCAGGGTGTAGCAGTAGGCGGCATTGAAGAGGAGGGCCAGGCCTCCGGCCGGTCCGGAGAAGTCCTTCACCCGGGGATCGCCGGGGACGTCGCGGACCTGCCCGATGACCTCGATGCCCTGTTCGATCCTCTTGAACTTCGCGTAGTGCGAGAGCTCGTCGAGGCCGGGTCGCGGGTTGACGGGGTCGATCGGGACGGTGGCCTTCTTCGGGTCCACGCCCTCGCCCTGCTCGATCACGATCTTCAAGGCGGTCTGGGCCGTGTCGAGGTCGGTGATGACCACGGGTTCGCCGCCGCCGTCATGGTTCCAGTACGCGCTCTCGTACTGCCAGGGGGCGTTTGCCTTCGCGTACTTCCACACGCCGTCCGGGTCGACCTGGGTCAGGTGCTTGAGGCCCTCTTCGATCGCCCGGTAGAACTGGCCGAGCGTGTTGTACTCGTCCGGTTGCGGCTCGGCGCCCTTCTCGGCGGGCAGTTCCAGCGGCAGGAACACCCGGGTCATCAGGTCCTTGCTGCACCGCTCCAGGTGAAGGGTCAACGGCGGAGTCCGATGGAGCATCTTGCTCGGGTACTTGGTGATGAAGTCCGGGTCGTAGAAGACGATCCGGTCCGCTCCGCCGAGCGCGACCGCCAGGTTGCGCACCAGGCACAGGTGCAGCATCTCCTCGATCGCGATGCTGATGATCGTGCGCTGGGCGGAGATTCCCGGGTCCCACTGGCTGTGGCCCTTGGTCCCGATGGAGTAGGCCGCGTACAGGTACATCGGGATCGTGGACAGCTCGACCTGGGCCGCCTGATGCAGGTGGTCGAGCAAGGCGTCGATGTCCTCGATCGGCCGGTCGGCCTTGATCGTGTCGATCGGGGTGACGGCGAAGGGGATGTCGGCCAGGCGACGGGTGGCGGACTTGGTGGCATCGGTCGTCATACCTCGGCTCCGTTCGGTTCCGGGCGCTCGTGGCGCGGTGAGGGCGGTGCGGGTGGCGGACCGGCCCGGTCGGGGCGGTCGACTCGGTCGGGGTGGCCTGCCCGGTCGGGGCGGTCGACTCGGTCGGGGTGGTCGGGGAACCCAGCCCGGGAGGCGAGGAGCGTGCGCCGGACGTCCTCGGTCAGCTCCGTCACGTGGACGCCGTGGTCCCGGCGGCGCAGCAGCAGGAGTACGGGGCGTGCGGCCGGCGGCTGCGGGTCCTCGCCGCGGGCCACCGCGGCCGCGTAGCGGTGCACGGGGTGCCGACAGGCCAGCACTCGGCACGCGCGGTCCGGCTCGGCGTCGTACACCTCGGCGAAAGCCCTTTCATATCCCGCGAGTTCGACGATCAGCTGGACCCAGGGATCGACGTCGTGGCCCGGTGGGTCGCGGTCGGGTCTGGTGGTCGCGAGGTGCGACGCGAAGCCGTCGGCGAAGTGCTCCAGGGTCCAGCTGCGGGACGGGCAGGTGTTCAGGTACTCGGTGGCGAGCGCGTCGAAGGCCTCCGGCCCCAGGAGTCGGCGCAGCGCGGGGAAGCAGGAGCGCAGGCAGGCCAGTAGGCGCAGCCGGTAACCGCGGCGGTAGATGTCCAGCCGCTCGCCGGCGGTGAGCCGGCTGGACGGCGTGAGCACCTGGGCGGTGGCCTCGCCGCCCTCCTGGTCCGGGCCGGTGGCGTGGAGGACGGCGGCCTGCAGCCAGTGCTGGAGTTCGGCCAGGTGCGCCGGCGCCCCTTCGACCGTCGACATGTCAGACTCCCGTCGCGACGGGGATGTTCGCCGGATCGAGGGCCCGCTGGCGCGCCTTTCCGAGTTCCGCCACCAGCTCGGGGAAGGGCGGCAGGCGGTCGTCCCACTCCAGCAGGGTGGACACGGGCCCGGTCAGCGCGATCGCCGCGTCGTACAGCTCCCACACGGCCGGTGCGACCGGTCCGTCATGGGTGTCGATCAGATGTGTGCCCGCGTCGGTGTGACCGGCCAGATGGATCTGTACGACCCGGTCGTGCGGGAGCGCTCCGAGGTATGCGCGCGGATCGGTGTCGTGGTTGACGGCCGACACGTAGACGTTGTTGACGTCCAGCAGGAGCCCACAGTCGGCCTCGACCGCCAGCCGCGCGACGAACTCCTCCTCCGGCATGGTCGATGCGGCGAAGCCCACGTACGTGCTGGGGTTCTCCAGCACCAGCGGGCGCTCCAGGAAGTCCTGCACGGTCCTGACCCGTCGCACCAGATGCGTCAGCGCGGCCTCGGTGAAGGGGACCGGCAGCAGGTCGTGGGTGTTGAGCCCGGCGACCCCGGTGAAGCACACGTGGTCCGACACCCAGGCGGCGCCCACCGTGTCGGCCAGCCGCCGGAGCCGCCCCAGGTAGTCGAAGTCCAGGGGCTCCACGCTGCCGATCGACAGCGACACCCCGTGCATGACCAGGGAGTGCCGCTCGGCGACCCGGTCCAGTACGTGACGTGGGTGGCCGTGGGAGTCGAGGTAGTTCTCGGAGATGATCTCCAGCCACTCGGCGCCCAGCCCATCACCGAGGTGGTCCAGTACGTACCGGTGGTGCGGGCCGCGCAGGCCGACACCGAACCCCAGGTTCGGCAGGTCGAAGCGGGACACCCTGCCGATCCGCTCGCCCTGGTGGGGCTCCGTCACGCGGTCGCCTCGTCCGACGGCAGCGGCAGCACCTGCGGCTTGCTCCGGTCGAGCCTCTTCTTCCTCCGCTCGGCCTCGTTCACTTCGTACGGCGGGACCAGGTCGTCCGGGTAGCCCTCACCCGGGGACGGGCCGAACGGGAGGCCGGCGGCGTACATCCGGGCCTCGAACAGCTGGCGGGCGAGCTTCCAGACGCTCTTGCCCTTCAGCGGGCCGCCCGCGAACACCCGGCTGACATTGATCGGGCTCGCGCAGCTGCCGTTCTGCCGACAGGCCTGCTCGCCCGGCTTGGCGAGTTCCGCGTCGGGGCCGGTGTAGCCGCACCCGCCCTGCCCGCGGCACTCGTTGGCGCCGTGGCACACGTGCAGGACGGTGGCACAGGCTCCCATGCCCGCCATCGGCGCCTTCTCGTCGATGTCGTGGTTGCGGCAGGCGTTCAAGCCCATGCACACATGGAGCTCAAGGGCCTTCTGCAGCTCGGCCGCAGACACGCGCGGCCCGCCGGCCTCGTGCGCGGCGTGCCGCAGCGCGATCCCGTCGTCGCCGCCGAGGATCACGCGCTCGATCTCCGCCAGTTCCCCGGGGCTCAGATCCGGGAAGCCGTCACCGCCGGCCGCCCTGCCACTGTTCTCCCTGCCACTCACGAGTACCTCCTCGATCGCCTTGGGTCGGGCACGCACGGCAGTGCGATCTCACTGCGCTGTCACACGATGTGACGCGCGCCACAGTCGCCAAGGTCATCACAGCCGGAGGCGGGCTGGATAGCGCCAAATGAGTAGTGTGCGAATTATTCCTGCGGAGCGAGCTCCGGGCGCTGCGCGGGGCAGGCGGTTCGGACGGCGGCCCTGGTCCGGGGTGCTGCGCGGGCGGCTACGCGTCGAGCGGGATGGTGCCGAGGGCGACGGTGAAGCAGGCGCCGCCCTCGGGGCCGTGGCCGTGGACGGTGATGGTGGCGCCGAGCCGGTCGGTGAGGCGACGGGTGATGGCCAGGCCGAGGCCGGTGCCGCCGGGGCGGGTGCCCGCATAGCGGGAGTGCAGGGCGCCGGGTTCGAAGGCGACCCGGACGTCCTCGTCGGTCAGGCCGGGGCCGCCGTCGCGGACCTGTAGCTCGGTGTCGCCGCTGTCCGTTCGGCGCAGGGCCAGCACCACGGGGGCGCCGGGCGGCGAGATCCGCACGGCGTTGCCGATCAGACCGTCGAGCAACTGGCGGACCCGGAATCCGTCGGTGACCGTGATCACGGGTTCCCCGGCCGTTTCCACCCGCAGGTGGAGTTCGCTCTGCCGGACCCTCTGGTCCCAGGCTCGCGCGGTCTCACGGACGAGGGCGGTGAGGTCCGTGGGTTCGCGGGTGATGGGGAAGTCGTCGGCGTCCAGGCGTGCGAGTTCGAGCAGGTCGGAGACGAAGCGGTCCAGGCGTCTGGTCTCGGTCAGGAGGATCTGGCCGACCTGGGCCTGCTGCCCGGGTTCGACGACCCCGTCGGTGAGGGCCTCGGCGTAGCCCTGGAGTGCGGTGAGGGGGGTACGGATCTCGTGGGAGATCGAGGTCAGGAAGTCGCGCTGGCGTTGTTCGCTGCGTTCGAGGGCGGCGCCCAGTGCGTTCAGGGCCTGGGCGACGTCACGGGCCTCGGTGGGGCCGTCGGCCTCGCAGCGCAGGCCGCGTTCACCTGCGGCGAGTCGGTGGGCGACACCGGCCGCCGCGACCAGGGGGCGGGCGATGCGGCGGGCCAGCAGGGCTCCGGCGAGGGCGGCTCCGACCAGGCCCGCGACCAGGGGGAGCGTCAGACTGCCGCGCATCCGGCCGGCAGCCGCATCGACCTCGGTGAACGGCTGGGTCAGCACGACAGCGCCGCCGTTGCTTGCCGGGTGTCCCTGGACGAGTACGCGCTGGTCGCCGAGCGAGGCCGTGGCGGAGAGCGTCCGTCCGGCGAGCAGCGCGTCCCGGTCGGCCGGGGCGACGGCCTGCGCCGCGGGGCCGTCCACGTGTCCGTC
Organism: Kitasatospora sp. NPDC088160; assembly: GCF_044741445.1. Taxonomy (NCBI): domain Bacteria; kingdom Bacillati; phylum Actinomycetota; class Actinomycetes; order Kitasatosporales; family Streptomycetaceae; genus Kitasatospora; species Kitasatospora sp. NPDC088160. The sequence goes on along the minus strand of NZ_JBIUSS010000016.1, from coordinate 91,805 downwards.
GGGATCGACGACGGCGACCAGGACGCCGGTGGCCCCGGTCAGCCGTTGGGTCTGGTCGAGGAGCAGCACGGACAGGTTGGGAGCGAGGCTGAGCACGGTGGCCTGCCGGGACAGGCGCTCCCGGTACTGGGACTCGGCGTTGGAGAAGGCGGTCTGCCAGGCCGCGACCCCCGCCAGTAGCACGGCCGTGGCTGCCACCACGGTGGCGAGCAGGACCAGGCTGCCGGTGAGGGAGCCCGCGCGCAGGCGCCTCACCGCTCCGGCTCCTGGGCGCTGTAGCCGATCCCCCGCACGGTGCGGATCGGGCTGGCGTCGCCGAGCTTGGCACGCAGCTGCGAGACGTAGACGTCGACGACCCGGCTGTCGCCGTAGTCGGCCTGCCCCCAGACCTGGGCACGGAGCTGCTCGCGGCTGAAGACCTGACCGGGCCGGGCCAGCAGGTGGGCGAGCAGGTTGAACTCGGTGGTGGTCAGCTCCAGCGGTTCGCCGTCGCAGAGCACCGTGCGGCGACCGGGGTCCAGGCGCAGCCGGCTGCCGCCCAGGACGGCCGAGACCGGTGGGCCGGCGGTGCGGCGCAGCACCGCCTTGACCCGGGCGACCAGCTCGCGGGGCGAGAACGGTTTGGTGAGGTAGTCGTCGGCACCGATCTCCAGGCCGAGGATCCGGTCGGCCTCCTCGTCCCGGGCGGTGACCAGGATGACGGGCGTCCAGTCGTCGGCGGCGCGCAGCCGGCGGCAGAAGTCCGTGCCGTCCAGCCCGGGCAGCCCGATGTCGAGAACGATCGCCACCGGCCGCAGCCGTGCCACGGCGGCCAACCCGGCGGTGCCGTCGGCCTCGGTGTGGACGCCGAAGCCCTCGCGGGTGAGGTACAGGCGCTGGAGGTCGGCGATGTGGCGCTCGTCCTCCACCACCAGCACAAGGCCCTTGCTCTGTGTCATCTGTCCGGTGTCACCGCAGTCTCCCCGCGCCGCGGCACCCATCCCGCGGCTGCTTGGCCAGTCGCGCGTGCCACGGCTTCGAACTGCACCGATGCTAACCCGCGGGCCGTCACCGTCCGGCGGACCGACGGCGATCCTTACAAGGCCCGAACACAGGCCGAACCTTCGCCTTGCACAACGGCGACAGGATGCTTCCGACCTCGCCGACCGGCGGGGTCGGGACAAGGGAGAGCAGTCGTGCTCACGGGCTCCAGATCCCTCGTGCTGCTCGGCGTCTGTGTTGCGGCCCTCCTGATCGTCGCGGTCGTCGTGCTGCTCACGCGCACCGGTCGCGCCCCGTCCCCAGGACAACGGCCGACCACAGGACGCCGCCGGGACCGCACCGGGCCGCCCGCCCCCTCCGACGCCCCGACAACGACAGCAGGACAATGATGACCATCCGTCCAGAACCGGCCCGAACCGCCACCGCGCGGCTGGGCCGCCTCCGCCGCCCGACCACCCGGCGAGGCCGGATCACTCGCGCCGTCGTCCTGCCCGTGGCCGTCGTGCTGGCCCTCGCCGGGGGCGGCGAGGCCGTCACCCGGCACGTCCTGAAGAGCCGGATCGCCGACCGCATGGGAAAGGCGCTCGACACCCGGGTGACGGTCGACACCGGCGCCGGCCCGGCGCTGCTCGCGATCCTCGACCGGCACCTGGATCACGTCACGCTCGGCGCGGACGACGCCCACCTCGGCTCACTCACGGGCGCCTCGGTCCGCATCACGCTCGACGACCTCCACCTGGCCGAGCCCGCGACGGCGTCCGACGTCCGGGCCACCGTCACGATCCCCGCCGACTCCCTGGCGGGAGCGATCCACGACTCGGGCCAGGGCGTTCCCGTCAGCAGCACCCGGACCGACCCCGCCACCGGCACCCTCCTGCTCGCCCTGGGCCCGGGTGGCATGGGCCAGTTGACGCTGAAGCCCGCCCTGGCCGACGGCCGGGTCACCATCACCGCCACCAGCCTGCAGTTCCTCGGCCGAACGATCACCGGTCCCCAGCTCGACCAGATCAACACCAAGCTCACCGCGCGGAACCGACAAGCCGACTACCCCCTGTCCCTCAAGCCCGTCTCACTCACCGTCACACCGACCGGGCTCGCCCTCACCCTGGCCTCCGGCCCCACCACGCTGAAGCAGCCATGAACCAGGAGCCGACCCCGGCGATGACCGACCCCACGACACCACCGTCCAGCCACCCCACGACACCGCCGTCCAGCCACCCCACGACACCGCCGTCCAGCCGCCGCACCCGCCTGCGCCGACGCATCGTCGTCGCCGTCACGGGCCTGCTCGTCCTCGCTCTCACCGCGGCGTCCGGCGCGCTGTGGCTACTGACCGGCAAGTTGCTGCACCCCACCGACGACACCCCGCTGAACACCCGCGTCATCGCCGTGGGGGCCGCGACGGTGACCCTTCCCGCCACCGACGAGAGCCGCTACACCGGCACCTACGGCCTGGTCTGGCAGGACAGCGGATCCGCACAGCGGCGCTCGGGAGAACTCGGCCGCGTCCTCGCCTCGGACGGCAAGACCGTCACCCGCGAACTCCAGGCCACCACCCCACCCGCCGTCGGCGCCAAGGCGAAGATCATCGTCACCGTGTGGAACTCGGACCCGCGCCGAGCGGTGGGGCTGGACTACCAGGACGTCAGCTACCCCGGCGACCTGGGCCCGATGCCCGCCTGGTACCTCCCGGGCTCGCGCAGCACCTGGGTCATCCAGGTCCACGGGCTCGGCGCCGGCCGCAGCGCGGGCCTGCGGACGATGCCCGGACTGCACGACCTCGGCTACCCTATCCTCGACATCACCTACCGCAACGACCCCGGCGCACCCCGCGACTCCAACGGCAACCGACAACTCGGCAACACGGAATGGCGCGACCTCGACGCCGCCGTCCGCTACGCCCGCGCCCACGGAGCCTCCGGCGTGGTGCTCTACGGGTTCTCCATGGGCGGCGCCATCGTCGAGAACTACCTTCAGCGCGCCCAGGACACCAGCGCGGTCCGCTCAGTCGTCCTCGACTCACCCGCACTCGACTACCGGGCGGCCATCGACACGATCGCCACCGGCCTCGGACTCCCGTTCCCCATCGCCGACCTCACGGCCCCCTTCATCCGCTTCCGAGCCGGAGTGGACCTCGACCAGGTCGACACCCTGGCGGCGAACCGGCGCAACGGCGGCCCCGAACAGCCCGTGCTGCTCTTCCACGGCACCGCCGACACACTCGTCCCGTACGCCGGCAGCGCCCGGTTCGCCCGCGACTGGCCGGACAAGGTCCGACTCGTCACCGTCCCCGGGGCCGGCCACACCGGCTCCTGGAACGCCGACCCCGCCCGGTACGACAAAGAGCTCGCCGACTTCCTCGGTCAGCACTCCTGACCGCGTCCCGGGCACCGCGCCGCAACGCCGAACAGCCCCACTGACACACCAGCCGTCCCACCAAGGAGGCAACCGATGAGCCGAACCCGCCCCGCAGCCCTCGCGGCCGCGCTCCTCACCCTGACGACCACCGCACTCGCCGCCACCACCGGCACCGCCCACGCCGCCCACGCCGCCCACGCCGCCCACGCCGCCCACGCCGCCACCGTCAACTACGTGGCCCTCGGCGACTCCTACTCCGCGGGCGGCGGATCATCCAGCACGTACCTCAACAGCTGCAACCAGAGCACCAACGCGTACCCGTACCTCTACGCCCAGTCCACCTCACCGGCCACCTTCGACTTCCAGGCCTGCGGCGGCGCCACCACCACCGACGTCGTGAACAACCAACTCGCCCCGCTCACTTCCGGCACCACCTTGGTCAGCATGACCATCGGCGGCAACGACGTCGGCCTGCGCGACGTACTGGCCTCCTGCCTGCTCGGCAGCGACGCCGCCTGCCTCAGCGCCGTCTCCTCCGCAGAGAACACCGCCCGCACCCAGCTCCCCGGCGAACTCGACACCGTCTACGGCGCCATCCGCTCCCGCGCCGCCAACGCCCACGTGGTGATCCTCGGCTACCCCCGCTTCTACGACCCCGGCGCCCCCCTCTGCCCGGGGATCAGCCCGGCCAGGCGTGCTGCCCTCAACGACGGCGCCGACGTCCTGAACAGCGTCATCCAGAGCGAGGCCGCCAAGTACCCGAACTTCGCCTACGCGGATGTGACCAGCCGGTTCGCCGGCCACCAGCTCTGCGACCCCGCTCCCTGGCTGCACGCCCTGAACTGGCCGATCGGACAGTCCTTCCACCCGACCGCCGCCGGCCAGGCCGGCGCCTACCTCCCGGCTCTGGAAGCAAACGGCTGACGCAGCCCCGCCGCCCGCCGCCATCGGACGGCGGCGGACGGCGGACGGCCGGCGCCCGGCCGGCGGTGGGCATCAGGAGGGCAGGGTCCAGCGCTGGTTGGGGCCGCCGTGGCAGTCCCAGATCTGCAGCCTGGTCCAGTCGGCGCCGCTGCCGTCGCGGGCGTCGAGGCAGCGGCCGGAGGCCGGGTTGAGGAGCGTGCCGTCCGGGCGTGGCTGCCAGCGCTGGGCGCCGGTGCCGTTGCAGTCGTAGAGCTGGGCGGGCGTCCCGGCGGCGGTCCAGCCGTTGGTGACGTCCAGGCACTTGCCGAGGGCCCGCAGGGACTCGTCCTGCCCGACGGTCCAGTCCTGGGCGCCGGTGGAGTTGCAGCGGTAGAGCTGGACGGCGGTGCCGTTGGCCGTGTCGGCGCGGTTGAGGTCCACGCACTGCCCGGCGATGCCGGTCACCCGGCCGCTCGGGCGGGGGGTGGCCCAGCTCTGCTCGGCGCCCCCCGAGCAGGTCCGCAGCAGCAGCCGGCCGTCGGCGGCCGCGAGGCAGCGGCCGGACGCCGGGTGGAGGATCGAGGAGCCCGGGCCCGGGCGCCACACCTGGTCGGCGCCCGCGGTGCAGTCCCGCAGCCGGACGGCGGCGCCGTCGTCCGGGCCCGCCGGGGTCAGGCAGCCGTCGAGGGCGCGGACGGTGCCGTCCGAGCCGACCATGGCGTCCTGGGCCGCCGTGCCCGCGCAGCCGGCCAGCCGTACCGCCTCGTTGCCGTCCGCGGCGGCGGCGCCCGCGTCCAGACAGGACCCGTCGGCACCGGTGATCCGCCCGGACCAGGTGGAGACGACCGGAGAGCCCGGGACGTCCACCGCGCCCTGCAACTTCGGCGCGCGCGAGGAGGAGCCGACCATGAGGCCGTACCGCCCGCCGGGGACCTGCCAGCCGTGCACGCCGGGATCCCAGACCGCGAAGGAGGAGCGGTCCAGCGGCAGTTCCACGTGCGTCGACCGGCCGGGCGCCAGCGTGACCTTGTCGAAGGCCTTGAGCTGCTGCGGCGGCTCGCCGGCCGCGGACGGGAAGGAGACGTACAGCTGCGGCACCTCGGTGCCGGTCCGGGCGCCCTGGTTGGCGAGGTCGAAGCCGACCCGCACCCGGCCGGCGGCGTCCGGGCCGGTCACGGTGAGGTTGCTGTAGCCGAAGGTGGTGTACGAGAGGCCGTGGCCGAAGGGGAACAGCGGGGCGGTGGCGGTCGCGTCGTACCAGCGGTACCCGACCGCGAGCTGCTCGGTGTAGTGGTAGGCGCCGTCCGTGCCGGGGTACTGGGAGGCGTCCCGGATCGGCGTGGCCGCCACCGAGGTCGGGAAGGTGACGGGCAGCCGCCCCGCCGGATCGGCGTCGCCGAACAGCACGTCGGCGAGCGCGGTGCCGCTCTGCTCGCCCGGGTACCAGGCCTCGACCACCGCCGGCACCGCGTCCAGCCACGGCATGGTGACCGGCCCGCCGGTGTTGAGCACCACCACCGTCCGCGGGTTGGCGCGGGCGACGGCGCGGATCAGGGCGTCGTCCGCCGGGGCGAGGTCCAGCGAGCCGCGGTCCGCGCCCTCGGTCTCCTCGTCGCCGACCACCACCACCGCGACGTCCGCCCCGGCGGCCACCGAGGCGGCCGCGGCCGCGTCGTCGCCCGGGTGGTAGCGCACCGAGACGCCCGCACCGGCCCGGGCGGCAATGCCCTGGCGAGGCGTCACGACCTGGTCGGGGTAGGGGGCGACGTGCGAGGAGCCGTAGCCGCCGGTGTAGGCGTGGTCGGCCCACGGGCCGATCACCGCGACGGACGACAGGTGGGCGGCGTCCAGCGGCAGCACCGGCCCCTGGTTGCGCAGCAGCACCGTCCCGGCGGCGGCCGCCGCCCGGGCGTCGCGCGCGCCGGCGGCGGGGTCGGAGGCGGGCGGATCGGAGACGGGCGGATCGGAGACGGCCTGGCCCGAGCCGGAGCCGGGGCCGGAGCCGGGCGGCCGGCCGCCGTCCAGCGCCCCGGTCCGGACCATCAGCCGCAGCACCCGCCGCACCTGGTCGTCCAGGACGGCCGGGGCGAGCCGCCCGTCGGCCACGGCCGCGTTCAGGTCGGCGAAGTACGTCGTACCGCCGAACTCCTGGTCCAGCCCGCCCGCCGCGGCGTTCACCGAGGAGTGGGTGGCCGGGTAGTCGGAACCGATCACCCCGTCGAACCCCCAACGGCCCTTCAGCACGTCCCGCAGCAGCGGGAAGTTCTCGCACGCCCAGATGCTGTTGACCGGGTTGTAGCCGCACATCGCCGACCAGGCCCGGCCGTCCCGGACGGCCGCCCGGAAGGCGGGCAGCTCGATCTCGGCCAGCGTCCGCTCGTCCACCTCCGAGCTGTACGACTGCCGGTTGTTCTCCTGGTTGTTCGCCGCGAAGTGCTTCACCTGCGCCGCGACCCCCTGCGCCTGGATGCCGCGGACCTCCGCCGCCGCGACCCGCCCGGCGAGGAACGGGTCCTCCCCCAGCGTCTCGAAGTTCCGCCCGCCCTGCGGCACCCGCACGAGGTTCACCATCGGCGCGTACAGCACCTGGTAGCCGCGCGCCCGGGCCTCACGGCCCAGCACCGCGCCGTAGGTGGTGGCGAGCCCCGGGTCGAAGGCGGCGGCCAGCGACACCGGCGCCGGCAGCGCCGTCGCCGGTTGCCCGTCCCGCACGCCGGCCGGGCCGTCGGACAGCAGCAGCGGCGGGATGCCCAGCCGCGGCACGCCCCGGACGTAGCCGACCGCGTACACCCCGTTCGGTGCGGCGATCCCCTGTAGCAGCGTCGTCTTCTCGTCGGTGGTCAGCTGGCCGAGGAGCGCTTCGATCCTCTGCTCCGGCGACGGCCCGCCGTGCGACCACCCACCGTGCGACCCCCCGTCCTGAGACCGCCCGCCGTGCGGCTGCGGACCGGCCGGTCCGGCGACCGCTGGGCACATGCCGGAGCCGGAGGCGGCCGCCAGGAGGCAGCCGCTGAGCCCGAAACGGAGTATTCGCGTCCACGAGGTGATACGCCGCATGGCAGCACCTTTCGACGAAGGCGGGCCGAGCCGGGAGGGCCGGGAAATGTGACGGCCAGTCAAATTTACGGCGCATTAACACTTACCGGCAGGTAGCGCGCAAGGGCGCGTCGGAGGCACCAAGGGCGCGAACCGTCACCGAGGGGCGCAGGCGGGGGCGCGGACGGCGTCGGCCCGGCCGTCGTTGACGCGTCGTCTATCCGCTGTCAACACGCCGACCCTAGACGAACGGTGCTGCGCAACGGTCTGTACGCCGAGTTCCTCGGGGCGATCACCGCGCCCTGCCCTGGAGATCATCGCCGGAGGGCGCTGAGCGCCGAACGGGCTGGCGCTGTCCATCACGTGTCTACCGGTGCCTCGTACGTTCTGCCGCATCAATGTCACCGAATTCCTTTGGAGAGGACATGTTGCGGTTGCGAACGACCGTCCGGCCCGGCCTGGCACCGGGGGGCCCACCGCCAAGACGGCTTGTCGGAGGGCTCCGGCGGATGCTGGTGGTCCTGCTGGCGGTTCTCCTCCTGCCCATCGGGGCGACCGGGCCGGCGCACGCCGCCGACCCGCCGGACCCGGCTCGTCCCTACCTCCAGCTCATCGAGCTGCTGCGGGGGAACTTCACCCGCCCGTACCGCGCGGACTTCAACGTCACGCTCGATGACCCGAACCCCGTGATGGTCGACCTCTTCGATCTGGGACACCCGGATCAGGACCCCGTGCCGGGGATGGAAACCGGACTGATCATCGCGCCGCGCGACATGTACATCTGCGGCTTCTACACCGTCCGGGCGGGCGTGAAGACGCTCTACCGCTTGGCCGACAGGGGCGTCGGCACATCGCGGACTGCCCGCGACAACTGGTTCACGCAGCAGCAGCGGCAGCGGCCGCAACCAGGGCAAACCATCACGGTCCGGTATCGCGAGCTCAGCGCCATCGGCGTCGAGTACGGCGACCTCAGGAACGAGTCCGCCACGCCAGGCAACCTCTTCACATTCGAGAACGGCTGGGCGAATGTCGATGCCGACGCGCTGAGGAACGCCGTCAGAGTCCTGGAGAACGTCCTCGACGGCGGCCCGGACCCGGCGGCGCAGGCGCAACGGACACCATGGTTGCGCAGCGCACTGATGGTCCTCGTCGAAGCCGTGGCCGAGGGCACTCGGTTCCAGAACGTCAGGAACGGCATCGCGGCGGCGATGCGCAGCCGGATCCCGGCACGCATCCGTGAGTACGAGACCCAGATCCTGACCTGGGCCAGGCGAAGCAGGGACCTGTGGGACGCCAACCAGGACCCGAGCAACTCCTGGTTCGCCGCCACCGCAGCCGCCGTCGGGCTGGCCGTCCTCCAGGTCCAGGCGCAGAATCGGATCTGCCGGATACCGCGGTCGAGCGACGGCCCGTTCGCGTGCTCCCAGCCACTGGTGGAAGCGAGTTTCAGCACCAGCCGTGACGTCTACCTCCTCCGGGGGCCGTTCGTCGCCCGCATCACGGACTTCCCGGGCAACGCCAGCCTGGCCGGAGGCAAGGAGGACACCATCTCCCACCTGTGGCCGGTCCTGGGGAACACACCGTTCGCGAACGGCTTCGACGCGGCCTTCACGCTGCCGGAGAACCCGGATGAAGTGATGATGTTCCGGGGGGACCAGTACATGCGGATGAGGGTGGACCCCGACACGGGGACCGCAACGATGACCAAGCCGCCGACCACGATCGCGGACGGGTGGCACAGCCTGGCCGGCAGTGACAGCACCGCACCCTTCACCCAGGGGGTCGACGCCGCCCTCTCGGTGACGGAGAACCAGGTCTTCCTCTTCAAGGGCGACACGTACGTGTCGCTGGAAGCCAACATCGGCCGTTCCACCGACCGCGTGCTCAACGGGCCCAAGCCCATCGGCGACAACTTCACCGCCCTGACCCGAGCCGGCTGGACCGACGGGTTCAACGCGGCCATCCGGTGGCCAGGCTCGCAGTTCTCCAACAGGGCCTATGCCTCCTTCTTCCGCGGGAACCAGTTGACCAGCGGATTCGTTGCGGCCGGCGGCACGGACGGCACCGTCGTCGTGGGCCCCACGGCTCTGCGCTGGAACGTCCTGCAGGGCACGATCTTCGCCGCCGGCGACACCACCGGCATGCCGAAGATCCCGCGGATGGACGACAACGGCCGCCCGACGGACACCCCACCGCCCCCGCCCTCGGCGGCCGGCGTCTCGCTGGTCAACGACGGCACCGGCCGGGTGGCCGACGTCGACCAGGCGAACCCCGCCAACGGCACCAAGGTCAAAGCCCTCGGCGGGAACGGGAACCCGGCGCAGAAGTGGAACCTGGACCGCCAGGACGACGGCCGGTTCGCGATCCGGACGGCCCTCGACCCCGGACAGGTGCTGGACGCCAACAGCAACCGGTCGCAGACCGTGGACGGCACCAGCTACTACAGCGCGCTCTGGCGGGACGGCGGGGGCGCGAACCAGCGCTGGCAGCTCGACGCGCTGGACGGGCGGACGTACCAGATCGTCTCCTCGGACGGCGGCTGCCTGACCGACCAGGGCGAGGACAAGGCCCTGGCCTTCTGGAAGTGCGCCGGGGCCGCCGAACAGCGGTGGCACCTGGAGGGCGGCACCAGCACCGGCGACCCCGGGGGGCCGGACTCCGCGGGAGCCCCGTTCGACGACTCGCCCGACGACCGGGGGACGAAGCCCGCCTCCTCGGGCGACTGCCGGCCCGAGGGGATGGCCGCCACCCCGGGGGTGAACGCCCGGTACTGCGACGTCTACGACAACAGCGGCCGGGAGTGGGTCGGTAACAACCGCACCCGGCGCACGGTGGGGTACTTCACGGGGTGGCGCTCCGGGGCCAAGGGAGACCCCGCGTACCTGGCGTCCAACATCCCCTGGTCGAAGGTCACGCACGTGAACTATGCGTTCGCGAAGGTGGAGAACAACCGGATCAGCGTCGGTGACGTGAACGACCCGGCCAACCCGGCCACCGGCATGACCTGGGACGGCGACCGGAACGCCATGGACCCGTCGCTGCCGTACAAGGGGCACTTCAACCTGCTGAACACGTACAAGAAGAAGCACCCGGCCGTGAAGACGCTGATCTCCGTCGGCGGCTGGGCGGACACCCGGAACTTCTACGCGATGGCCACCAACGCCGACGGCTCGGTGAACCAGGCGGGCATCGACGCGTTCGCCGACTCCGTGACGGACTTCCTCGACCGGTACGGGTTCAACGGCGTCGACATCGACTACGAGTACCCCGGCGCCCTGCCCAACACGGGCAACCCCAACGACTGGGACGTCTCCAACCCGCGCCGCAAGGGCCTCCAGCAGGGCTACACCGCCCTGATGAAGACCCTGCGGACCAAGCTGGACCAGTCCGGCACGACCAAGGGCCGCTACTACCTGCTGACCTCGGCCGGGTCCGCCTCCGGCTACCTCGTGCGCGGACTGGACGCCGGCCAGGCGCTCCAGTACCAGGACTACGTCAACGTCATGAGCTACGACCTGCACGGCTCCTGGAACAAGTACGTCGGCCCGCAGGCCCCGCTCTACGACACCGGGCAGGACAACGAGCTGGCCGACGCCGGGATCTACAACGACCAGGCCGCGAACACCAAGGACTACCAGAAGAACGGCTACTTCAACACCGACTGGGCCTACCACTACTACCGCGGCGCCCTCCCGCCCGGCCGGATCAACCTCGGCATCCCCTACTACTCCCGCGGCTGGCAGAACGTCCAAGGCGGCACCGACGGCCTGTGGGGCACCTCCGCCATGGCGGACCAGTCCCAGTGCCCGAAGGGCGTCGGCGGCCGGGGCCCGGCCAACGGCCAGGACTGCGGCCTCGGCGCGACCGGCATCGACAACGTGTGGCACGACACCGAGGACGGCCGCGAGGTCGGCGCCGGGTCGAACCCGCTGTGGCACACCAAGAACCTCCAGGACGGCCGCACCCCCGGCTACCTGAAGTCCTACGGCGTCGACCCGGCCACCGACGCGGGCAAGCTGACCGGCGGCTACGCCGAGAAGTACTCCGACCCGCTCCAGGCCTCGTGGCTGTGGAACGACACCAAGAAGGTGTTCCTCTCCACCGAGAACGAGAGGTCGATCGACGCCAAGGCGAAGTACATCGCGGACAAGGGCGTCGGCGGGGCGATGATCTGGGAGCTCGCGGGTGACTACACCAAGCGTTCCAACGGCGAGTGGGGGATGGGCTACGACCTGACCACCCGCCTCGACAACGCGCTCAAGGGCGCGGGGGCGTCCGGCAACACCACCGGCGGCGGCAAGACGCTGCCCGCCGAGGTGATCGACGTCAAGGCCGAGCTGGTGGACTTCCCGACCGACGTCGGGGACATGTGGCCGATGCAGCCGAAGCTGCGGATCACCAACAACTCCAAGGTCGCCCTCGCCCAGGGCACGGAGATCTCCTTCGACCTGCCCACCTCCGCCCCGCCGGTGGTGAAGGACGGGGCCTGGAAGGAGATGAGCGGCATCGTCCCCGGCCACACGGGGCCCAACGCGGGCGGGCTGAAGGGCGACTTCCACCGGGTGACCGTCAAACTCGGCTACTGCGAGGACATCCCCGCCGGCAGGTCGAAGGACATCGAGGTCAAGTACTACCTGCCCGTCACCGGCCCGGCGAACGTCACCTTCAGGATCGGCGGCAAGGACTACGGATCCACCGGCGACAAGCGCCGCGCGGTGACGACCGTCGATCCCCCGGCACCGGCCTCCGGGGCCCAGTGCCAGGCCGCGCCGTGGCAGGCGCACGCCTACAACCCCAACCCCTCGTTCGCGTTCTGGCAGACCGGCGACAAGTGGATCATCGAGGACCGCAACAGCGGCAACGTCCTCGACCACCCCGGCAGCTGGACCGACGCCCACCTGTCGATGAAGCAGACCGGCAACGCCAACCAGCTGTGGGCGGTGAGCGAGGACGACCAGGGCTGGTACCACATCAAGTCCGCTACCAGCGGCCACGACCAGTGCCTCGGCGCCACCACGGCCAGGGGCACCCTCACGGTCCGGGACTGCGACGGGAAGGTCGACCAGTGGTGGCGGCTGGTGCCGCTCAGCACGGACCAGGCCACCGCGGGCAAGCCGATGCTGGACCGGTGGGTCACCGGTGGCGCCAAGCACGGCAGCTCCTACGCGCTGGGCAGCTTCGCCGGCGGGAACGACGACTGGTGGAAGGCACCGGCCTACCTCGCCGCCCCCGCCAACAGCGCCACCGCCTCCAGTACGAAGATCATCGCCGGGGACACCGACGGCGCCTGGGCCTCGACGGTGTCGTGGAACGGCTTCTACTGGCGCGCCAAGTGGTGGAACAAGGCGACCGACGAACCCGGCAAGAGCGACGCCTGGCAGAAGCTCGGCCCCACACCGTGACCGACCCGCGCCCTGAGGGGAGTTGACCGCAGCGGGCCCCGGCAGAGCGATGCTCTGCCGGGGCCCGCTGCGCATCGACGCCGGGGCTGCCGGCTCGTCCGGGTGCAGGTGTCAGAGGGTGCAGGTGTCAGGGGGTGCAGGTGTCAGGGGGTGCAGGTGTCAGGGGGTGCCGGACCGGGTGGGCGTCAGGTCCGCGACCAGGAGCGCCAGCAGGTCCGTCGGCGCCTCGATGAAGCGGTAGTGGCCTCCCTCCAGGAGTTCGAAGGTCGCTTCGCCGCAGGCCGACCAGCCGGTCATCAGCGACGGCTCGATGCCCGTGTCCTCCGTCCAGCCGATGGCGGTGATCGGGCACGGCAGCCGGACCGGCTCGGCCACGTGGTACCGCTTGTTCATGTCGACGTCGTTCCGCAGGACGCCGAGGTAGAGCGCGAGCAGGCTCGGTTCCAGGGTGCCGCCCAGTTCCGCGACGAGCTGGCGCAGTTCGCCGGCCAGCTCGTCGTCGTCCATGCCGAGGAAGCGGCCGTAGGGGCCATCCTGCGGCGCGACCTCGGCGGAGACGAACACCCGGGTCGGGGCGGGGCAGCCCCTTTCGACCAGCCGTACGGCGGTCTCGTACGCCGCCAGCGCGGAGCCGCAGTGCCCGAACAGCGCGTAGGGACGGTCCAGGTAGGGGCGCAGCGCCTCGCAGAGGTCGTCGGCCAGTGCCTCGTAGGTGGTGTGGGCGGGCTCGCGCATCCGGTTCTCCCGGCCGGGCAGCTGCACGGGGCAGACCTCGACGCCGTTGACCGATGACGGCCACTGGCGGTACATGCTCGCTCCGCAGCCGGAGTAGGGCAGGCAGAACAGCCGTGCCGGTGCCACCGGCGACGGCTCGCGCAGGAACCACTTGTTGCGGGTACGGGCCGTCGGAGCGTTCACTGATGACCTTCCGGGTGGGGTTTCTTCTCGGGTGCGGCTGCGGTGGTGCACGCCCTAGCGGGCTCGCGCGGTGATCGGCAGGTGGGTGAAGCCCGCGATGATGTTCGAGCGCATGCGCCGCGGCGTCCCGGCGAGTTCGAAGCCGGTGAACCGGCCGAGCAGTTCGGCGAACAGGATCCGCAGGGCCACCCGTGCGACGGTGTGTCCGATGCAGTAGTGCGCGCCGACGCCGAACGCGATGTGCTTGTTGGGCCGCCGTCGGATGTCGAAGGTGTCCGGGTCGGCGAACACGGTCTCGTCGCGGTTGGCCGACCCCAGCCACACGACGACCGCGTCCCCCGCGGGGATCGGCACGCCCCGGACCTCGACGTCGCGGGTGGCGTGGCGCATGAAGTGCTGGGTGGGCGAGGCCCATCGCAGGGCTTCCTCCACGCCGCTGCCGAGCAGCTCCGGGTGTGCCGCCCAGTCGTCCAGGACCGCCGTCCCGGCCAATTCGACCATCGCCGCGATCGGCGGCTGGGCGGTGGTGACGGTCGCACCGAGCAGCAGGCTGTAGCAGTTGGACACGATCTCGCCCGGCGACAGCCGCCGTCCGTCCAGTTCCATCGTGAGCAGCACGCTGATCAGGTCGTCACCCGGTGCGCGCCGACGCGCGGTGACGATGTCCTGGAAGTAGGCGAACAGTTCGCGGTGGGCGGTCACGAGGGTGGCCTGCGGTCCGGCGGCGAGCTGGAACTCGGGGTCGTCCGCGGCGATGCAGGCGTGGGCGAGTCGGACCAGCCGCGGCCAGTCCTGTTCCGGCAGCGCCATCATGGTGCCGATCACCGCCATCGGCAGGGTGGCCATGGCGGCGGCGAAGTCGAACGGGCCGCCGTCGGCCAACGGCCGGATCAGTTCGACGATGACCCGGCGGATGGCCTCCCGGTCGTTCTCCACCGTCTTGATCGACAGCGCCTGTTGCAGCGGGCCGCGCAGGTGCGCGTGCCGGGGCGGGTCGGTCACGGCCATCTGCCGGCCGCCGGCGGGGTCGCCCTGGCCGAGGAGGTTGAGCAGGGTGCCCTGTTCGGAGGTGAACGTGTCGTGGTCGCGGAGCACCCGGTTGGCCTCGGCGTAGCCGACGACCGACCAGTAGCCGATGTCGCCGACCGGCTGCCAGCTCACCGGGGCGTGGCGGCGCAGCCGTCGCCACACCTCGTGCGCCCCGCCCGAGTGGTACAGGTCGGGGTCGATCAGGTCGACCAGTTGCGGGGCGAGGACCGGGCATCGCGGGGTGGGGGGAACCGCCGTCATCGGGGCTGCTCCTGCCGTGCTCCGTCGGCCTGGCCCGCCGTCGGACTGTCCGGGCGCGCCGCCGGGCCGTCCTGGCCCGCCGTCCGCATCCGGGCGGTGAGGGCCGTCGCCAGCTCGGCGACGGTCGGCGACAGGTACAGGATCTGCGCGGGGAGGTCCACGTCGAACTCGCGCTGGGTGGCGACCAGGAGGTCGGTGGCCAGCAGGGAGTGCCCGCCGAGGTCGAAGAAGTCGTCGTCGACGCCGACCGGTTCGATGCCGAGGATGTCGCCCCACAACTCGGTCAGCCGCGTCTGCACCTCGGTGACGGGCGGGACGTACTCGTTGGCCACGTTGCGCGGTACCCGGGTGGCGGTGGGCAGGGCCCGGCGGTCGATCTTGCCGTTGCGGTTCACCGGCAGCTCGGGACGGACGAGGATCGCCCAGGGGATCAGGTAGCCCGGCAGCCTGTCCCGCAGCTCGTGGCGCAGCCGCCGACCGAGGTCGGCGTTACCCGCCGGGTCGGACTGCGCGGGCACGACGTAGGCCAGGAGCCGGGTGCCGCCCGCCGGATCGGCCTGCGGCAGCACGACCGCGTGCCGCACCTCGGCGAGCCGTTCCAGCTCGACCTCGACGGCGCGCGGTTCGGCGCGGTAGCCCTGGACCTTGACCTGGTCGTCCGCGCGTCCGACGAACTCCAGCGTGCCGTCGGGCAGCCATCGCACGAGGTCGCCGGTCCGGTACATCCGGGCCCCGGGCTCGGTCCCGAACGGGTCGGGCAGGAACCGTTCGGCCGTTGCGGCCGGGCGCCCCAGGTAGCCGCGGGCCAGGCCCGCCCCGGCCACGTACAGTTCGCCGCACTCGCCGACGGGCACCGGCCTGAGGTCGCCGTCGAGCACGGCGACCCTGGTGCCGCTGATCGGGCGGCCGATCGGCACGCTGCGCAGCTCCGGGAGGGTGCTGCTGGTCCAGCAGGTCGTGTACGTGGTGTTCTCGGTCGGCCCGTAGCCGTTGGTGAAGAGCAGCTCCGGGTAGCGGGCCAGCAGGTGCTGGACGTGGCCCGGCGAGGCCACGTCACCCCCGGTGAGGACGTGCCGCACGTCGGCGAACGCCTCCAGGTGGGAGCTCACCATCTGGTGGAAGAGCCCGGTGGTCAGCAGCAGGACCGTCACGCGCTCGGCGCGGACGACGCGCGCCACGTGCTCCAGCGTGATGGCGACCGGGGGGAAGAGGACCAGTCGGCAGCCGTTGACGAGGGGGGCCCAGATCTCGAACGTGGACGCGTCGAACGCGACCGGCGCGAGGTGGAAGAAGACGTCCTCGGCGCGGACGTCCACCCAGTCCGCACCCCGGACGAGCCGGTCGATCGCCCGGTGGGGCACGCCGACGCCCTTGGGCTCGCCGGTGGAGCCCGAGGTGTAGCTGACGTAGGCGAGCCGGTCCGGGTCGCCGGGGCGGGCCGCAGCCGCCGGCCCGGCGGCCGGCTCCTGCGCCGGTCCGCCTTCCGTCACCGTGACGACGGTGCCGGGCAGCTGCTCCCCCAGGGCCTCTCCGACGATCACCATGCCCGCGCCGGCGTCCTCGAGCAGCATCGCGTGGCGGCCGGCCGGGTCGTCCGGTTCGAGTCCGAGGTACGCCCCGCCCGCGATGAGGACGGCGAGCAGGGCCACGATCAGCTCCGGCGACCGCGGCACCAGCACGCCCACGACGTCCTCCTGCGCCAGTCCGGCCGCTCGCAGCCGCCCGGCGAGCCGGTTGGCGCGGTCGTTGAGCTGCCGGTAGGTCAGGGTCCGTCCGTCGCAGGTGACGGCGGGCGCGTGCGGGGCCCGCTCCGCCTGTTCGGCGACCAGCTCGTGGATGGCCCGCGCGTCGAACGGTGGCCGTCCGCTGCCGACGAACGCCGGGATGTCGGAGGTGAGGACCGTCTTGGTCAACTGCTTCCCGCTTTCCTGTGCTGAAGTGTCCCCGTCGGGGTTGAACGCGCGACCGCGTGGGCCGTCGCCGTGGCCGTCGCCGTCGCGGTGGCCGTCGCGGTGGCCGCTGCGCAGCACGTGGTGCGCGGTGTCACCGGGTGCGTCCACCGCCTCAGACCGCCGGCACGTGGAAGAAGGTGTCCCGCGCGGCGATGCGGCCCTGCGGCGTCATCCGGAAGAAGTCCGCGAACCGCAGCTCGACCTCACCGCCGTCGTGCAGCACGCCACGGAACAGGCCGTGCACCGCCACCTCGTCGTCGGTCGTGACCACGGTGGCCAGGGTGTGCACACCGGTGCGGATCACCCGCTGGTCGCGGTAGAAGCGTTCCAGTTCGGCGTGCCCGACCATGGGTCGGTAGCCGGGGCGGTGGTAGCGGGCGTCCGGGGTGAACAGGGCGACCAGCGCGGGCACGTCCCCGGCGTCGACGAGCTGGTAGTACCGGCGGACCTGGGACACCCCCAGCGCCGGGGCCGTCAGGGTTTCCGGGGCCATCGGGGTCTCCGGTGTTGCGGGTGTTGCCGGTGGTGCCGGCGTTTCGTCGGGATGGGAGAGGGTGTGGACCATGCCGAGGTGCTTCCTGTGATCGCTTGATCTGTCAGAGTCGTGTACGTGGTGAGAGAGCCGGTACGGCCGCGGCGTCCGGGGCGTCCTCGAGCGCTTCGACCAGGCGCGCCGGCGTGGGTGCCTGGAACAGGGCGCCGAGGGTGAGTTCACGGCCGAACCTCACCCGCACCCGGTTGACCAGCCGGGTCGCGAGCAGGGAGTTGCCGCCCAGCGCGAAGAAACCGTCGTCGACGCCCACCGCGGGCCGGCCGAGCACCTCGGCGAACAGCGCGCACATCGTCTGCTCCGCCGGGGTTCGCGGTCCGGGCCCGGACGGTGCCGGCGCGAGGTCCGGGACGGGCAGCGCGGCCCGGTCGATCTTGCCCCTGGGGGTCAGGGGGAAGGCGTCGAGCGTGAGGATCGCCGAGGGCACCATGTAGTCCGGCAGCACCGCGCAGGCGTGCTCCCGCACCGCCGCCGGGTCGAGCCCCGAGTCCCCGGCCGGGACGACGTAGCCGATCAGACGCCTGCCGGGCGAGGCGCCCGGGCCGGCGACCACGGTCGCCTGGGCGACGGCCGGGTGCCCGGCCAGCACCGCCTCGATCTCGCCCAGCTCGATGCGGAAGCCGTGGAGCTTGACCTGCTCGTCCGCGCGGCCGAGGAACTCGAGTTCCCCCTCGGCGTTCCAGCGGACGACGTCGCCCGTGCGGTACATCCGCTCGCCCGGGTCGCCGAAGGGGCACGGCAGGAACTGGCCGGCCGTGCGGCGGGGGTCGTTCAGGTACCCGCGCGCCACGCCCGCACCGGCGACGTACAGCACGCCGGCCACCCCCGGCGGCACCGGTGACAGCGCCTCGTCCAGGACGTACACCCGCCTGTTGTCCACCGGTCGGCCGAGGGGGACGACGTCGGGCACGGGCCGGCCGGGGCGCAGCACCCTGCGCGTGGTGAACGTGGTGGCCTCGGTCGGGCCGTACCCGGCGACCACCACGGAGTCCGGACACCGTGCCAGGACGCGCCGGACGGCATCGGCCGGCACGATGTCACCGCCGGTCCACACCTGGCCGACCCCGGCCAGCGTGCCGGGTGACTCCTCGGCGAACACCCGGAACAGCCCGGCCGTCAGCCACAGCGCACCGACCCGGTGGTCGACGATGAGCCGGTGGAGGTCCGCGAGCGCCAGCTCGCCGGGCGGGGCCACGACGACCCGGCCCCCGTTGAGCAGCGGCACCCACCACTCGTAGGTCGAGGCGTCGAAGGCGTGCGGGGAGTGTGCGAGGACCCGCGGGCCGTCCTCTTCGCGCCAACAGCGTTGCGCGGTCAGGCTGATGACGTTGCGGTGGGTCAGGGCCACCCCCTTCGGCGTGCCCGTGGACCCGGAGGTGTACAGGACGCACGCCAGGTGGTCCGGGCGCAGCGGCACGACGGGGTCGGTGGCCGGCTCGTCGGCGAGTCCGGGGTCGGTGTCGACGACGACGACCGGGGTGCCGTGGGACAGTGCGTCGTCCAGGGTGGCCCGGTGGGTGAGCAGCACCGCCGCCCCGGTGTCGTCCAGGACGCGGCGCAGGCGGGCCGTCGGGGCCCGGGTGTCCAGCGGTACGTAGGCGCCGCCGGCCTTGCTGATCGCCAGGACCGACACCACCACGTCGGCGGAGCGTTCCATGAGCACGGCCACCGTGCTGTCGCAGCGGACGCCCAGGGCGATGAGCCGGTGGGCCAGCCGGTTGGCCCGGTCGTTCAACTCCGCGTAGGACAGGGTGGTTTCGCCGCACACGACGGCGGGCGCATCGGGCGTGCGCGCGGCCTCGGCCGCGAAGGCCAGCGGCACCGTCGGGTGCGGCAGCGGCTGCGTGGTGCGGTTGACGGCCACGACGGTCCGCTGCCGTTCCTCGGGGGTGAGGAGGTCGGGCCGGCCGATCGGCCGGTCCGGGTCGGCGGCCACCGCGTCCAGGAACCGGAGGAACCGCTGCTGGTGGGCGGTGAGTTCGGCCTCGGAGTAGAGCGCGGGGTTCGCGTCGACGTCGAGCCGGGGCGCGGTGCCGTCGGAGCGGTCGTAGACGGAGAACGAGAGGTCCTCGACCGGCCCGTTGGACAGGTTGTGCACGGTGGCCCGGACACCCGCGAAGTCCAGGTGGTAGTAGAAGGACATGATGTTGACGAGGGGCCCGAACAGGACCCGCTCCGACCGGGCCGGATCCAGTTCCCTGCGCAGGTCCTCGCTGCGGTGGCGCTGGTGCCCGCGCAGGGCGGCGACCTCCTCGGCCGCCTGTCGCGCGAGTGCGGACAGACCCTGTTCCGGGTGCACGCGCAGCCGCAGCGGCACCACGTTCGCCACCATGCCGGGGACGGCCTGCACGGAGGAGCCGGTGCGCCCGGTCACCGGCATGCTGAGCACGATGTCCCGTTCGCCGCTGAGGCGGTGGAGGTACGCGGCGACCGCTGCGGTGAAGGCGGTGGGCCAGCTCGCCCCGGCGGGCCGCGCGGCCCGCCGCAGCGCCGCGACGGTGGGCGCGTCGAGGGTGCTGGTACGGCGCAGGAAGCCGTCCGAGGCGGCCGCCGAGCGGCTGGCGAGGCTGACGGGATCCGGCCGGCCGGCCAGCCGGGCCGCCCAGAACGCCCGGTCCTGTCCGGGCTGTTCCGACGCGCGGTAGGCGGCGTCGTGCGCCAGCAGGAGGCTCAGCGGCCCGAAGGCCGGTCCTGCCCCTCCCCTGCCCTCGACCAGTCCGGTGTAGGTCTTGGCGACGCGGCGCGCGATGAGCGACATGCTGAAGCCGTCGACCACGATGTGGTGGACGCGCTGGTACCAGAGGAAGCGGTCCGGCGCGACGGCGAACAGGGCCTGGCGGAACAGCGGGTCCCGGGTGAGCCCGACCGGTGTGGACAGGTCGGCGCGCATCCAGCGCTCGGCCGCCCGCAGCGGATCCGGTGTCGAGGTGAGGTCGACGTGGTCCATCGACCAGTCGGGCGACGGGGTGACGACCTGCCGGGGGCCCTCGGCACCGTCGGTGAGGCAAACGCGCAGGGACTCGGTCTCGTCCACCACGCGCCGCACGGCCGTCTCGAACAGCTCCGGGTCGATCGGCCCGGGGATGTCCACGTACTCACCGGTGTTGTAGACGGGGCTGCCGGGGCGCAGGTGGTGGGCGAACCAGATGCCGGACTGCGCCGACGACAACGGCAGCTCGTGTCCGTCGCTCATCCGAGCTCCTCCAGGACGGCCGACAGGGCGTCGGCGAAGGGTGCGGCGTGGGGCGGCGACAGCATGTCGTGGTGGTTGCCGGGCACCTCGACCACGCTCAACGCCCCCTGCGTGCGGTCGCGCCACCGGGCGGGGACCACGACCGGGGCGGCGAGCACGGGGTGTGCCTCGGCGCTCGTGAACAGGTGGATCGGTGTCCGCAGCCGCGCGGTCGACCGGTAGCGTCGGGCGGCGTCGCCGTTGGTGGTGAAGACCCTTACCATGCGCCGCAGTTGTTCGGTGCGCACCCGCAGGGGAAGGCGCTCGCCGGCGTGCGCGTCGTGGAGCAGCAG
This sequence comes from Kitasatospora sp. NPDC088160, assembly GCF_044741445.1. NCBI lineage: Bacteria > Bacillati > Actinomycetota > Actinomycetes > Kitasatosporales > Streptomycetaceae > Kitasatospora > Kitasatospora sp. NPDC088160. The sequence goes on along the minus strand of NZ_JBIUSS010000016.1, from coordinate 70,890 downwards.
GGAGAGGGCGTCCTGCTCGTCGAGCTCGTGGAGCTCTCCGACGGCTCCGGTGGGCAGCCCGGAGGCGAGCGCGAACCGGGCCGTCCCGTGCGCGTCATGGCCGCCGGGCCCGTCGGTGGGCCCGTGGTCGGACTCGGTGGATCCGCCGGTGGAGCCGTCGGTGGATCCGCCGGTGGAGCCGTCGGTGGATCCGCCGGTGAACGCGGGCGCTCCGACGTCGATGATCCCGAGGAATCCCGGGGGGTTCCCCTCCTCCTCCAGCAGGCGGGCCATCTCGAAGGCGACCAGCCCGCCGAAGGACCAGCCGGCCAGCAGGTACGGGCCGTCGGGCAGGACGGACCGCAGCTCCCGCAGGTAGCGCTGCGCCTGCTCCTCGACGGTGGCCAGTGGCGGCTCCTCGGTGTTGTAGCCGACGGCCTCCAGGCCGTAGACGGGCCGGCCGCCGGCGAGCGGTTCGACGGGGTGCTCGGCTGGCTGTTCGGCGGGGTGCTCGGCCAGGTGTTCGGTGAGGTGCTCGGCCAGGTGGAGGAAGGAGCACACGTCGCCGCTCTGCGGGTGCACCAGGATCAGCGGCGCCCTGCGGTGATCTCCTTCGGCCAGCGGAACCACGAGCCGGCGCAGGGCCTGCGAGGCGTTGGGCAGTTCCGCGCACAGACCCTCGACGGTGGGATGGCGGAACACCGTGTTCAGCGGCACGGTGACCCCCCACTCCCGCCGGATCGCCTCCACGAGTTCGACCGCCCTGAGCGAATGCCCGCCCAGCGCGAAGAAGTCGTCCCGGACGCCGACCCGCGGGGTGCCCAGCACACGCTCCCAGATCCTGGTCATCAGGAGTTCCAGCAGGTCCCGCGGCGGTAGCGCACCCGCGTCGTGGCCGTGGCGGGCGGGCTCGGGCAGGGCCCCGCGGTCCACCTTGCCGTTCGTGGTCAACGGGATCCGGTCGAGCGCGGTCAGCGTCGTGGGCACCATGAACTCGGGCAGGGTCTCGCGCAGGGAGCGCCGCAGGACCGCCAGGTCACCGGGCCGGTCCTGCCACACCAGGTAGCCGGCCAGTTCGGCGTCCGTCCCGGTGCCCCGCACCGTCACCGTGGCCCTGGCGACACCGGGCTGCGCGCACAGCGCGGCCTCGATCTCGCCCAGCTCGATGCGGTAGCCCCGGATCTTCACCTGCTCGTCGGTGCGGCCCAGGAAGACCAGGCTGCCGTCCGGCAGGTACCGCGCCAGGTCGCCGGTCCGGTACAGCCGGCCGCCGTCGACACCGAACGGATCGGGCACGAAGCGCTCGGCGGTCAGCCCCGGCCGGTTGGCGTACCCGCGGGTGACGCCGACCCCGCCGATGTGGATCTCGCCCGGTACGCCGACGGGCACCGGGGCGCCGGCCGGGTCCAGCAGGTAGATCCGGAGGTTGCCGAGCGGCCGGCCGATCGGCACGGACCCTCCCGGCCGGGCCAGGTCCCGGTCGGCGTCCACGCGCCGGGTGACGCAGCCGACGGACGCCTCGGTGGGACCGTAGCCGTTCCACAGCGTGGAGACCCGGTCGAGGAGCCTCCGGGCCAGGGCGGGCTGGAGCGGTTCGCCCACGCAGATCGCCTGGAACCGGCCGCCCTGCCATCCGCCGTCCAGCAGCAGGAGCCAGGTGGCCGGTGTGGCCATGAGCGTGGTGACGCCGAACCCGCGCATCATCTCCGTCAGGCGCGGGCCGTCGACCGCGACCTCCGACGGGGCGATCACCACGCTCGCGCCCCAGGCCAGGGGCATGAGCACCTGGGGGACGATGACGTCGAAGGAGATCGAGGCCACCGAGGCGACGACATCGTCCCCGCCGAGATCCAGCTGTCGGCCGCGGACCACCAGGTAGTTGACCACGCCCTCGTGCGGGACCAGCACGGCCTTGGGGCGGCCGGTCGAACCGGAGGTGTAGATCGAGTACGCCAGGTTGGCGGGCGTCGCGAGCGGCGGCAGCCGGTCCCCGGGCAGGGCCGCGATGAGCCCGGCCTCGTCGTCCGTCCACACCGTTGCGGCGCCGTGCCGCGGCAGCCGGTCGGCCAGGGAGCGCTGGGTGAGCAGCAGCGGCACTTCGGCGTCGGCGAGCATGAACGACATGCGCTGCGCCGGGAGGTCCGGGTCCAGCGGCAGGTAGGCGGCGCCCGACTTGAGGACGGCCAGCAGGGCCACGACCAGGTCCGCCGAGCGCGGCAGGCACACGCCGACCAGGCGTTCCGGCCGCGCTCCCCGGGCTCGCAGGTGCCGGGCCAACTGGTTGGCCCGGTGGTCGAGTTCCCGGTAGGTCAGTCGCTGGGCGCCGCAGCGGACCGCCACCGCGTCGGGGGTCAGCCGGGCCTGCTCCTCGACCAGCTCGTGAACGCAGAGGTCCGCGGGGAAGGGTTCGTCGGTGGCGTTGGCGGCCACCAGGAGCGCTTCGCGCTCGGCCTCGGTGAGCAGGTCCAGGCGCGAGACGGGACGGTCGGGATCGCCGGCCGCGGCGTCCAGCAGCCGCAGGTAGTGGCCGACCAGCCGTTCCACGCTCGCGCGGTCGAACAGATCGGTGTCGAAGGCCACGGTCCCGGTGGTGCCGGCTGCCCCGGTCGCGCCCGTCGGCCGGTCGGCTATCACCAGGCTGAGGTCGACCTTGGCCGTGCCGTTGTCGACCTCGATCTGTTCGACCTCCGTCCCCACCAGCCGGAGGGCCGCGGCCGGGTCGGACAGGCCGGCGAACATCACCTGGAACAGCGGGTTGCGGTCGAGACCGCGGGCCGGCCGCAATTCCTGCACCAGCCGTTCGAACGGCAGGTCCTGGTGCGCGTAGGCGTCCACGGCGGTGCTGCGGACCCGGTCGAGCAGTTCGGCGAAGCTCGGGTCGTCCGCGAGGTCGGTGCGGATGACCACGGTGTTGATGAACGAGCCCACCAGCGGGTCGAGTTCCGGACGGGTCCGGCCCGCGACCGGTGTGCCGACCGCCACGTCGGACTGCCCGCTGTAGCGGGCGAGCAGGGCCTGGAACGCGGCGAGCAGCGTCATGAACATCGTCGCGCCGTGCCGCCGACCCAGCAGCCGCAACCGGTCGGCCAGTTCCTCGGGCACCGTGAAGGTGATCCGCTCGCCCCGGCCCGCGCGGACCGGTCCGCGCGGGCGGTCGGTGGGCAGGTCCAGCGGCGACAGCCCGGACAGCTGTGCGCTCCAGTAGTCCAGTTGGCGCCGCAGGCGGTCGCCGGACAGCCGGGCCCGCTGCCAGTGGGCGAAGTCCGCGTACTGGATCCGCAAGGGGGGCAGCTCGTGCTCGCGGCCTTCCAGCCGGCTCCGGTACATCGCCGACAGGTCGTCCCACAGCAGCGGCATCGACCAGCCGTCGACGGCGATGTGGTGGACGACCACCACCAGGACGTGTTCGTCCTCGCCGACCCGCAGCAGTGATGCGCGCAGCAGCGGGGCGGCGGCCAGGTCGAACGGGCGCAGGATCTCGGACTGAACGAGATCGAGGGCCAGCCGCGTCCGGCGTTCCGCGGGCTCGGTCCGGAGGTCCGTGACGGGCAGGTCGAGCGGCCGGGCCGGCTCGACCGAGGGGCTGGGGAGCCCGTCCCGCTCGGGGAAGGCGGTGCGCAGGACTTCGTGGCGCCGCACCAGCTCGGTGAGGCTGTGGCCGAGGGCGGCCACGTCCAGCGGGCCGTGCAGCCGGAAGACCTCGTGGACGTTGTACATCGCGGGGCCGTCGGACAGCCGCTCGACCAGCCACATGCGTTCCTGGGTGAACGACGTCACCTGCGCACCCGCCGGACGGGGCGGGATCGCGGCCTCCGGCTCGCCCTCGGCGGCCCTGCTCCGGGCCGCGCGGACGCGTTGGTCGAGCAGGGCCCGGGTGGCGGCCGGCGTGGAACCGGCCGACGGGGCGGCTCCGGGCGCGGAACCGGTCGGCCGGCCGGGCTCGGGGCGACTGTGCTGTGCCTTCACGGGTGACGGGCCTTTCCGGCGGGAAGCGGTTCCGCTTCGGCGGCGGCACCGAGGTCCGCCAGCAACGCCGCGTCGATGCCGTCGGCGAGTTCGGCGACGGTCGGGTGGTAGAAGAGCAGGGCGACGGGCAGTTCGAGGTCGAGTGCCCGGCCCAGTCGGGACATGACCTTCGACGCGAGGAGCGAATGGCCGCCCAGCTCGAAGAAGTCGCTGTCCACGCCGTCCGGGGTGACACCGAGCACCTCGGCCCAGGTCTCCAGCACGAGGAGCTCGGTCTCGGTGGCGGGCCCGGTCTCGGTGGCGGGCCCGGTCTCGGTGGCGGACTCGGGTACGGCGGCGGACTCGGGTTCGGTCTCGGCGGCGGGCTCGGGTTCGGTCTCGGTGGCGGGCTCGCTGGCCGTCTCGCTCCTGGTGGCGGGAGCGGGGCGGCTCACCCGGAGGCCGGGAGGGGTCTCCCACGCCGATATCGGCCGTTCGGGGCTCTCGACGAGCTGGTCGAGCAACACCCGGAAACCCTCGGAGAGTTGCCGCACCGTGTCGCGGTCGAAGAGGTCGGCGGCGTAGCGGATGACGCCGGTGAAGCGATCGCCGCCGTCCGTCATGGAGACCTCGATGTCGAACTTCGCCACGTCGTTCGGCATCTGGTGGTCACTCACCTCGATCCCCGGAAGGCCGGACGGGAGCGCGGGCGGCTCCTCCAGCTGGAACATGACCGTGAACAGCGGGTGTTGGCCGAGGTCGCGTTCGGGCCGCAGCTCCTGTACCAGCCGCTCGAAGGGGACGTCCTGGTGGGCGTAGGCCTCCACCGCGCACCGCCGCACCCGGGCGAGCACGTCGGTGAAGCCGGGGTCGCCCGACAGGTCGGTGCGCAGGACGAGCGTGTTGACGAAGAAGCCGACCAGCGGCTCCACCTCGATCCGGGTCCGCCCGGAGATCGGCGTCCCCACCGTCACGTCGGCCTGTCCCGTGCAACGCGCGAGCAGGACCTGGAAGGCGGCCAGCAGCGTCATGAACGGCGTCACCTCGTGGGCGCGCCCCAGTGTGCGTATTCGCTCGGCGAGTTCCGCCGGGATCTCGATCTCGACCTGGTCGCCCCGGCCTGACCACACCGCGGGGCGGGTTCGGTCCGTCGGGATCACCGACGGGCTCAGGTCGGCCAAGTGCTCGCGCCAGTAGGCGAGTTGGTCCAGCATCGCCGTTCCGGCCTGATGGCTCCGTTGCCAGTCGGCGAAATCGGCGTACTGGACGGGCAGGTCCGCCAGGGCGATCGGCCGGCCGTCGACGGCAGCGGCGTATCCGGCGGAGAACTCCTGCCACAGCACCAACAGCGACCAGCCGTCGCAGGCGATGTGGTGGATCACCAGGAGCAGCAGATGGTCGTCGGGGGCGATGCGGATCAGTCGGGCCCGCAGCATCGGAGCGGTCCCGAGGTCGAACGGGGTCGCCAGATCGGCGGCCACCAGCTCCCGGGCCCGCTGCCAGGCCTGCTCCGCGGGGGCGTGCGTCAGATCGGTGATCGTCGGCACGAAGGTCTCGACCGGCTCCGCGGCGTGGCGCGGGCCGTCCTCGGTGTCGACGATCCTGCCGCGCAACACCTCGTGGCGCCGCACGACTTCGGTCAGCGCCCGGGTGAGCGCCCCCTGGTCCAGTCGTCCGCGCAGGCGTACCGCGGTCGGGACGTTGTGGTCCGGCCGGCCCGGCCGCAGCCGGTCGAGGAACCACAGCCGTTGCTGGGCGAAGGACAACAGGGTCGGAGCGTGCGCGCGCCGATCGGGACCAGGCATGACGGATCCACCTTTCACGGCGATCGGGAACGCTTCAACGCCCCGGAAATCCCCTCGCCGATTCGCTACTTGGCGAACAGTACGGCGGATACTAGGTGGCTCCCGTCTCACTCCGCAAGATCGAGAACGGGGTTGCAGGCATCAAGACAATATTTACGCCAGTCCACCGGAATCCTTATGTAGATCGAACACGCTCGACGGCTAGCATCGGCGCGGCCGGCCGTGACACCCTCTCTGACGTGCCGTCATGGCTCGGATCGTGCACCCCACTTCCGTGGACGGGCACCACGTGATAATTCTTCTGTCTCCAGGGGACGGCCGGGTGGGCCCCTTTCATGCCGGGCCTTCATTGTTCCGAATAAGATCGGTGAACCCGCTGCATGAACTCATCCGTTGTATATGAACCCACCCCGTTGCATGAACTCGGAGAAGTCGTGATGCAGCAGCAGAGTCTGGTGGGTTCATTCGTCTCGCACGCCACCGGCCACCCCGGTGATCCGGCGCTGATATGGCGCGGAGAAGAGACGACCTACCGTGAACTCCACCAGCTGGCGGAGCGGGAGCGCGTCCGGATCGCCCGGCTCGCCCCGGGCGGGGACGAGCCGGTCGGCATCCCGGCCGCCAAGTCGCCCTCGACGATCGCCCTGATGCTCGCCTGCCTGCTGGAAGGGCGGCGCTTCCTGCTGCTGCCGGCGCCCACGCCGGAGGGGCGGACGCCCCACACGTTGGTCGAGCAGGCCGGAATCCGGCACGTCCTGTCACCGGAGAGCCCCCGGGCGCCCGGACCCGGGCCGGGCGCCCCGGACCGGCCGGCGGAACCGGAGGCGCCGCGCCGTACGGAGCCCGCCGACGTCTCCTTCATGTTCACCACCTCCGGTTCCACCGGGCGGCCGAAGATCGTGCCACTGAGCACGGGGGCGGTGGACCGCTTCACCACCTGGGCCGGCGAGCGGTTCGGCGTCCGCCGGGGAACAACGGTCCTCAACTACGCCCCGCTCACCTTCGACCTGTGCCTGCTGGACATCTGGACCACGCTCAAGTACGGCGGCCGCGTCGTCCTGGTCGATCCGGCCCGGGCCACCCAGCCGGGCTACCTGCTGGACCTCGTGTCCCGCCACGCGGTCCAACTCGTCCAGGCGGTACCGATGTTCTACCGGCTGCTGGTCGACGCGGCCGCCGGGAGCGGCCGGCGGCTCGACACCGTCGAGCACGTCGTCTTCACCGGCGACAGCATGCCCGCCCGCTGCCTGGCCGAACTCCCGCAGTTGTTCACCGGCGCGCGGTTCTACAACATCTACGGCTGCACCGAGACCAACGACAGCTTCCTGCACGAGGTCGACGGCACCGAACCGGCGGACGGCCCGGTGCCGATCGGACGCCCGCTGCCCGGAGTCCACGCGGTGATCGTCGGTGCCGACGGCGGGATCGTGACCGGGCCGGGGACCGGCGAGCTCCACGTCGCGACGCCGTTCCAGACCGACGGCTACCTGGACCGGGAGCAGGACGCGGACAGGTTCGCGACCCACCACCACGACGGGGAGGCGCGGCGCTACTTCCGCAGCGGCGACCTCGTGCGACGTGACCGGGACGGCCGCATCACCCTGGAAGGCCGCAACGACCACCAGGTCAAGGTCCGCGGCGTGCGGGTCAACACCCACGAGGTCGAGCAGGTGCTGCTCGACCATCCCGACGTCGTCGAGGCGGCCGTGGTGACCGTGCCCGACCCGGTGGCCGGCCGCCTGCTGCGCAGCGTGGTCCGCCGCGCCCCGGACAGCCGGCTGAACTCGCTGGCGCTGCGCCGGCACTGCGCACAACGGCTCCCGCTCACCGCCGTCCCCTCGACCCTGCTGATCGTGGACGACCCGCTGCCCAGGACGTCCACCGGAAAGATCGACCGCACGCCCCTCCAGCCCGCCTGCTCCCCGTCCCAGCCAAACGAAGGAACGGCCACGTGAAACACGCCGCGGTAGTCACGCAGTTCATCATCGAGGAGTTCCTGCCGGACGTCGGCGCGAACGAACTGGACTCCGACTACGACCTCGTGGACGGCGGGGTCATCGACAGCCTCGGCCTGCTCAAGACGATCGCCTGGCTCGAGGACTGCTTCGACCTGCGCGTCGAGGAGATCGACCTCGACCTCGACCCGGACAGCTTCCGCTCGGTCGGCTCGATCAGCAGGTTCATCGAGCAGGCCCAGCAGCACCGGACGGACGCCCACTAGCCATGCACGAGGTGCTGCGAGCGCTGATCGACCGGGACCGCGCCGTCGTCGACCAGGAGATGTGGGGGTCCTTCTGGGACCAACTGCGTGACGGCGCCCTCCGCTCCGGCGAGACGGTGGCGCTGCTGTCCTCGCTGTCCACCCGGATGCCCGATCGGGACACGCTGGTCGCCATGCTCCGCTCGCTGGACGAGCGCCGGCCGGCCGTCACCGCGCGGCTGGACCGCACGGCCAACATCGTCGGCACCGGAGGCGGGCCGGCCACGTTCAACATCTCCACCGCGGCGGCGTTCGTCGCCGCCGCCCTGGGCGTGCGCATCGTCAAGACGGGATCCCGCGCCTACACGAGCACCTGCGGCTCCCACGACCTGCTCGACCGCCTCGGCATCGGAACGACCACCTCCTACGAGCAGACCGACGCCCTGCTGGAACGCTTCGGCATCGCCTTCCCGGGGAACTTCGTCTACCCGCGGGAGGTGGCACTGCTGGCCCGGAGCATCGTGCCGATGGACCTGCGGATGATCGGCGGATTCATCAACTCCGTCGGCCCCTTCCTGGCCGCGGTGCCGGTCTCCGCCCAGCTCGTCGGTGTCTCGGACCATTCGCTGCTGCCGACTCTGGCCCAGGTCGCCGCCACCGTTGCCGACCGGAGGATCTGGCTGTGCTCCAACGAGCTGGGAGTCGACGAGCTCGTCAGCTCCGTCGACAGCGTCGTCCTCACCAATGACGGCACCGACGCGATCCGACTGCGGGCCGAGGCTCCCGGGACTCCCGCAAGCGGCACCGACCCGATCGCCGGACTACGGCCGACCAGCGAGGGCGAGGACGTGGTCGACCACTTCCTCGGCGTGCTCTCCGGAGCCGGGACGGCTCTCGCAACGCGGACCGTCTGCCTGAACGCCGCCGCCCTGGCCGTCGCGAGCGGGCTGATCGACGGGTGGCCGGAGGCGATCAGGGCGGCCGACGGCGCCCTCCGCAGCGGCGCCGCCCGCGACCTCGTCGACCGCCTGCGCGCGCACCCGGCGCGCCGCGTGATCACCACGGCGCGTGCGCGGTGAGCGGGTTCTTCGCACGCCGGCCACCGGACCAGCCCGGCCTGGCGATGTTCCTCAACGCCGGAGATCCCCCGCTGCCCGTCCTGGCCGACGTCATGCGGATGCTCGACGACTGCCGCGTGGACTGCCTGGAGCTGGCGGTGCCCTTCCCCCACTCGGTCACCGACGGGCCGGTCATCCGCCGATCGGCGCAGCGGGCCCTGGCCGACGGCGTCGGACTCGACGAGGTGCTCGGACTCCTCAGCGGGATCCTGCCCCGGCTGCGCCACCTGCGGGTGGCGCTGCTGGCCGACTGGAGCCACACGGTCAGAGGCCTGACCGTGCCCGGCTTCGTCCGGCGGGTCGCCGACTCGGGCGTCGACGGCCTGCTGGTCCACGGCCTGCCGCCGCGGCTACGGGCCGGCTACCTCGAAGCGGTGCAGGAGGCGGGGCTGCCCGTGGTCGCCACCTGCTACGCCGCGTCGACGGCCGAGGTGAAGGCCGCAGCCGCCGAGTCCGCCACCGCGTACCTGTACCTGGTGGCCCACTACGGCCGCAGCGGCGGCGAGCTCACGGCCGACCGCCAGGAACTGGCCGACGCGCTGGCCGCACTGCGCAGGACGACCGCCGTACCGATCGCCGTCGGATTCGGCGTCCGCTCCCGGGCGGACATCGACCTGCTGCACGGCCTCGGCGCCGACGCCGCGGTCGTGGGCAGCGCCGGGGTCGCCCGGATCGAGCACGCCCTCGCCGCAGGGGCCGACGTGGTCGAGGAGTTCCACACCTTCGTACGGACCGTTTCGCCGTACTCAGCAAACCGCTGATCCGGCAAGCCGCTCACTCAACAAGCCGCTCATTCAGCAAACCGCTCACTCAACAAGCCGCTGATTCGACAAACCGCTGATTCGGCAAACCGCTAGGAGGCACACCCGATGATCGTCCGACGCCTTGACGAGGTGACCACCGTGGACTGGGGCAACGGGCTCAGCCGCAGGTTCCTTCTCGAATCCGACGGCCTGGGCTACACGATGACGGACACCACCGTCCGCGCCGGCACCAAGTCGAGGCTGGAGTACCGCCGTCATCTGGAGGCCTGCTACTGCATCGAGGGAACGGGGCAGGTCGTGAACGCCGACGGCACGTCCCACCCGATCGAGCCGGGCACGCTGTACGCGCTCGACCTGCACGACGCCCACTTCCTGATCGCGGACCAGGACGCGGACCTCCGCCTGGTGTGCGTGTTCTCGCCCGCGTTGCGCGGCGACGAACGCCACAACCTGGACTCGACCGATTTCTCCGAGTACTAACAGGACTGACAGATGATCAGCTGGAACGCCGACCAGATCGCTCTGGGCGAGGGCATCGCCCAGTGGTGCGAGGAACTCAGCTCGGGCCATCTCGAAGGGGACGCGGAAGGCGCCTTCCCGTGGGACAAGTGGAAGCTGATCCAGCGGTCCGGAATCCTCGGCCTGCCGTTCGACGAGCAGTGGGGCGGGCTGGGCCAGGACCTACTCACCACCATGCACGTGCTCGAACAACTCGGCACCGGGTGCCGTGACGGCGGACTGAACTTCTCGGTCGCCACCCACCTGGTCAGCGTCGGAGTCCCGCTGCAACGGTTCGGCTCGCCGGAGCTCAAGGCGCGCCACCTGCCGGGGATCTGCTCGGGAGAGACGATCGGGGCGCACGCGATCAGCGAGACCGAGAGCGGCTCCGACGCGCTGGCGATGAGGACCACGGCCACCCGCGAGGGCGACGGCTTCGTGCTGCGGGGCGGCAAGGCCTTCATCACCAACGGCCCGGTGGCCGACGTGTTCGTGGTCTACGCGCGCACCCACCCGAAGGCCGGCCCGCTCAGCATCACCGCCTTCGTCGTGGAGCGGGACACCCCGGGGCTCGTCGTCGGGCCGCCCGTCGCCACCATGGGGCTGCGGACGGCGCCGCTGGGCGAACTGCACTTCGACGACTGCCGGATCCCCGCATCCGCCGTGATCGGCCGGGTCGGATCAGGGTTCCTGGTCCTGGACCACGTGATGAAGTGGGAGATCCTCTGCTCCTTCGTCATCAACACCGGGCAGATGCGCTACCGGCTCGACCGCTGCGTCGAGTACGCCAAGGAGCGCGTCCAGTTCGGCAGTCCGATCGGCTCGTACCAGTCGATCTCCCACAAGCTCGTGGACATGAGCATCGGCTTGGACACCGCGCGGAAGTGGCTCTACGACACGGCCGTCCGGCTGACGGAGGGCGAGAACGTCACGAGGGACATCGCCGTCAGCAAGGTCCTCGCCAGCGAGAGCAACCTCTCCTCCGCGCTGGCCGCCGTGCAGATCTTCGGTGGCAGCGGGTACCTGGCCGAGTACGGACTGGAGAAGGACGTGCGCGACGCGGTCGCCGGCCCGATCTACTCGGGCACGTCGGAGATCCAACGCAACCGCATCGCCGCCATGTTGGGGTTGTGACACCTGATGCTGGTCAAGATCTGCGGAGCCGCCTCGGCCGAGGACGTGGCATCGCTCGACAGCGCCGGAGCCGACTTCGTCGGCCTGTGGCACGGCGTCCCAGGCGGCCGTGCCGACCTGACGCTCAGTCAACTCGCCTCCCTCGCCGACGCCGTACACCGAACGGCGCGCATGCATCCGGTCCTCGTGACCTTCCTCAACGAGGCCGAGACGCTGCGCGCGGCGACGGCCGCGGCCCGGGTCCGGTGGGTCCAACTGCACGGCTACCAGCCGCCGGGCCTGGTCCGCGCCCTGAAGGGCACCACGGACCTCACCGTGGTCAAGGTGCTGCACCTCGGCGCGGACACCCGCGCGGAGCGGTCCCTGATCGCGGCGTACGAGCGGGCCGGAACGGACCTCTTCCTGCTGGACGCGGTCGCCGGAGACGGCCGGATCGGCAGCACCGGGCAACCGGCGGACTGCGGGGCCGTCATCGAGATCGCGGACCGCCTCTCGCGGCCCTTCCTGCTGGCCGGCGGCATCTCGGCCGACAACCGGGAGGACTACCGGGCGGTGCTGGACCACCCCCTGTTCCTGGGCATCGACGTGGACACGGCGGCCAGGGACGGCGACGGACGACTGAGCGCCGACCGGGTCACGGCCGTACGGCGCGGCTGGCGTGATCCGAAAGCGAGGGCCTAGATGACGGCCGCGTTCATCGAGGCGCTGCTGGACGCCCGCCGACCGGTGATCATGGAGCTCAAGCGGCAGGACGCCGCCGGGCACGACCTGTTCGGTGACAGGTCGGCCGCCCGGCTGGTCGCCGACTACCAGGACGTCGGCGCACCCTGCCTGTCCGTGGTGACCGGCCAGTGGTTCGGCGGCACCCCGGAGCTGCTGCACGAGGTCGTGGCGGCGACGGACCTGCCCGTGCTGCAGAAGGACTTCATCACCCGCCGGAGCCAACTGCACCAGGCCCGCGAGAGCGGCGCGTCCGCGGTCCTGCTCACCGCCGCGCTGCTGCCGCGCACCACCCTGGGCCATCTGGTCGAGCTCGGCCTGAGCCTGGGCCTGACGCCGTTCGTCGAGGTCACCACCGAGGAGGAGATCGGCCGCGTGCCGCGCGCCGAGGAGTGCGTGGTCGCGGTGAACAACAAGGACATCGCCACCCGCGAACGCGGCGCGGGCGACCTCGGGCGAAGCTCGTCGCTCCTGCCCGCGGTGCTGGGCAGCGGCACCCGGTGCCCGGTGAGTGCCGGGGCCATCCGCTGCCCCGATGACGCCGCCCGCCTGCTCGGTGAGGGCTTCGCCGGTGTACTCATCGGAACGGGCCTCCTGCGCGCCGCCAGCCTTCCGCAATGGCTGGACGGCCTCGACACCCACCTCGGCTCCCGTCTTGGCACCCACCTCGGCTCCCGTCTTGGCACCCGTCTCGACACCGGCCGTGAACCGGCTCCACCCGTCCGCCGCCCGGCGGACCCCCCGACCACCGACATCTGGAGGTAACGGCATGACCAGCGAAGCATCCGAGCAGTGGAAGGTCGTCGTCAACGACGAGGAGCAGTACTCGATCTGGTCCGCCGACCGCGAGTCGCCGGCGGGCTGGCGCGAGGTCGGCGTCCGGGGCGCGAAGGACGAATGCCTCGCGCACATCGAACACGTGTGGACCGACATGCGCCCCCGCAGCCTGCGCCTGCGGTCCGTCCCGGAGGGCGGTGCGCAGTGAACCGGACGCTCGCACCGCACGGCGCGCGCCCGGTGGCCGAGCCCCTGCTCTCCACCACCCTGAACCTCCCGGGGTGCCAGGCCCGGGGCTGGGTCGTCGTCGACTCCATGGTCGACGGCCTGGCCCTGGGCGGCACCAGGATGACCCGGACGGTGACCGAACAGGAGCTGACCGGGCTCGCCAGGGCGATGACCCACAAGCTGGCACTGGTCGGCCTGCCCATCGGTGGCGCCAAGGCCGGCATCGCACCCGATCCGGGCGCCACCGTCGAACGGCGGGCGGTGATGCGGGGGTTCGGCCGCGCCGCGGCCCCGCTGCTGCACGGCGGGGTGTACCTGGGGTGCGACCAGGGCACCACCTACGCCGACCGGCAGGTCGCCTTCGAGGCCGCCGGGTACGACGTCACCCGCCGCCCCGGCACCACCCGTCTCACCGTCGACTGGGCCGAACTGTGGGACCACATGGCCGACATCACCGGGTTCGGCGTGGCCGTCGCGGTGCTCGGGGCCCTACGGGCCTCCGGTGCGCGGACCCCGCAGCGCATCGCGATCCAGGGCTTCGGCACCGTCGGGCGCGCGGTGGCCGGCCACCTGGCCGCCCACGGCCACTCGGTGGTGGCCGTGGCCGACGTCCGGGGCACCATCGAGGACCAGCGCGGACTGCCCGTCGCTGAACTCGCCGCGCTCACCAGCAGCGACGGCACGATCGACCGGAGCCGCCTGCCCACCCGGGTCACCGTCCACGGGCCCGGCCAGACGTGGCTGCACGTCGACGCCGATGTGCTGGTGCTGGCGGCATCCGCCTCCGCGGTCGACGAGGAGGCGGTGCCGGCGGTCCGGGCCGGCCTGGTGGTCGAGGGCGGAAACCTGAGCTGCACCCCGCCCGCCCGCCGGTTGCTGCGCGAGGCCGGCCACACCGTCCTGCCGGACGTGGTCGTCAACGTCGGCGGAGCGGCGGCAACCGGGTGCGTGCTCGCCGGGCTGGCCCCGTCCGACCTGCCGCTCCCGCAGCTGTCCGAGTGGCTGCGCGAATGGGTCTCCAGCAGGATCGCCAGGAACTGCGAGCTGGTGCAGGAGCTGAGCGCCTCGGGCAGCGCCGATCCGGTCGCGCAGCTCCTCGGTTCGCGCGGAGCCCCGGCGGGCGCCTCCGAACCGGAGGTGCCGGCCGAGCGGTGACCCGGCGGGAGGTGTCGGCCGAACGGTGACCGGCGGGAGGACGCGCCCTCGCGGCCTCACTCGAACGTGGCTTCACTCGAAGCGAACCGCCCCCTTCGTGGTTGCTAGCCTCCCCGGATGACCGCGACATTCGACGAAGCCGTCCGCGCCCGGCTGCGGGCACCCAACATCTGGTACGTCGGCACCGTGTTCGCCGACGGAGCACCGCAGGTCAGCCCGATGTGGGTGGATCTGGAGGGCGAGGGGGAGCTGACGTTCAACACCTCGGTGGGGCGGGTGAAGGAGGAGAACCTCCGTCGCGACCCGCGCGTCTACCTCTCGCACGCGGACGCCACCGACCCCTTCGACCGCGTGCAGATCAGTGGCGTGGTGGCCCGCTTCGTCGAGGGCGAGGAGGCGCGTGACCGGATGGACCGGCTGGCCCGCAAGTACCTGGGCGTCGAACGCTTCGAGTGGACCATGCCCGGTGAGCAGCGGGTCGCGGTGATCGTGCGCCCGCTCAAGGTGCGGCACATCGTCGGGGTGGAGCGCTTCCGTCCCGGCGGGCCCGTCCCTGCCCCTGAGTAGTGCTCCTGCCGGGCGTCGTCATCGAGACCCGGCGACGGGTCGCCGTTCCGGAGGCCGGTGCGGAGGCCGGTGCGGAGGCCGGTGCGGAGGCCGGTGCAGCGACTCGTCAGCGACCGAAGCGACTCAAGGTCGGCGGTCAGTGCGCGCATGCGCGACCGGCCGCGCGTGAACCCGGCTCCCCTCATCAGGCCCCTCGGGATCGATCATCTAGGCTGGCGCGGTGACTGATGAGCAGGAGCGGGTGCAGCCGTCGGGAGTGTGGGCCACGGCGGTGGGGGTGGCCAGGGTGCGGGCGCTGGAGACCGCGCGGGTGGACGCGTTGTTCCGCGACCCACTGGCACAGGCCTTCGCCACCGCCGGCGGCCTGTGGCCCTCCTCGCCGCCACCCGCTGACGAGTCCGCGCGCCGCCGCCGACTGGCCGTGTCGTTCTCCATCGTCATCAGGACGAAGTTCCTCGACGACCTGTTGCGGCAGGCCTCCGCGTCCGGGGTCCGGCAGGTCGTGCTGCTCGGCGCCGGCATGGACAGCCGCGCCTTCCGGATGGACTGGCCCGAGGGCACCCGGCTGTTCGAGGTCGACACCGCCGCGCCACTGGACTTCAAGGCCTCGGTACTGCGCCAGGAGCGGGCCGTCGCACGCTGCGAGCGGATCACCGTCGCGGCGGATCTGCGGGAGGACTGGCCGGCCGCGCTGGCCGCCGCAGGGCACGACCCGGCCGCGCCGACCGTGTGGATCGCCGAAGGACTGCTGATCTATCTGCCCGAGGACGCGGTGGAGCTGCTGCTGGCCCGGATCAGCGCGCAGTCGGCGGCAGGCAGTCGGATGGGGCTGACGTTGGGCTCGCGCGGCGTGATCGAGCGCTTCGGCGCGGACGCGGTGCCCGGCTCGGCGGCGTCCATGTGGGTCTCGGAGATGCCCGACGACCCGGTGCGCTGGCTGGCCGGGCACGGCTGGGAGGCCGACAGCCACACCCTGCGCGAGCGCGCCGCCGCCTACGGCCGCCCGGTCAGCACCCCGGCGCAGCGCGAGGAGCAGCCCGGCGGACTGGTCTCGGCGGTCCGCCGGTAGGGCGCCTCCCGGTTCCCCGGTTCCCCGGTTCTCCGGTTCTCCGGTTCTGCGGTTCTGCGGTTCCCCGGATCATCGGTTCCAGGGGAGCCTGATCCGCCCAACAGCCGCCCGGACGCTGCCACTTCACGTGAACGAATCCAGGCCGCCGGCGGGGACGTCCCGCTGGAGGTCGCGGATGTGCGGGACCGTGGCCGCCACGTCCAGCGCGTTCCGGCAAAGGGTTCGTCAACGGTCATTCCCGAACTCCCGGATCCCGCAGGTGGCATGCCCACCGGGTCCGGCCGGACCGGCATTCGCCGTGGTCGGGAGGTGGAGGGGAGTTGGCGAAATCGTGTCCATGACCGGTCCGGCCCCGTTGACCGCCGGTACGGCCGGGCGGTTGGCTCGGCCCGAGCCGGCCGGCGGGGGCGGGAGGCGGTACGGCCCGAGGCAAGGGGAGGACGGTTCAGGTGGAACGGACGAACGCGAGGACCCGCGGCCGGTGGGCGGTACGGGCCGGCAGCGTGCTGGCAGCCGCACTCCTGGCCGCCACCACGGCCCAGGTCCAGGCCCAGGCCCAGGCCCAGGCCGCGCCGCTCCCGGAGGGCACCGTCACGGTGAACGTCGCCCCCGACGGCACCCCGGCCGACGACTGGTCGGAGCCGCTCGGCCTGAGCGCCGACGGCCGCTACGCCCTCTTCACCTCGCTGGCCGCCAACCTGGTGCCCGGCGACACCAACCGTCTGTACGACGTGTTCGTCCGCGACCTGTGGACCGGGCACACCGAGCGGGTGAGCGTGGCCGACGACGGCGGCCAGCTCGACGGCTCCACCAACCAGGCGGCGATCAGCGCCGACGGCCGGTACGTGGCCTTCAGCACGAACGCCGCCGACGTCGTCCCGGGGCAGCACGGCGGCGGCCGGTTCGACGTCTACGTCCGCGACCGCTGGACCGGCCGCACCGAACCGCTCACCGCGGGCACCGGCGCCGGCAACTCGCTCGACCCGGCGATCAGCGCCGACGGCCGGTACGTCGCGTACACCTCGGACCGCTCCGACCTCACCCCCGGCACCCAGCCCGGCGTCCAGAACATCCACCTGACGGACCGTCGGACCGGCACCACCCGCCTGGTCAGCACCGGCCGCGACGGCGCCGCCGCCGACGGCGGCTCGGTCGAGCCCTCACTCAGCGCCGACGGCCAGACCGTCGCCTTCCGCTCCAAGGCGACCAACCTGCTGCCGACCGCGCCCACGACGGCCACAACGGCCACGGCCACGGCCACGGCCGCCACCAAGCCCCCGCCCGCGCGGCAGCTCTTCCCGCTCTACACCTACGACGCGCGCACCGGCCGGATCCAGGGCGCCAGCATCGACGCCGCCGGCACCCTGCGCGACGCCGCCAAGGCCGGACGCCTCAGCCCCGACGGCCGCTACGCCCTCTTCCGCGTCTTCGAGCGCGAGCAGGACGTCGTCCAAGTCCGCCTCTACGCCCGCGACCTGCGCACGGGCACGGTGACCACGGTCTCCGCCGTCGACTCCCAGCCCGCCGTCATGACCGCCGACGACCGCTGGGTCTACTTCGCCTCCGACTCCGCCGCCCTCGTCCCCGGCGACACCAACGGCGTCGCGGACGTCTTCCGCCGCGACCTGTGGACCGGCCGGACCGAACGCGTCAGCACGGCGGCCGACGGCAGCCAGCGCCCCGGCGCCTCCACCGCCCCCAGCGTGGACGCCCTCGGCACGACGGTCCTGTTCAGCACCCTGAACGGAACCGGCGCGGAGCTCCTGGCCCGCCGCCTGCCGCCACTCTGACTCCGGTCGAACTCCCCTCTCCGGCACTCCCGATGACGGCGACGGTGCAACGCGCCGGAGAGGGTCCAATTCGGTTGAGCGGCCGACACGGCCCTGATAACAATGTGACATGATACAAGGACTCAAGATCGCCCTCCGCGCACGCCACGAGAGCGACGTAGCCGTTCTGCAGACCGAACTGTACGACGACGTCGCCGTCCGATCCCGGGCCGACTCCCGCCCCTGGCGGCCCATCTCGCCGGGCGCGGCAGAGTCCCCCTACGCGCTGACCCCGCCCTCGGAGGAAGCGGCCTGCTTCTCCGTACTGGAGCTGGCCTCGGGGGAGTTGGCCGGGGAGGCCGTGCTCTGGGGCATCGACACCCACAACCGCACCGCCCACCTCGGGATCGCCCTGCGCCCGGGCCTGCGCGGCCGGGGCCTGGGCACGGATGTGGTCAGGGTGCTCTGCCAGTACGGCTTCGCGGTACGCGGTTTGCACCGGCTGCAACTGGAGACCCTCGCCGACAACACTCCGATGATCGCGGCCGCCCGCAGGGCCGGCTTCACCCTGGAGGGAACGCTCCGCCGCTCCGCCTGGGTGTGCGGCGAGTTCGCGGACGAGGCCGTCCTCGGGCTCCTCGCCGAAGAGTGGAGGCCGTGACCATGCCTACCAACACGGAGATCATCGGCCTGGCCCTGGACCGGATCACGGCCGGGTACGTCTTCCCCCAGCGAGTCGTGGGTGTCGTGCCGGACCTCGCCACCACCTCGGGGCAGGCGCTTGCGGCGGCGCACAAGGACGCACTGCACCGCGCGGCATAGCCGCCTCAGCGCCTTCGGTGATGCCCGGAGCCTTGCAGGGACCGGGACGTCGGGGCCGCTTGCGGGGTGGCCGATCCGGTCGGCGACGGGTGGGGCGTCGTCGGCCGGGGCGAGGCTCCGGGTGACGACGTTGACGTCGACCGCGGTGATGATCACACGGAACGGGATGCCGCCGCCGTCGCTGATCAGGTGGTCCTTGTGGATCCGACGTTCGTCATCCTGAAGGCCGCGAAAGGGTGAACTGCTCCATCTCGGTCCCGTAGTAGCGGTCAGTCAGTCCGCGCCCGGCCATCCCCAACCGGCGGCAGACCGCCATCGAAGGATCGTTGCCCGGCCGAACGACCGCGTGGACCTCCGCCAGCCCGCTCGCGAACCCGGCCGCCACCAGAGCCTGGGCCGCCTCAGTGGCGAAACCGCTCCCCCAGCTGTCGGGATGGAAGTGCCACCCCACCTCCACCGCGCCGTCCCCGTCCGGAATCGGCGCCAGCAGCACCGTGCCTACCAGCACTGCCGTGTCCCGCCGCTCCACGGCCCAGCACCCGAACGGCGGGTTCACCGACCGTTCCCGGAAGCGCCCGATCAGCGCCTCCGCGGCCCCCTCGTCCGCCAGCACCTTCGGCTCCGCGCCCAGCCACCGGGCGACCTCCCAGCGGGAGTAGATGTCCAGCGCACGGTCGCGGTCGGCGGGCCGCCACTGGCGCAGGGTCAGGCGTTCGGTCTCGTACACGGGATCTCCGGGGTGAGGGTGGGCATGCCTGCGGGCGATCCTCCTCCTCGTGGACCACAGCAGCCACGGGATTTCCGTCGCGTGGAGTGCCGACCCCCTTGCTCGGCGAACGTCACCGCCACCCGCCGTCGACGACGCCGTCACCACCGGCTCCAGCAGCTCCTGGTGAGCCCGGGTCCGTTTCACAGGGGCCTTGCCAGACACTACGGTCACCGTACTATGGTGGGGAACGTGAAGAACAAACGCTCCATGCAGGAGCCGACCTTCCTGCTCCTCACCGCGCTGGCCGACCGGCCCCGGCACGGCTACGCGCTCGGCGACGAGGTCGCCGCGATCTCCGAAGGCCGGGTACGGCTCGGCGCCGGCAGCCTGTACGGCACCCTCGACCGACTCCTGGCCGAGGGGCTGATCCGCGTCGAGCGCGAGGAGACGGTGGACGGGCGCCCCCGGCGCGTGTTCGCCCTCACCCCGGACGGTGAACAGTCGCTCAGGAACGAGGCCGAACGCCTCCGCTCCGCACTGCGCGAGGCCGACCGGCGCCTGACGCAGACCTGGACCCGTCCCGCAGGAGGCACGGCATGACCTCGAAGCACCCCTTGAACACGCGCCTGCTGCAACGGGCCCTCCGGCTGTACCCGGCTTCCTACGGCGCCGGTGCACTCGCGGAGGTCGCCGACCTCGCCCAGCACCGGATCGCCCGCTCCGGCTCCGCGGCGGGGCTGCGCGAGGTGGCCGACGTCGCCGGGCACGGGGCCCGGCTCCGGCTGGGGATGGTCTCCCACCGGCCGCCGGGCCGGGCGTTCGCCACCGCGGCGCCGCTCGCCGCGATGCTGGCCGGAACGTACGCGGCGACCTACCTGTGGCGGAACCTGCGGCTCGCCATCAGCCCCGAGTCCCCCGGCTTCCCCGCCGGAGTCCCGGTGGGAGGCGCGCTCCTGGCGGCGATGTCGCTGCTCGTCCCCGCTGTGCTGACGGCCTGCGCGGTCGTGGCCGGCCGCTGGTCGGCCGCACGGGCCCTGGCCCTGATGTCGCTGGTACTGGCACCGCTGTTCTACGCCATGTGCCGCTTCGGGCTGCTCGACCTCGACTTCCGCACCGCGGCCGAACTCGGCCTCGGCCCCCGGGGGTTCGGGCTGATCATGCTCAACACCCTCGTCCTGCTGGTCGCCCCGCCGGACCGGACCCGCAGGACCGGTGCCGGGCTCTGGCTGGTCGCCGCCACGGTCACGGCCCTGGGCATCGGCGCCACGATCACCGGCGAGTCCGCCGAGCGGATCCTCACCTCCGGCTTCGGCACATGGGCCCCGCTCGCCACCGGTGCCGCCCTGGCCTTCACCGCCCGGACGGCCGGGAACGCGGCCCTGGCCGCGACCGTCCTGGCGGCGCCGCCCGTACTCACCCCCGTACTCCTCGGCGGCCACGCGTCGGTCGCGGCGATGCTGCCTCAGCTCCTCATCCCGTCCGCCTTCGGCTACCTGACGGCCCGAAGCGCGATCCTCCTCATCGACCGTCTCCCCCGACGGGGCCGTGTCTCCCGCCCCTGACCGGCTCCGCGCCAGGACGCCCTGGCCCTCTCCCCCGGTGAGTCCGGCCGGCCGGAGCTCGGCGAAGGCCGACGCGCCGAGGTGCTGCAACAAGGTCGGTAGGTCCGGACATCGGTCTGTCGGAACAGCCGTTGTGCTCACGGCTTCGACAGCACCGATGTCGAGGCGCCCTTGCTGGAACTGACGGCCTACCGAGAAACCACCACCCGACTCCATCCGCGACCGGGGCGACCGGACGTGGCGGCGAGCTCCGTGGGCGGTCCGCTGCTGTGGCCGTCGCGGGAGAAGGGACCCGTGCTGAGAACCACGAGCGAGCTCGTCATGTTCGACGCCGCCTACTTCGGCACCGAGGTCGGGACGCTCGCGGACAGCACCGTTCTCGATCTCGGCACCGGCCGCCACCGGGTGGACTCGGCGAGCATCGAGCCCGACCACCTCACGTGCTTCCGCGTCCACCGATTCGTCGAGCTGACCTGACCAGTCGTTGGCGCGGAGAGGGTCTGCGAGGTACGGCTCGGCGGGTCGGATGGACACGGTCGCGGCAACCGGGCCCGGCCGGGTGTCAGGGGTGGTAGTCGGTGAGGGTGTGGGTGGGGGTCCAGCCCTGGGCGCGGGCGCGGGTGAGGTCGAGGACCACGCTGCGGGTGAGGAGGTCGACGGTGTAGGGGGTGAGTCCGGGGATGCGGGTGGTGCGGGCGGCGAGGCGGGCGAGGGGTGCGGGGAGGTGGGCGATGCGGGCGGGGACGCGGTGGGCGGTGAGGACGTGGCGCAGGGCGTCGTCGCGGCGGTAGGGGGTGGCGTCGGCGATGTTGTAGGCGCCGGGCGGCCAGGGCGGGGTGCCGGTGAGGCCGAGGGCGGACAGGCAGGCGTCGGTGAGGTTGGCGACGGCGGTGAGGCTGAGCGGGATGTCGCGGCCGGGCAGCGGGAGCAGGCCGTGCCGGGCGCGGGCGAGCAGTTGGGGGACGAGGTGGGGGTCGCCGGGGCCGTAGACGGCGCGGGGGCGCAGGACGACGGCGCCGACCGCGAGGGCGAGGCGTTCGGCGGCGGCCTTGGTGCGGCCGTAGGCGTTGAGGTGGCCGGCGGCGGTGGGGTGGTCCTCGGTGACGGCGGCGGCGGGGGCGGCGGGGGCGGTGCGGGCGGTGGTGCGCGGGTCGTAGACGCTGGCGCTGCTCACGTGGACGAGGGTGCGGTCGCCGGCCGCGCGCAGGACGCGTTCGGTGCCGGTGACGTTGACGGCGTGCTGGTGGGCTTCGGCGGGATCGCCCGGGGGCAGGTCGGCGACGGCGGCGGCGCAGTGGACGACGAGGTCGGCGCCGGTGAAGTCGGGCTCGCCCTCGTCTGCGTCCCAGGGGCGGTGGCGGCCGACCGGGCCGGGGCGGCGGCCGTGGCAGGAGACTTCGAGGCCCAGGGCGGCGGCGGTGCGGGCGAGGTGGGCGCCGCAGAAGCCGGTGGCGCCGGTGATGGCGAGGTGCATCAGGATCTTCCCCGTCGGACGGTGAGTTCGGCGTAGCCGGGCAGGGCGCTGCGGCGGTCGACCCGGGCGCGGGTGACGACCGGGTGGTGGGGGGCGAGCGCCAGGAGGAGGTCGGCGAGCAGGGCGCGGGCCAGTCCGGCTCCGGGGCAGGCGTGCGGGCCGGCGCCGAAGACGGCCTGGGTGGCGGCGGGATCGTCGGCCGGGCCGCGGCGGTGGGCCCGGGCGGCGTGCCGGGCGACCAGGACCAGCCGGTCACCGGCCCGTACGGGGTGCCCGGCGAGGGTGGTGTCGGCGGCGGCGACCCGGGGCAGCAGCGGGGACGGGGCGGTCAGGCGCAGGAGTTCGGCGGCGAGGCGGGGTGCGGTCGTCTCGCTCACGGTCGGCCAGAGCCCGGCGTCGGAGCACCAGGCGACGGCCCGGGGCAGTGCGGCGACGGTGGTGTTCACGGCGGCGACGGCCACCATGGCGTCACGCGCGTCGGGCGCGTCGGGCGCATCGGGCAGCAGGGCGGCGAGCCGGGCCGCGGCGGCGACCGTGGCGGCGACCGCGTCCGGGCCGCGGCGGCGGGGGCCGGGGAGGTGGTCGCGGGCCGCGTGGGCGGCGGCTTCGGCCGCGGCGTGGGCGAGGCGGTGCGGGCAGGACTGCGCGCCGGTCAGGGCGGCGGCCGTGACACCGGCCAACTCGCGCGCCAGTGAGACGAGTTCGAGCTCGCCGGCGGCAAGGTCCGGGATCCGCGTCGCGAGCACGGCCTGCCAGTGCGGGCGGATCCGTTGCTGTGCGGCGGTGTCGAGGCCGCCGGCCAGGGCGCGGCGGGCGCTTCGGTGTTCGGCGCCGTCCTGGTCGAACAGCAGTCCGCCGACGGTGAGTTCGGCCGCTGCGCCGCCGGTGGTGCCGGGTGCGGTGCGGTCCAGCGGGACCCGGGTGAGCGCTTCGCGGTAGGCCTCGGTGCCGTGCACCAGCACGGTGCGGCCGAGCCGGACCACCGGGCGGCGGCGGGTGGCGGCGAGCAGGGCGAAGAGCAGGGGGTGGCTGCGCAGGTAGACGCGGCGGTCCCGGCGGCGGGCCCGGCGGGCGGCGGCGGGTGGGGGCGGCGGCGGGGGCACCGATGCGGGCGTCGGTGCGGGCACGGGGTCGGTCACCGGTCCAGCTCCCGTGCGCAGTGCGCGGCGGCCGCCGCCCGGTCGGGCTTGCGGGAGCGGCCCGCGAGCGGGACCTCGCCGAACAGGACGGCGTCCGGCCGGGCCGCTGCCATCCGGTCGAGCGGTCGGCGCAGGGCCTCGCGCAGGCGCCGCGGGTCGGTGCCCGGCGCCGGCTGGACGAGGGCGACCAGCCGCTCGTCGCCGTCCCCGGCCGGAACGCCGACCAGGACGGCGAGTTCGACGCCCGGCAGGTGCAGCGCCGGTTCGTACAGGCCGGGGTAGATGTTCTCGGCGCGGCGCAGCACCATGTCCTTGAGGCGGCCGGCGAGGACGATCCGTCCGTCGGGGGTGAGCGCGGCGCGGTCGCCGGTGCGCACCCAGGGGTCGGGGTCCTCGCCGAGGTAGCGGTGGCGGGCGCCCGGGCCGGTGAGCAGCAGTTCACCGCCGGTGGCGATCCGGGCGCGGACGCCGGGCAGGGGGGCTCCGACCAGGTCGCCGTCCCCGTCGTGGGCGCTCTTGTCCGCCTCCTCGACGGCGGCGGCCGGGAACAGTTCGGTGAGCGCGTAGACGCTCCAGGCCTGGTGGGCGCCGGACTGCTTGACCCGGCGCAACAGGGCGGCGTCGGCCGGGGCCGAGCCCGTCCAGACCCGGCCGGTGAAGCGGGCCCCGGCGGCGAGGGCGGCGCGCAGTTGCGGTGGGGTGAGGTAGGTGTGGGCGGGGTCGAGGCGGGCGAGTTGACGGCCGAGCGCGGCGGGGCGGCGGGCGGGCAGCACCACGGCGGCGCCCGCGGCGAGGGCCGGGACGAGGACGAAGAACGTCCCGCCGAGGACGACCGTCCCGGGGCGCGGGTCGACCAGGTCGGCGACGGTGCGCAGCCCGGCGGCCAGCCCGTCCCGGGTGTGGACGACGGCGCGCGGGCGCGCGGTGGTGCCGGAGGTGAAGACGATCACCGCGTCCGTTTCCGGGCCGCCGTCAGGTCGGGCGGGCGGGGTCGCGCCGGCAGGGCGCAGGTGCGGCGCGCAGCCGGGCAGGCGGCGGCCCAGGGTGGCGACCGGCCCGAGTGCGGTGAGACGGGGCAGGGCGAGGTCGGCGCGGCGGGCGAGCGGCCCGGCCCAGCCGGCCACGGCCTGGGCGGCGGCGTCGGCGAGGACGAGATCGGGGCTGGCCAGGGTGAGCCGGGCGGCGAGCACGTCGGGCCCGGCGGTCGGGTCGAGGACGGCGATGCGCAGGCCCAGCCGGTGCGCGGCGAGCATGACGGCCAGTGCGCGCGGCCCGGGCCGGACGGCGACGCCGACGGTGTCGCCGGGGCCGAGGCCGTGGGCGTGCAGCGCGGCGGCGTAGCCGTCGGCCAGGTCGGCGAGTTCGCCGCGGCGGATCACCGGGCGGACGGTGCCCAGGCGGGTGTGGCGCAGGACGGCGGGCCGGTCGGGGTGGTCGGTGCGCAGGGCGTGGGTGAGCCGGTCGAGCATGGCGGGGTCCTTCGGCGGGCTGCGGAGTGGCGGGCTGCGGGCTGCGGGCTGCGGGCTGCGGAGCGGAGCGGGTCCGGTCGGGAAAGGGCCGGTGAGGAGCGAGGCGCGCGGGCTGTCAGCGCACGTCGACGGCGCGCGGCCCCGCGCCGCGCTCCAGGTACCAGCGCGCGGTGCCCACCACGCCGTACGCGCGGATGCGCCGGGTGGAGTTCTGCACCACCATGTCGCGGCGGCGCACCACCGCCGTGGTGTGCCGGCGGACCCTGTTGAGGAACGCCCGGTCGGTGGGTGAGGGCCGCCGGGGCATGCCGCCGACGGCGAGGTAGAGCTCGGCGGTGATCGCCATGTTGTTGCCCGCGTGCATCCGGTACGGGGTCAGGTAGCCGTGTCGGCGGCGGTGCGCGGGCCGGATCCGGCCGAAGAAGGCGCCGAGCGCGACCAGTGCCAGGAACACCGCGCGCCCGGCCGGGCCGTGCTCGTCGTGGCGGGCGGCGACCCGGCCGCAGACCAGCCCGCCGGAGGCGACCAGCCCTGCGCGGGCCGCGGCCGTCCAGCCCGGTTCGGGCAGGCAGTCGGCGTCGGTGCGGGCGAGCAGGGTGGCGCCGTGGGCGATGGCGTACCGGAAGGCGGTGTCCACCGCGGAGCCGACGCCCTTCTCCCGCTCGACCACCACCTCGACCGGGAACGGCGCGTGGGCGGCGAAGGCCCGTACCAGGGCGACGGTGCCGTCGGTGGAGCCGTTGTCGGCGACGAGCAGGGTGAAGTTACGGTCGCGCTGGCCGGTGAGGGCGCGCAGCACGCCCTCGATCCGGGCCTCCTCCTGGTAGGCGGGGACCACCACCCACAGGTCGGTCCTCACGAAGCCTCCCAGACCATGGTCATGAGGCTGACGCCACCGCCGAGACCGATCAGCAGCACCTTCTCGCCAGGCGCCAACGTGCCGCGTATTCGGTCGAGTTGCACGCCCAGCGTGGCACTGGCCACGTTGCCGAGTTCCGGCACGGTCAGGACCAGCTTCCCGGCCGGCACCCCGGTCAGCTCGACGAAGCGTTCCAGGTAGGGGACCGTCACCTGGTGCACCAGCACCCGGGCGTAGTCGTCCCAGCCGAGGCCGGTGCGGGCGGCGAGCCGGGCCAGGGCGGCGGGGCCGATCTCCTCGAAGATGCCGCGCAGTTCCTTGCCGCCGCCCCGGAAGTAGCTGTACTCGTCGCCGCGCGGGTGGCGGGAGCCGCCGCCGGGGATGCCGCCGGCCGGCCAGTGCTCGGAGGCCGTCTCCGTCCCGACGTCGAGGATGCCGCCCCGCTCCACGGCCTCGACGACGACGGCCGCCCCGGCGTCGCCGAAGGTGTAGCCGGCGAAGCCGTCCCGGAACTCCGCCGGGGAGGACGGCGTGCGGAGCATGGCCCGGCTGGGTGTCTCGCCGGTGACGACCAGGGCACGCCGGGCCCGGCCGGCCAGGATCATCGCGCGGGCCAGGTCGATTCCGTTGAGGAAGCTGTTGCAGGCGTTGCTGACGTCCAACGCGTGTGCACGGGTGCCGAGTTCGGCCTGCACGATGTGGGCGGTGGCGGGCTCGCACACGTCCCGGGTGGCGGAGGCGAACAGCAGCAGGTCCACGTCCTGCGGGCGCAGTGCACGGGCGGCGAGGGCGCGTCGGGCGGCGCCGACCGCCAGGGTGGAGGCGTACTCGCCGTCGGCGGCGAAGTGCCGGGTGCGGATGCCGGTCGCCTTCTCGAACATCCGCTCCGGCAGGGCGAGTCGGCCGCCGGCGGTGACCTCGTCCTGGAGCTGCTGGGAGGTGAGCCGGCGGGCCGGCAGGTGGGAGCCGACGGCGGTGATGCCGATCCTCGGTGTTGCTGCTGTGTGCATGCCCCCATGCTCCGGCGGCACGGCCGGGCCGACCTGAGTACGGGTACTCAGGCCGGCCCGCCGGGCTACCCGATCACGTCTGCGCAGATGGACGGTGGACGGTTGCCGGGACTCCGGCGCGTGCAGCACCCGTGGTGCCGTCACCGGTCCGGGTGGCTACTCGCCGCAGCGGCCGACCAACTTCGCGTTACAGCCCCGCCGAGACCCCGAGCCCTGTCATGATCGGCATGTTGCGTCTCGTAGATCCTCGATCCTCGGAAAACAGGAGTGGCTGTGGCAGAGCGGCAGAACGGCACGGTGAAGTGGTTCAACGACGAGAAGGGCTACGGCTTCATCACCCCGGAGTCCGGAGCGGACCTGTTCGTTCACTTCCGGGCGATCCAGGGAAGCGGCTTCAAGTCCCTGGTTGAGGGCCAGAAGGTGACCTTCGTGGCGGTCCAGGGCCAGAAGGGGCTCCAGGCCGACGAGGTCCAGGTGGTGGGGTAGTAGCAGTTCCTCCCCTTCCTCCCCCGGGCCCCGGTCCGAACGGGAGATGCGGGAGATGCGGGAGATCACGCCCTGGGCGGCCTCCGTTCGATCGGGGCCGCCCAAGCCGTTCTGAACGGCTGGCCGGCTCGCCGGGCGGTCAGCCGCCCGACGTCTCGACGGTCCTCAGCCGCGCCGGGTGCCGGCCGGCCGGTTGCGGTGGCGGCCGACGGTGCCGACGCGTTTGAGGGTCCGGACGATCGGGGCGGTCTCGACCGTGTCGATGCCCGGGAGGGCGCCGAGACGGTCGGTCAGGTAGTCGTACAGGTACTCGTCGTCGGGGCAGAGGACGGCGGCGAGGAGGTTGGTCCGCCCCGTGGTGGCGGCGGCGTAGGCGACTTCGGGGTGTTCCGCCAGGGCTGCGCCGACGGCGGCGAGGTGCGAGGGCCGCACCGACATCCAGATGGCGGTGGTGGTCGGGCTGCCCAGTAGCCGCTCGTCGACGTCCACGACGAAGAAGAGCGCTCCGGCCGCGCGCAGGTGGGCGATCCGGCGGCGCACCGTCGACTCGTGGCAGCGGGCCTCGGCGGCCAGCGCCGCGTACGTCGTACGGCCGTCGCGGGCCAGCGCGGCGAGCAGCGTGTGGTCGAGGTCGTTGAGCTCGGTGAGCCCGGTGGGCTCCAGCGACGGCGCCCAGGACGGCGACGACGGCCGGGCGTCGGAAGGCGGGAGCCTCGGGGGTGGGAAGGCAGGCGGCGGGAACGCGGGGGCGAGCGCGTCCCGCTGGTCCTGGTCCAGCGCGCAGGTCAGGGCGCCCCAGGTGGTCGGGCCGCCCTTGAACAGCCGCAGCACGCGCTGCGCGGTGATCGAGGTGACCCCCGGGAGCCGGTCGAGCAGTTGCACCGGCGCGTCCTGGGCGCGGTCGCGGTGCGCCACGAGATGGCAGATGATCTCGGTGGCGCCGGAGGCGAGCTGGACCCACCGCGTGTCCTCCCGCGCGGCCAGGGCCCGGGCCAGGCCGAGCGACGCGCCGGGGGCGGACTGCAGTCGCAGCGCCCACACGGTCTGCCCGACGGGCCGGGGGTTGAGCCGGCCGATGACGCGCAGCCCGGCGCTCTCGCGCAGCGCGGCGTAGCGGCGGGCGACGACCTGCTCGGAGACGCCCAGCACCGAGGCGATCCGGCGCAGGGGGGCGCGCCCGTCGATCTGCAGGGCGTGGATCAGCCGGAGATTGAGGGATTCCACGGATCCAGACCCTACCCGGGGCGGTATCCGGCACCTACGTCCGGACTCGTTGCGTCCGCTCGCGGCCGATCCGGATCATCGGTGCGCAGGCCGACGCGGCGCCTGTCCGCGCGGAACTGCGATCCCCGTGACGGCCGCGCCGAGGCTCGGCCGCCACCCGCGAGGAAGAGGAGGAGGGGAGATCCGGGCACACCACCCGGCTCCCCGACGACAGATGAGCACATTCCGTGATCTTCGGCATTACATCGACCACCTGACCGAGGCCCTCGGGAAGGACGAAGTCCTCCAGATCGACGGCGCCGACCGGGACCTGGACATCGGAGGCATCACCGAACTGCTGGCGGAGCGGGAAGGCCCCGCCCTGATGTTCGACAACATTCCGGGATTCCCCACGGGGTACCGGGTGTTCACCAACTTCATGGGGACGCCCGCCCGCACCGCGGTGGCGCTCGGGCTGCCGCACGACACCCCCAAGCTCGACATCGTGCGGGCCTGGAAGGACCTCAGCAAGCGGATCGAGCCCGTTCCCCCGGTGGAGGTCGCCACCGGCCCGGTCCTGGAGAACGTCCTGGTCGGCGAGGACGTGGACCTCGGGATCTTCCCCACCCCGCGCTGGCACGACAGGGACGGCGGCCGCTACATCGGCACCGCCTGCATGGTGATCACCCGCGACCCCGACAGCGGCTGGGTCAACGTCGGCACCTACCGGGCCTGCGTCCAGGGCCGCGACCGGCTGTCGCTGTGGATGCTCGGCAACCGGCACGCCAAGGCGATCGCCGAGAAGTACTGGGCGCGCGGCCAGACCTGCCCGATCGCCGTGGTGGTGGGCCAGGACCCGATCCTGTCGACCGCCGCCGCGATCGCCGCACCGTCCGGAATGTCGGAGTACGACCTGGCGGGCGGGCTGCGCGGGGAGGGCGTCGAGGTCCTGTACGCGCCGGGCAGCGAGCTTCCGATCCCGGCGCACGCCGAGATCGTGATCGAGGGCGAACTGCCGCCGGTCGAGGAGGAGTCCGTCCTGGAGGGCCCCTTCGGGGAGTGGACCGGCTACTACACGCACTCGGGCCAGGAGACCGTCGTCCGGGTCACCCGGATCCTGCACCGCGACGACCCGATCATCCTGGGCGCCCCGCCCATGCTGCCGACCATCCCGGCCGGCGACCAGGCCGTTCCGCTCTACTCGGCGTCGCTGACCTGGGACCACCTGGAAGCGTCCGGCGTGCAGAACGTCAAGGGCGTGTGGGCCTACGCCCGGCAGCTCCTGATGGTCGTCTCCATCGAGCAGACCGGCGCGGGGGACGCCATGCACGCGCTGCTGGCGGCGGCCGGGCGCAAGCGCACCGGCGGCATGGAACGGTACTTCGTCGTGGTCGACGAGGACATCGACATCACCGACATCAACCACGTCCTGTGGGCGATGTTCACCCGCGTCCACCCGACCGAGTCCATCCAGGTCCTGCGTGCGCCCACCACCGCCATCGACCCCCGGCTCGCACCCGACAGACTCGCCACCGGCGACCTGTCGATGGGCATCGTGCTCATCGACGCGTGCAAGCCGTTCGCGTGGAAGGACCGGTACCCGGCGGCCAACCGCGTCGACCAGGCCACCCGCGAGCGACTGCGCGAACGCTGGGCGGGCGTCCTGGCGCTGTAGCCCGCCGGGGGCGGTGAGGGAGCAGCGGCGCGCCCCCTCCCTCACCCTCCCCTCCGGCCCTTCCCCCCTACGCCAGGAGCACATTGTGTCCGCCACACCCCCCACCACACCCCCCGCCACCCGCCTCGTCATCGGAGTCACCGGCGCCACCGGCGCCCCGATCGCCGTCCGCCTGCTACAGGTCCTGCGCGAGGTACCGCAGGTGGAGACCCACCTCGTCCTGAGCACCTGGGCCCGCTCCACCATCGAGGTGGAGACGCCCTACAGCGCCCGGCGCTTCGCCGAACTCGCCGACGTTACACACAAGTTCGGCGACCTCGGCGCCACCATCTCCTCCGGCTCCTACCCGGTCGCGGGCATGGCCATCGTCCCGTGCAGCATGAAGACGCTCGCGGCCGTCCGGCACGGCATGGCCGACAACCTCATCGCCCGCGCAGCCGACGTCACCCTCAAAGAACGGCGCCCGCTGGTCCTTGTGCCCCGGGAGACACCCCTCAACGAGATCCACCTGGAGAACATGCTCGCGCTCTCCCGGATGGGCGTACGCATCGTCCCCCCGATGCCGGCCTTCTACGACATCCCGAACGGCATCGGCGACCTCGTCGACCACATCGTCATGCGCATCCTCGACCAGTTCGACCTCCCCGCAGGCACCGCCGACATCGCGGAACGCTGGCAGGGCCTGGCCGACACCCGCCGCCACCACCCCTAGCATCGCGCGGCACACCCCCCCGCTACGAAACACCACAGCGCTGGTCGCAGCCACCCACGTGTGGCCGCGACCAGCGCTCTTCGGAATCAGTCGAGGATGGCGTCGATCTCCACTTCAACGAGCCATTCGGGATCGATGAAACGTGAAACCTCAACGACGGTGCAGACCGGACGGACCGACGCGAACCGCTCCCCGTGCGCTCGCGCGGCCTCCTTCCAGCGCGTCACATCAGTGAGCATGAGACGGGTCCGCACAACGTCCCCCAACGACGCCCCCGCCTCCTTCAGCGCGGCCTCCGCAATGTCCAGACACCTGACAGTCTGGGCGTACACATCGCCCTTCCCCACCGTCGTCCCACCGTCCCCGATGGGAGCAGTCCCCGCGACTGCAACGTGTGACCCCTTGCGGACTGCCCGGGAAAAGCCGATCTGAGGTTCGAGAGGCGAGCCGGAACTGACTATCTGCCGATGATCCATCGCACCATGCTCCCAGAGCACCGCACATCTGAAAACAGGCCCTCCACCGGGCACTTCGCCCCTGAAGCAGCCCGTCCCCACGCGTGCGGGGCCGATAAGGTCGCTGGTCAGCCGGTGTCGGTATCGAACGAGCAATCCCCGCGCGTGCGGGGCCGATTCGCCGGTCTCCGGGTCGGCGGCCTTGCGGACCGAACAATCCCCGCGCGTACGGGGCCGATTCTCCGGCCTGCTCCTGCACGTACCCCTCGGGGGAGCAATCCCCGCGCGTGCGGGGCCGATCGCCTGCTGACCCTGGACGAGGTGCTGGGGGCGGAGCAATCCCCGCGCGTGCGGGGCCGATCCGATCCGAACGGCCCTGGACGACGTCAAGAGGGAGCAATCCCCGCGCGTGCGGGGCCGATGCTTCGTGACCTGCGGGTTTATCGGCGGGAGCGGGCTGAGAGGATCAGTCCGTCGAAGTCGACGGGCTTCCAGCGGTCCTTGCCGGCGGTGCGGACGGTCCAGCCCTGTTCGTTGGTGGCGGGTTCGACGAGGACGGCTTGGCCGTCGCCGATGCGGGTGGCGAGGAGGTCCCAGAGGCGGTCGCGGATGCGGCGGCTGGGGGTGCCGACGAAGACGCCGGCGTTGACTTCGACCATCCAGCGGGTGAGGTGGCCGCGCAGGCCTTCGGGGGCGGCGATGAGGATGATGACGGTCATGGGCTGTCCGTGTTCTGGGTGAACTCCGGGCCGATGATGGCCAGGTGTTCGTCTCCCATGCCCGGGTCGGAGACTGGGGGCGTCGGTGTGCCTTCCGTCCCGGACCAGTTGACGCCGCCCTGGACCGTGCCGACGCGTTCGTCCCAGAGTTCGTTGACCTCGAGGTCCGGCATGTCGGTGCCGTCCGGGCTGAGGAGGGCCTTGACGTCGTGGACGATGCGGCCGAGCAGCTTGTCCTGGGCGATGCGGTCGCGCAGGCCGAGCCGGGCGTCGCGTTCCTCGGCGTGGCCCTGCTTGGCGAGGTCGAAGGCGAGGGGGATGGTGTATTCGGCCTTGTAGAGGTCCGCGATGTCGAGGACGAACGAGGTCGCCAGGCCGGTGTGGACGAAGCCGAGGCCGGGGCTGGCGCCCAGGCCGGTGATGACCGCGTGGCAGATCCCGTAGAGGGCCGCGTTGCCGGCCGACAGGAGGCGGTTGAGGTCGTCGCCGGCGGCGTAGGCGTCGCCCGCCTTGTAGACCCGGCCGTTCCAGGGGACGCCGGTGCGCCGGGACTCGGCCTGGTAGAGCTTGCGGATACGGGCGCCCTCGCGGCCGCGCAGTTGCTGCATGGTGGCGGCGCTGACGTCCTCGCCGGGAAAGCGCATGCGGTACATGGTCCGGGCGACGGCGAGGCGTTCCTTGGTGCGGCTGACCAGCCAGGCCTGCCGGTTGAGGAGGGCCGCGCCACGGCTGGGGCCGAGTCCTGCCGCGTACATCCGCACGCCCTGCTCGCCGACCCAGCACACGGTGGTGCCGGAGTCGGCGAGCAGGTTGACGGCGCCGTGGGTGATGCGGGTGCCCGGGCCGAGGAGCATCACGGCGACCATGGCGGCCGGGACCCGGACGGTCTCGCGCTTGTTGATGACGACGACGGCGTTCTCGTCGCGGTCGATGTGGCTGCGCTCGACGTAGACGCTGGAGACGCGGTCGGCGAGGCGGTGCAGGTCGTGGGGGTGGGCTTTCCACCAGATGTCGGCCATCGGTCAGTGGTGTCCGGTCGACAGCGGGGCGAGGGTGAGCAGACCGCAGCCGTAGGCCTTGGAGGGGCCGATGCCGCCGAGGAGGGCGGTCTGGAGGAGGCCTGGGTCGGTGATGCGCAGCCGGCCTTCGAAGGTGGCGGTGGTGAGGGTGACCGGGGTGCGGGTGCCGGGCTTGGTGAAGGTGCTGCGGCTGCGGTCGGTGATCCGGGCCTCCCGCGCGGGCTGCTGCGCCTCTGCGGGGGTGTCCGGGGCCGACGGTTCGAGGCCCGGTGCCGCGCTGTCGGTGCGGGCTTCGGGGATGGTGAAGCCCCAGCGCTGGGTGCGTTCGAGGAACCAGGTGAGCTGCTGGGCGGCGGTGCGGTGGGCCATGCGGTAGGAGCGGTGGTGGAGTTCGGCGGCGGTCTTGGTGCGGTGGGGGCTCGTCTTGGCGGGCTTGGAGGTGTTCTGGACGGGGCTGGCCTTGAGGCGGAAGGCGAACTCGCGGCCGACGGCGAGCTGGGCGAGCAGCGGGCTGTAGTCGCGGACCGCGTAGTGCTCGCCTTCGGCGTCGGGCCAGCCCGCCTGTTCGACGATGTGGGTCCAGTCGGGTTTGGAGGGGGTGAGGACCAGCAGCATGGGGCGGCGCGGGTGGTCGGTGTCGAGGCGCCACAGGATCCGGTCGCCGGGGGCGATGTCGGGGACACCGGCTGTGACGGCGCCGTGCAGGGCGCGGGGGTTGGCGAGCAGGGTGCGGCTGGCGGCGCGCAGGGGGTTGATGCGGACGCGGGAGAGGTAGGTCATCTGGTCACCAGCCCAGCAGGGCGAACGGGTCGTGGCCGCCGGCCGCAGTGGCCGGTTGGGCGGTCGTGGTGGGCGGGGTGGACGCGGCAGACAGGGCGGACGGGGCGAGGCCGGTGGGGACGTTGAGCCAGGCGTGGCGGATCCGCCGGGTGGTGAAGCCGCGTTCGCGGGGCGCGAAGGAGCGCGGGACGTCCTGCGAGGTGTCGTCGCCGGCCGGGTCGTCGAAGGTCGCGGCCAGGTCGATCCGGTGCGGCGAGAACGGATCCGGACCGCGTTCGGCCCGGCGGCGGTAGGCGGCCTTGACGGCGGTGCCCGCCTGCCAGGGCTCGTCCGCCAGCACGTCCTCCAGGGCTCCGGTGCGCACGGCGCCGAGGGCGATCGGCTGGGTGGGGACGCAGGAGCGGCGGCCGAGGGCGAGCGGGAAGGCGGGGCGGCGGATCGCCTCGGCGAGCGTCGCGACGAGGCCGGCCGGACCCTGGACGGCGGCGACGAACACCGCGTCCTGGAGGTAGTAGCGGTGGGTGACGTGGGTGTCCTTGGCCGGGGAGGTCGGCTTCTGGATGCCCTTGGCGTTGACGCCGCTCTGCGGCAGCGGGCGGCCCCGGTAGTCGCTGACGGTGTGGTAGTCGCGCAGCAGCGTGCCGGTCTGGTCGATGCGCACGCCCAGGCGCAGGCCGACCAGGCCGGTGATGTCCGCTTCGCGGGGGAGTCCGGCGGCGGCGGCGAGCAGGCCGACGACGCCGGACTTGGTCGGCTGGGGCGGGGTGTCGCGGCGGTTGAAGGCGCTGCGGTCACCCCAGGACTGGAGCGGCCCGGCCAGGCGCAGGACGAGGACCGCCTGGTCCTCCGCCTGCTCCGGGGCCGGTGCGGGGGTGGTGGTGGGGGTCGGGTCGGCGGGCATCAGTTGTCGTTCACCCGCTCGGTGAGGGCGGTGCGCAGGCCGTCGCGCAGCTCGGTGAAGGTGCGGTTCGCGCCGAAGGCCTCCGCCAGCTGCTGCACGGGCTCGTCGACGCCGGTGTCCGCGCCGAGGGTGTGGCAGATGCCGACGTACAGCGGGCTGTCTCCCCACTGCTCGGTGGCGGTGGCGAACTCCACGGCGAGGCGGCGCGCGGACTCGGCGACGATGCCCCGGCTCGCCGGGACGGGGTTCTCGTAGGCGGACACGAGGTTCACGGGCTGGTCGGCGCGCACGACGACGGCCACCAGGCTGGGGCGGGTGCGGTGCGCGAAGGAGTTGCCGTAGCCGGTGGGCATGGACCGGGCGAAGGAGTCGACGAACAGGTCGACGGCGTCGACGGCGGCCTTGTCGTCGCCGAGGTTGCCGCGCAGCTGGTGCAGGCCCACGGTCGCGTAGCGGTAGAGGGTGGCGGAGTTGAAGCCGATGGTGCCGATCATGCCGGCGCCGGTCTCGTCGGCGGTGTTCTCGTCGTCGACGGCCGTGTAGTAGTCGAACTCGAGTTCGGTGGCATGGGTGGAGATCGCGTGCGCCACCTGGGTGGCGGCGTCGACGTTCAGGCCGGGGATGTCGGCGACCATCCGGCCGAAGAGCGCGACGTCGGCCGGGTGGCCGCTCTGCAGCTGCTCCTTGACCGGCAGGGCCTTGACGGCCTCGTCGAGGGCCTTGGCGTCGAGGGCGGCGAGGGCGGCGGCGGTGTCGGCGACCAGGTCGACGATGCCGTCCAGCTGGCGGCGCCCGTAGAAGAGCAGGTAGGCGGTGTCGCCCTCCTTCTTGCCGGCGGAGATCCCGGTCGACTTGATCAGGGCGTCGGCGATCCGCTGCGCGTCCTCGGCCTCGATGCCGGTGCGCTCGGTGATGCCCTTGGCGAGCTGGGCGGCGATCCGCTTGGTGCGGGTGGCGAGGTCCTGCCGGTCGCGGCTCTCGGCGAAGTGGATGCGGGTGGCACGCTTCCAGGCCTGGGAGGAGACGCGCGAGCGGCGCTTGCCGCCGAAGTACGCCTCCTTGGGGTTGCCGTTGTCGTCCCGGTTGAGGTTGGCCGGCGGGACGGTCTGCAGGATGTGGACGTCGATGTAGAGGCGGGCGGTCATGCGCTTCTCCTCGGGGGTGGTGGTGCCGGCGACGGGTGCGGCGGGGGGTGATCAGCTGTCGGCGGGCGTCTTGTCCTTCCACGCCTGGTAGCCGATCGCCCACTTGAGGCGGACCTGCGGGCGCCGGTCGGTGCTGTGCCAGGCCTGGATGTCGGCCATCAGGTGGCTGTAGTCCAACGGCTGTGTGATGGAACGCAGTTGGGTGATCAGGCCACGTAGGTGGACCAGCAGCGCGGACACGCTGGTGGCGCCCGCGAGTTGCGCGACCCGGGTGTCGAGCGCCTCCTCGCTGACCTTGCCGCTCCGGCGCAGCACTCGCAGCGCCTCCCCGAGCTTGACGCCACGGCGGTGCATCGGCTTGGACTGGCTCTGCTGGTGCAGGCCGTAGAGGGCCAGCGCGGCGTGCTCGGCCTTCTGCTCGTCGGAGACCTCGTCGCGCAGCGCGAGGACGTCGTTGACCTCGCAGCTGTAGAGCGGCCACATCTTGGGGCTGTCCATGACGGGGCGCCCGAGGCCGGAGCGCAGGGCCGCCAGGTCCTCGCCGGGCGGCCGGCGTGGTTGCTTGGTGCGGGGGTCGTACCGCCAGTTGTGGTCGGGGCCGGTGAACTCGTCCCAGTACCGGCGCCGTCGGGCGGCGGCGTTCCCAGTCGCAGCGGTGTGCTCAGCGGCGGCGGTGTGCTCAGTCGTCAAAGTCCGCTCCGGGGTCGTGGTCGAGGGCGGGGCCGGTCTCGGTCGCCCGCGCGGCGGCCGCTTCCCGTAGGGCATCGGCGTACCGGGGAAGGATCTCGTCGAGTCGGCGCCGGAAGTTGGCGCCCGCGGTGCCGAGCCTGTAGGTCTGCGTCTTGCCCGCCTTGCCGCCCTGGCTGATCGTGCGGCCGCCGAAGGTGGTGGCGGGTGCGGCCAGCAGGAGCGTGTTCGCCAGGTCCCACGCCTGGCGGTGGGCGAGTTGTTCCCATGCGAGCCGGCCCCGCTCCAGAGCCTCATCGTCTGCGCCGGCGGTGCAGACGCCGGCGAGCAGGCGGCGCACCAGGGGGTCGAGGGTGTGAAGGAGGAGTTCGCCCGGTCGCTGGCCCTTGTCCCACGGGATGGGGTCCGTTCCAGCGGCCCGGCGCAGGTCGGCGGAGAGGTTGCTGACGGCCTGGGCGAGTCGTTCCGCCTGCTCGGCGACGTCCAGGAGGAGCAGTTGGGCCTCGCTGTCCTGCTGGAGGGCGAGCAGCGGCAGGGGGATGGCGTCGTGGATGACGTCCTCGACGATCGCGGACTGGGTGCCGTAGACCATGCCGAAGGTCTCGACCTGGAGCGGGTAGTCGGCGGGGAGTTGGTCGTCCTCTTGCAGGGCGCTGATCTGGTCGAGCAGGATGCTGGTCTCGAAGCCGCCGTCGGGGCCCTGGCGAGTGGGCGTGAGAAGGGCCTCCAGACCGCGCCAGGCGGCCTTGCCCTGGGTGTGGCGGCGCGGCCTGCGCTCGGGCAGGGCGGAGGCGGACTTCTTGGCGGGGGCGGTGAAGGTCCAGGCGGTGTGGGGCTCCTGCTCGGGCATGGGCGTCAGCCGGTCCCCCGCGCTGATGACGACCCGGGCCACCTTCAGCTGCCCGGCCTCGTCCTGGTGCGGGATGAGGCGGATCCGCCGGGCCTGCCAGGTCCACAGGTCGAGGAGGCCTTCGGCCGCGCGGGGCTGCCAGGCGGGGCCGTGCGGGGCGCGTTTCCACTGCGGGAGGCCGAGGTTGTCGGGCGGGGTGAGCGGAAGGTTCAGCAGGAGGGTCTCGTACAGGGTGCGCCCGGTGGGGATGATGACGCCGAGCTGGCCGAGCGGGCCGGTGGGGTTCCCGGTCGTCTTGCCCGCCTTGACCTGGTCATCACCGACGACGCCGGTCTTGATCGCCGCGGTGTCCCAGCAGTGGGCGTGCACGAGCCAGTGGGCGGCCTGCGCCGGCGTCAGGTCGAGCGGATCCGCGTCGGTACGGGTGCCGAACAGCGGGACGTTGTTGCCGCTCGCCGCGGTCGCCACCAGGGCGGCGGAGCCCTTCGTCTCGTCCTTGGCGGTGCGCAGCCCGGCGACCTGCCCGAACGGGGCGGCGGGGTCGAAGAGGTCGAACTTCGCGTGGTGATCGGAGAGGTAGGTCTCCAGGCTGCCCAGCTCGCCCTTCGTGAATCCGCCCCGGGTGAGCCGCTCACCCTTCTCCCCGGGGTTCCGGGGCGCGCCGGTGGCGTCGGCGACGACGGGCAGCAGGACCTGGCGCAGGACGGCCGGCAGCTGGGTGGAGAACTCCACGACGAGGCCCTCGAACTCGTGGGCCCGGGCCAGGGCCTCAGCGATCCCCACCTGCACGGGGGGCCCGCCACCGACGGGTCGTACCGTCAGCCACGGTTCCTCGACAAGGTTGTACCCAGGCATGCGCTGATCTCCCAACTAGCCATGTTTAGCTTGTTGCTGATGCATCGTGGCACCGGCGGATGCCTGTTGTGGGGTGAATGCTTGAATTGCCCCCGGCCCCGCGGCTTCGGTGCGCGGGGATGGCCCGTGGCCGTGTTTTCCGGCCCAGGTCGGCCGCAAGTCGGCCCCGCGGTCGCGGGGTTGAGGGGGCGCGGGGTTGAGGGGGTGGGTCGACGCCTGTTCGACTCACCCCCTCGCCTTTATCGGTACTGGGGCGCGCTGGGGCCCTCCGATCACCACGAGGCCGAGCAGGTCGTCGTAGCGCAGCTGGAAGTCACCGAGGGCTGCTTCGCCGTGCTCGTCGAGTTCGAGGGCCAGGCTGTATCGCAGCCATGGATGGTCGCGCCAGCCCGACAGCGGACCGAGCGCCTGCTCGGCAGTCTTTGTCAGTTTGGTGGGCAGGCGCACCGTCCCGGAGAGCACGTCGTCCACCATCTCGGCCGCGACCGTCCCGTTGGGGCCGATCTTACGGCCCGTCATCGCGTGGAAGTCTTCCCCGGTGCGGCGCACCAGCACGACCTCCACACTCCGGTCCCCGTCCCGGACGAGTGCCTCGAACTGTCCCTCTGTCAGCGTGCCGTGGGCTCCGTAGTGCAGACCGGCCAGAGTCTGCGAACCGTGCTCCCCGGCGCGGGTCAGGACGTACTGGGCGGCTTCCTCGCGGCGTTTGGCCTGCCGTTCCTCCCAGTCCTGCCGGGCCTGCGCCTCGGCCTCGCCCCACTCCGCCGGGACGACGGGGTCGGTACCGTAGACCCGGGCGACCAGCTCCGGCACCTGGCCGGGGATGCTCCACGCGCCTCCGTCGGCCTTCGCCGTCCGCTCGACCTCGACGGCCGTGCGCAGCAGAAGGTAGCGGCCGTAGATCCCCTCGGAGTCGCGCAGGATCTGCGGCGCGCCGTCGTCGTCGAAGTGCACGCCGGTGACGGCGACGGTGGGCCGGGACAGCCGGCGGGGGCGCTGCGCGCCGTCGTGGCGGTGGAGGCGTCCGATGCGCTGGAGGAGCAGGTCCATCGGAGCGAGGTCGGTGATCAACAGATCGGCGTCGACGTCGAAGGACTGCTCCGCGAGCTGGGTCGCGACGACGATCATCCTGCCGGGACGCCCGGATCCCGCGGCCGGCGGTCCGAGGAGCTTCAGCACCTCCTGCGTACGGTCCGCCCGGTGGCCGGCGTGCAGGCGCCCGTGCAGGAGCCGGACATCAGCGCCGAACTCCTTGTGAAGGGCCTCGAACGCGGACTGGGCGCGGGCCACGGTGTTCCGGATGACCAGGACGCACCCACCGTCGACCAGCCGCTCCCTCAGATAGTCGACCACGGCGGCATCCTGCGCGACTTGGGCGTCGGTCCGCGTCGGCTGCTCGTCGAGCACCTCGACCCGCACCTGAAGGTCCTCACGCCAGGACGCGGTGCCCTCCACCAGCACTTCCGGCTGCCCGTCCGGCCCCGCCCAGGCCGCCGTGACGCTCGGATAGCCCTCCGGCTCGGGAAGCTCCAGGGCCGCCGAGACCTCCGCCGACTGCGTACCGGCCAGGTAGGCGGCGACCAGGCGACGCCTCTGCTCCGGCGGCAGCGTCGCCGACAACAGCACCACCGGCACGCCGGCCTGCCCGAGCCACCACAGGCCCTCCAGCAGGAACTGCGACATGTAGACGTCGGCGGCGTGGACCTCGTCGAGGATCACGACCTTGCCCACCAGCCCGGCCATCCGCAGCATCACGTGCTTGGTACGGGTGGCGGCGTAGAGGAGCTGGTCGATGGTGCCGACCGCGAACGGGCTCAGCAGACCACGGCGACGCCCGAGGAACCACTCGGCGGGGGCCCTGCGCTCCCCGTCCACACAACCGTCGAAGCAGTCGGTCTGCATGCCGAACTCGTCTTCTCCCACCGACGAGAAGGGGTCGTCGGCGTCCTGCCCCCACTCCCCCGCGCCCTCCAGCAGGCCGCGCCACTCCTTGTTGAACATCCGCTTGCCATGCAGCAGCGCGACCTGGCCCTCCAGCCCATCGCCGACCTCGCGCAGCCACGACCGGACCTGGGTGAACATCGGGTCCGCCGTCGCCTGGGTCGGCATGCCCAGGAACACCCCGTCCGCACCGTGACGCGCTGCCATCAGCTCGGCCGCCGCCAGAGCCGCCTTCGTCTTCCCCTCCCCCATCGGCGCCTCGACGATCACCAGACCGGGCCCGCCCATCCGACGCACCACGTCGAGGACCAACTCCTGCGAGGGCCTGGTCCCGTGGCCGAACCGGTCCCGAAACGTCTCCGGGCCGGGCGCCGCCAACGCTCCCCATCCACCGCGCAGTTCGAGCCTCGACCACGCCGCCGCAGCCCGCTGCCGCGCTTGATGCAACGTCACCTTCGCCAGGTCGGACACACCCGTGAAGTGCCGCTCGTCGCTGGCGATCCAGTCCGCCATCACCACGAAGCCGGACAGCTGGAGCTGCGCCGCACGGCTCGGCACCAGCACCGGCTCCGCCGCGGCCAGCGGCGACTTCCCCTCATAGCCGAGCTCCCGCGAGAACACCTCCACCAGCGCCGACTGCGCGAGCTTCCAGGGCCGGCTGCTGCCTTGCAGCTTTTCGTTCTTCTTCGGCGGGCTCAGCTGCCCCAACGTCGGAATCAGCCCGTGGTGGCCGGCGACCAGCGGCCAGACCCAGCCGACCTGTTCCTCGCTCCACTTCGCGTCAGTGAGCAGCGCCCTCAGCACCCGGGCACCGGCTTTGTCATGCCGCCAAGACGAGCCCTTCACCGCGTACTTGTCCCAGGTAAGCCCCGCTTGACGGACCGCAGCCTCACCAGCGGCGTCGAGATGCTGAAACACCGGGGTGGCCTTGCCACAGTCATGAATCCCGCACAACCAGGCGAACAGACGCCGCCCCTTACCCGTGCCCCCCGCGAGAGCGTCCAGACGCCACCGCGTCACCGGCGGCAGGTAGCGGTCCCAGAGGATCTCTGCCACCGCCGCA
The DNA here is from genome assembly GCF_044741445.1 of Kitasatospora sp. NPDC088160. Taxonomy (NCBI): domain Bacteria; kingdom Bacillati; phylum Actinomycetota; class Actinomycetes; order Kitasatosporales; family Streptomycetaceae; genus Kitasatospora; species Kitasatospora sp. NPDC088160. The sequence continues at coordinate 29,627 of NZ_JBIUSS010000016.1, read as the reverse complement.
GTGTCCAGCATGTGCGACAGCAGGAGATTGGCCGTTCCCCCGGCCCGCCCGGCCGACTTACCCCACAGCGCACCCAGCCAGCCCCTGACCTCGGGCGGGTACCACTGCCAACGGTCCTCAACCATCGCCTCAACCTCCACACGCAGGTACGCTTCGAGAGCCTAGGACACCCCACTGACAACTCACCTCGGAGCAAAGAAATATGACGGTCATACATCAGCTCCCCTCCGGGCCGTCATCCGGTCGAACTGAATCAATCAGGCCCCTCGGCCGCTAATCACCGCAGGTCAGAAAGTGTCGGCCCCGCGCTCGCGGGGGTTGCTCCCGGTGAGTGGGCTCGCTGGTCACCGGGTTCGGGTCGGCCCCGCGCTCGCGGGGGTTGCTCCCGCTCGGCGAACCGGAGCTGACCGCGGTGCTGGTCGGCCCCGCGCTCGCGGGGGTTGTTCCGCCGTCCTCGCCTGGAAGCTCCAGCACCCGGGGTCGGCCCCGCGCTCGCGGGGGTTGCTCCCAGCCGAAGGAGCCCGTGCTGCTGGTCGATGAGTCGGCCCCGCGCTCGCGGGGGTTGCTCCCCACCTCTCCCCGCCCCTGCCGGACCGGCCGCGTCGGCCCCGCGCTCGCGGGGGTTGCTCCATGAGGCCCGTCAAGCCCGACAGGCACAAGTCGTCGGCCCCGCGCTCGCGGGGGTTGCTCCTGGCGGTGCCGCTGGAGGGCGGAGAGCACCTCGTCGGCCCCGCGCTCGCGGGGGTTGCTCGGGTGTGATGACCGTGATCATGGTCGGCCGAAGGTCGGCCCCGCGCTCGCGGGGGTTGCTCCCAGGTCAGCAGCAACGTCACCGCATAGTCGGAGTCGGCCCCGCGCTCGCGGGGGTTGCTCCAGTCGACCCACTCGGGAGGATGACCGCATGACGTCGGCCCCGCGCTCGCGGGGGTTGCTCGGGCAAGGACCGGTTTGGCGCGCTCTACGGCACGTCGGCCCCGCGCTCGCGGGGGTTGCTCCGAGGGCGACCTCGCGCCGTTCAACCCGCGCGAGTCGGCCCCGCGCTCGCGGGGGTTGCTCCGACCTGACGTACGGGGAGTCACAGGCAGAGGCGTCGGCCCCGCGCTCACGGGGGTTGCTCCTCCCCCGGCTCCACACCATCGTCGCCACCTGCGTCGGCCCCGCGCTCGCGGGGGTTGCTCTGTGTTGCAGGATCCCGCCGGGGACCGAGACTTGTCGGCCCCGCGCTCGCGGGGGTTGCTCCCCGGTCACCTCCGGCGGCACCGGACCGCCGTGGTCGGCCCCGCGCTCGCGGGGGTTGCTCCCTGTGGGAGCTCTACGGGCCCGGAGTGGAGCAGTCGGCCCCATGCTCGCGGGGGTTGCTCCACGGTTCGTTCGGGCCTGAACGTGCTGGTGACGTCGGCCCCGCGCTCGCGGGGGTTGCTCCTGCGCCCCGCAATCGGGGGCGGAGGCCACTCCGTCGGCCCCGCGCTCGCGGGGGTTGCTCCACGGCGCGGCCCCATTCTGGGTCCGCTACCACGTCGGCCCGGCGCTCGCGGGGGTTGCTCCAGGGAGACCGAGTTGAACCCCACCACCTACCAGTCGGCCCCGCGCTCGCGGGGGTTGCTCCGGTGCGTCCGCGTGCCCGCAGTGCGGCCGGATGTCGGCCCCGCGCTCGCGGGGGTTGCTCCCGCGAGGGCCGATGCGGCGAGCAGCAGGCGGGGTCGGCCCCGCGCTCGCGGGGGTTGCTCGCGTTGGGATCGGTGGACGCCGTACCCGTGGCAGTCGGCCCCGCGCTCGAGGGGGTTGCTCCGTGCGGTCGTACTCCACCAGCGCCAGCAGTTGGTCGGCCCCGCGCTCGCGGGGGTTGCTCCGGGTGGGTCAGCAGCTTGAGCAGCCGGGAGTAGGGCGGCCCCGCGCTCGCGGGGGTTGCTCCCGGCTGCCACTTGCGTGCGCGGGTGGCGTACGGTCGGCCCCGCGCTCGCGGGGGTTGCTCCCTGAGCCGCGCAGGCCTCGCCCCGTGGACCATGTCGGCCCCGCGCTCGCGGGGGTTGCTCCAGCTCGGTGTCGCTGCCCCAGCATTCAGCGCCGTCGGCCCCGAGCTCGCGGGGGTTGCTCCCCGCCGCCGTCGGAGTAGGCAGCGAGCCAGCCGTCGGCCCCGCGCTCGCGGGGATTGCTCCCGGCAACTCGCGGAGACCCGGGCTCAGCTGGCGTCGACCCCGCGCTCACGGGGGCTCCCCCGTGTGTGCCCATAGAGACGCAGCAGGCCGGACTGGACAGGCGGACCGTCGGCCGGTTCGAGAACGGGCCCGTGCCGCCCACGCTCGACAAGTTCAGCGCGATCGCCCGTGCGATCGGGGTGCCGCTCCGGCGACTGCTCCGTGATGGATGACGCTGACCGGCCGCACCGTGGTACGGCCGGTCAGGGCTTGCGATGCTTCCCCGCCGGCTTCTTCGGAGGTCGAGCCGAAGACATCGGAATCACCCCGTCGCCGTCGATGCCGTGCAGGAGGCGCTGTGCGGCAGCGTAGTTCGGCGCGATCGTCTCCGGTACCCACTGGTAGCCGTCCCAGCAGGAGATGAGTCGAGGTGCGTCCTGGTACAGGTGGGCCGGTGCGGTCTCGTGGCCGATGGTCGCGGCCTTGAGTTCGCCGACCGGCCGACGCCGCGCGTCCCGCCGCGCTGCCCACTGCCCCAGGGGTTCGTCCTCGTCCATCTGGTCCTCCTCCGCGACGGGGCAGCCCAGAGTACCGGCAGTCAGCCGGGGAGGAGCCAGCTCGGGCCGCTCGGATCCCCGATCCAGACCCGCTGGTCCTCGCCGCTCACCATGAGGCCGAACGCGGCCTGTCCCGGGCTACCGACCTTCTCCCAGCGTTCGACAGTTCGGGGACGAGGAACACATCCCGGCTCGACTGCTCGCCGCGCACCTGTCCACGCATATCGACCACATCACTGCGGTCCTGCCGAACGCAGTCACCCACCGGGGCGCGCTCACCATCGCCGCTGGAGAGACCGCGGCTCTGGCCGGATGGACCTATTGGGACCTCGGCGACTACTCGCGCGCCGGTCACTACTACCGGACGGCTCGACTCGCGGCCGACCGCGCCGGACACGGCCCGCTGCATGCCCTCGCCCTGGGCTACGCCTCGTACGGGGTGGATGCAGCAACGGCTCGGCAGATGCTCGCCGCTGCACAGGAGAATGTCCGGGGCCGAGGCCTGGAAGCGGCCCGGGCCTGGCTCGCCGCACGGGAAGCCGAGGAGGCCGCAGCGGACGACGACAGGGAGTCGGCACTGCGTGCACTGGACCGCGCCCGGACTGCCTTCGACTACGCGGAGCCCGACACCGCTCCGGCCTGGTTTTCCTTCTTCGGCGAAGCACGCCTCAGCTCAATGACGGTGGCGACCTACGCCAAGCTGCGACACCGAGACCTCGGCGCGGCCGCAGACCAGACCCTGGCCGACCCGGGCGAAGACGACCGGAAGATCAGGGTCGCAGTGCTCGGAGACGTCGCGGCCGGCTACCTCACGGCGGGCGCCGTCGACCAGGCCGTCGAGATCGGCCGCCGCGCCCTCGCCGCCACGCTCGAAGCCCAGACGACCATGGGTCGAGTACGGCTGTCCGCACTGGCCGACCAACTCCCGGCATCGCCGGCGGCCCAGGCCTTTCGAGACGAGATCCGGGCCTCCTTGGAGCAACTGCCGATCAGCTTCGCGTCTCTGCGGCCACCCAGTCCAGGTAGGCGGCGGATCCAGTGATCACCGGCACCCCGACGACCTCCGGCGTGTCGTAGGAGTGCAGCTCAACGATGCGCGCGGACAGCCGATCAGCCAGGTTCGCCCGGGACTTGAAGTCGATCCGCCACTCGGCGGAGTCCTGCACCCTGCCGTCCCACCAGTAGACGGACTGGACGCGGTAGACCTGCGCACACGCGGCCAGGCGGTCACGGATCACCGCCGAGGCGAGCTCACGGGCCTTCGTCTCGTCGTCATGGGTCGTCGTCACCACAACGAAGTCACCGGTCGTCATACCGTGACGGTACCCGGCATCAACCGCCGCCCCCACTCTGCCCGGCAGACCTACCCCACAACGCGCCCAGCCAGCCCCTGACCTCGGGCGGATACCACTGCCAACGGTCCTCAAGCATCGTCTCAACCTCCACGTACGAGTACGCTTCGAGAGCGTAGGCCACGACACCGACAACCAGCCCTGGGACAAGGAGAGATGGCAACAACGCATCGGCTGTTCGACGAGCCCTCTACCAATCGAACTGAATCAATCAGGCCCCTCGCCCGCTAATCACCGCAGGTCAGGAAGTATCGGCCCCGCGCTCGCGGGGATTGCTCCGATGCGATTGCCGTCCGCTCGACCAGAGCGTTATCGGCCCCGCGCTCGCGGGGATTGCTCCACCGGTGCCCGACTGGCACGGCTGCACAAGAAATCGGCCCCGCGCTCGCGGGGATTGCTCCCACTTCTCTCGGATGACCTCGCGGAGGGTGGCATCGGCCCCGCGCTCGCGGGGATTGCTCCGAGGAATCTCGGACTTCACGGTTCGCCGCGCGATCGGCCCCGCGCTCGCGGGGATTGCTCCTTGCCGTACAGCGAGGCTGACCTCAGCCGCATATCGGCCCCGCGCTCGCGGGGATTGCTCCACCGGTCGCGGTCGCGGCCGAGGCCCGGATCGATCGACCCCGCGCTCGCGGGGATTGCTCCTCCAGCTCCTCCGGGCTGAGGGTCTCCAGCTCATCGGCCCCGCGCTCGCGGGGATTGCTCCGCCACCCGCCGGGCTCCGGTTACGGGCCGGCTATCGGCCCCACGCTCGCGGGGATTGCTCCGAGACCGCGGGCATGCTCGCCTCCCGGGCCCGATCGGCCCCGCGCTCGCGGGGATTGCTCCGCGCAGTCATGGAAACCGCGTTCGGGACGGGCATCGGCCCCGCGCTCGCGGGGATTGCTCTTGGTGTGCCACTCTGGCGCCTGTTCCACGGGTAAGCCCTGGCCGGTCGCACCGCCGTACGGCCGGCCAGGGAGTCACTTCTCGGGGTTCGGCGGCGGGTCGTTCGGCGGGGGCGGGGTCTTCGGGGCGGCCGGCGGTGACTTCGGCCCACCGATCCCGCCCGAGCCACCGCTGGGGTCCTTCTGCGGGTTCATCTCGTCCTCCTCAACCTCCGGTACCGCCGGGATATCGTCCGGCGGCATGGTGGGGCGCTTGTGTACCCGGGTCGGGCCTCGGGAGCCGCGGCCCTTCTCTTGCCACCGGCCCTGTGCGTTTGGGGGTACTGTGCCGCCCATCGCGTCCTCCTCCTGCTGGGGGTCACCATCGTGACGTGGCCAGTGGCCTAGCTGCCGAACGTCCCGCCAATCCCGGTGGGACGGGCGCACGACATGCAGAGGACCCGGGAGTGCAGTACGACCCAGACCCGCATGAGGTCCTCCACCCCGCCGTACGGGGGCGGCGCCCCGGCCGGGGCGCCGCAGGACGCGCAGGTGCGGTAGGCCCGCGCCTGCGCGAAGCAGGTCAGGCAGATCATGCGGGTTGGGACCTCGGCCTGAAGGGCGCACGGCTGTGGGCCGGTGAGGTGCCGGCAGACCTGCAGCGTGCCGTCGTCGATGGCACGGCCCATGGCCGCGATGGAGGTCTGCACCCAGGCTGGGGCCGCCCCGATGTCGACGGCCGGGCCCCTACGTACGCCTGCCACAGTGAGCAGTTGGTCGATATCGGCGCTCGCCGCAGTGAGCTGGTCGTCGATGGCGGTCAGCGCCGGGTCTTGGTCCTGCACAGCGCAACCTTCGGGGCGTCCAGGGGCGGGCAGTGCTCGACCTCGGCCATGTACGGGGTGAGGGCCCGCAGGACGCGGCCGGCCACCTCGCGCCCGCAGACGGTACACAGACCCCGTTCGATCCGGTCCTCGGCCGCGACCGGTGTACCGCCGACGGCGCTCACTCGGCGGTCCGTCGGGCCGGACCGGTCTGGTAGTTCGCGTTCTGCACCTTTCGGCGGATCCACTCGTGGGCGGCGGACTCGGAGGACAACCAATCGGTGGCCGGGTAGCCGGTCACCAGGTCCAGGACGACCCACTGATCAGGGCGGCCCGCCGGTCGCTCCACCCGCTCCGGGCGGTAGCGGGCCGCAACGCGCTGCCGGCAGGTCAGCCCGTCGCCGCACGACACCCGCGCGATCACGAGGCTGCCGTCGTTCAGGCTGACCGTGACGTCGATGATCTCGTCGCCGTTCATTCTGTGTTCCAGCTCGCTCGCGCTGCGGCTGCCAAACAGCCGCTTCATCGCCCACATCTGGAGGCTGTCCATCGGCAGCTCGCGTACCGTCAGCCACAGGATGTCCAGTGCCTGCAGTGCCGGCGCGGTGACCGGCTCCAAGTGGCCGTCCACCGAGACCGTGAGTTCGTCGGTCAACATGCCGTCTCCTTGCACTTCGGGTGAGCCGCGACCGGCCAGCCGAGCGGCGCCGTGGTCGGGCCAGTCGACGTGTAGACGTGACCAGCCGCTACCAGAGGCGGTTCGGGCGAGCCACAGTCGATACACGCTTCTCCGTGGAGTCGAGCGGGGCTTATTGACCCCGGTTCGACAACCTGTGGCGTCGGTGTCCCTGTCACGCCTCTAAGCGTCCCTGTCGGGCACCCCCGGAAGTGCCACAACCTGTGGCACCCCCTTTTACAGAGCCCTGGCCCACCGAGCGAAAGCGAGCAGTTGCTCGTCCCGGCCGCGCGACAGCCGAACCATCGTGGCCAACTCCGTCCGCACCTGACCGTGTTCGCGAACGTGTTGCGGGGCGATTTGCCTCGCGACCAGCAGTGATTCCTTCGCGTGCTGCGGTTGCCCGAGGAGCATCTGGGCCCGGCCGAGGTCGATGTAGTAGTGCGACCGGCGCTCAGCTGGCAGTTCGCGCGGTGGTGCCCAGCGGGCCGCCGCCACCACCGCGTCCTGGAGATCCTTCGGCTTGCCCAGCTCCACGGCCACCGAAAGCCGGTGGACCTCCAGGCTGTCAGGCCCGACCGCCGTACCGTCGTAGAGCCGCTCCCGCACCCGGCTGGCCAGCGCCTCGGCGTCTCGCAGGTGCTCACGCGCTTCGTCCGCGCGCCGCATACGGCCGGCAGCAACCGCCGCGCGCATGTGCAGGGCGGCAGCAGCCGCAGCGAGCGGCTCCGTCGTCGGGGCTGGCATCCGGTCGACGGCGGTCCGAAGCAACCGCAAGCCAGGGCCGAGCTGGCCGACAGAGAAGAACGTCTCCATACGTACGTACGCCGCGGCGGCTTCGAGGGCGGGATCAGCGGCGATCGATGCCGCCCATCTCATCAGCTCGGTCAGTCGGCCCGAGAGGTCGCCGTAGCCGTACTTATAGGCCACCGCGTCCGCCGACCTGATCGCCAGCGCGAGGAGGCGGGCGGCCCGTTCGCGGTCAGTTCCCCGAGCCTGGTCCACTGCGCGGAACAACTCGCTGAGCAACTGCGGCATCTGTTCGGCGAGATGTGCGTACCGCGACTGCACGCGGTCCTCGACTGCCCGTTCGACGTCGGCCGCGAGTAGCGGCAGCGACCGGACCGGGCCGTCCTCCGGCAGGTCGTACGCGGCGATCGCGCGCTGCAGGGTGGGGATGGCGTCGTGCACCCGGCTGTCGGTACGACCGGGGCCGTCCAGCAGATCCTCCGGAGTGCGGTCGAGAGCACGGGCCAGTGCCTCCAGGATTCCGTCACCCGGGGACCGCTCGCCGCCTTCGACCTTGCGGATCGTGCTGTACGAGACGCCGGACAACGTCTCCAGCTGTCGACGCGTCAACCCGCTGGCCAGGCGGGCGGTTTCGATTCGCTGACCGAGTGCGGTGGCGGTGGTTACGGGCATAGTGTGGCTCCGTTCCGTGGTCGCACTCGGAACGGTACCGGCGCTTGTACGGCGTCGGGCGGATTCGCCCCGGCGGTCACGCCGCCGGGGCGGTCCTGCTACTGGCCGACCAGCACCTCGGCCAGTTCGGTCAGCGAGTTCACGGTCCAGTCCGCAGTGGGCGCGGTCGACGTGAGCCCGATCGGACCGCGGCGAAGGTGCGCGGCTCGGAGGCCGGCAGCCTGGGCAGGTGTCACGTCGTTCGTCGGATGGTCGCCGATGTACACGATCTCGTGAGGTTCACCAGGCGCCCACGCCGTCACCCGAGCGAAGAAGCCGGGGTTCGGCTTGGACACCCCCCACTCGCCGGACGTGGCGATCGCATCGGCCGGCAGGTCGAGGTCGTACAGCAGCTCGGTCACCGCGGCGTTCTGGTTGCCGGCGATCCCGACCCACAGCCCCGCTTCCCGGAGTCGGGCCAGCGCCGGACGGACGTCCGGGTAGAGGTCGGCCTCGTCAAGGTAGTCGCCCTGGCCAACTGCCTGCCGGGCGCGCCACTCGGCGGCCACGTCCACACCCGGGCGTACGATGCGGATCGCGTCGGCATTGTCCCGACCTTGAGCCAGTACGGCCCCGACCAGGGCCGACATCGTGTGCGTGGGAACGTGAAGCCAGCGGGCCCAGCCGCCCCAGTACCGGGTATCGCTGGTCAGGGTCTCGCCGATGTCGAACACCACAGAGCGGATGGGCATGGACCGAGCCTACGCCCGACCCGGTCATCGGCCCCGCGCTCGCGGGGATTGCTCCAGCCCGATCGCCGGGTACTGCACCACCGAAGGATCGGCCCCGCGCTGGCGGGAATTGCTCAACTCTGTTCACGGTCGGCGTCCGCGTGGGGTCATCGGCTTCCCAGTGGTGCCTCTTACTGCCGATGAGGGCGGTCGCTGGCGAGTTCCTGCCACGGGTCGTAGGAGGCCTTCGGGTCCTTGCGCTCCTTCGAGGTCCGCTTGGTGCCCTTGGCCTTGTGCGGGCTCTTGCGGGCCTGTGTCTGCCTGGCCGTGTCGGTGCTGGCGGTTGGGGAAGACCGCGAGCCCTGCTGCGTCCCGCGTAGCAGGGGCCGAGGCGGCGCCGTTACAACGGGCCCGGCTACCGTAGCGCTGCCCTGCCTACGTCTGCCGACGCGGCTCCTCGGCAGCGCCCGCGCCGCACGCGTGCGGTGCCCAACTGGCGGCCGCGTGGCGGAGGAGGGTGAGGGCCTGCTCGGAGGGGGAGTTGGCGGGGGTGGTGCACACGATGAGCGCCTGGTCTGGTGAGCGAGCGATGGACAGGGTCTGCTGGGTCACCGTGACCGTGCCGACGACGGGGTGGTGCAGCTCGTAGGAGGAGGCGTCGCACGGCACTACGCGGTGGTCTGCCCACAGGGCGACGAACTCCGGGCTTTTCATGGTCAGTTCGCCGATCAACTCCGCGAGCAGCGCGTCCTCCGGATGTCTGCCGACGGCGATGCGCAGGTTGCCGACCACCGCGCGCGCCTTGCGTTCCCAGTCCGCGTACAGCTCCCGGCAGTGCAGGTCGAGGAAGAGCATCCGGCTCATGTTCGGGCGTCGGGCCGGGTCGTCCGGGCTGAGGACGTCGAGGTGGCCGGCCAGCAGGGCGTGTCCGAGGGTGTTCCAGGCCAGGACGTCGGTGCGGCGGCCGAGCACGATCGCGGGGACGCCGTCGACGGCGCGGAGGAGGTCCCGGGTTTCGGCGGCGAGCTTCTCGGGCCGTGGGCGGCGTGGCCGGGGCGTGTGGCGGGCGGTGTCGGCGAGCCGGTCGAGGTGGGCGCGTTCGTGGGTGTCGAGCAGGAGGGCGCCGGCGATGGCGTCGAGCACCTCGGCGGAGGCCCCGCGGGACAGGCCCTGTTCCAGCCGGGTGTAGTAGGAGACGCTGACGCCCGCGAGTTGGGCGAGTTCTTCGCGCCGGAGCCCGGCCACCCGTCTGCGGGGCCCGAGGTCGCGCAGGCCGACGTCCTCGGGCCGCAGCTGCGCCCGCCGGGCTTGGAGGAAGGCGCCGAGTGGGCCTGGTCCGTTCATCGCCCCAGTATTCGACGGGCCGCCCGGTCCCTGCCACACCCTGCGAGGGGTAGGACAAGCCGGGAGTGGCTGGTGCCCGTCCGGGTGTCAAGGATCGGTCTCAGTCGGCCGCCGATTCGGCCGCGTATCCCGGACCCGAGGACGGACCGCATGGATCAGGACATGAACCAGAACATCGATCACGACATGGATCAGCGCATGGGCCAGCACATGGATCAGCACATGGGCCAGGACCCCGAACAGATCACCCTGGGCGACGTCACCGTCACCCGCGTCAAGGAGTTCTACGGCTCGGCCGGGCTGGCGCCGGGCCAGTTCTTCCCGGACAGCCCCGACGGCTCGTGGGACGAGCACCGCGACTGGCTGGTGCCCGACTTCTGGGACCCGGAGACGGACGAGTGCCGTACGGCGATCCAGTCCTGGCTGCTGCGCAGCGAGGGGCGCACGATCCTCGTGGACACCGGCGTGGGCAACCACAAGGACCGCCCTTACGCGCCGGTGTGGAGCCGCCTGGACACCGGCTACCTCGACAACCTCGCCGCTGCCGGCGTGCGGCCCGAGGACGTCGACGTCGTGGTCAACACCCATCTGCACGTCGATCACGTGGGCTGGAACACCCGCCTCGACGGCCGGGACTGGGTGCCGACCTTCCCGAACGCCACGTATCTGATGCCCCGGCGGGACTTCGAGTTCTGGGACCCGGCCAACGGGCACAGGAGCGTGTTCGGCCGGGGGAACCAGAACGTGTTCGAGGACAGCGTCGCGCCGGTCCACGCGGCGGGGCTGACGCACCTGTGGGAGGGGACGTACCGGATCGACGGGAACCTGCGGCTCGATCTCGCTCCCGGGCACACTCCCGGCTCGTCCGTGCTCACCCTGGAGTCCGGCGGCGACCAGGCCTTGTTCGTCGGGGATCTGGTGCACACCGCGTTGCAGATCGCGGAGCCGGAGACCAATTCCTGTTTCTGCGAGGACCCGGCGGAGTCCCGCGCGACCCGGCGCAAGCTGCTCGGCCGCGCCGCCGAGAACAACGCGCTCGTCCTCCCGGCGCACTTCGGCGGCCGGGGGGCGATGGAGGTCGCGCGCAGCGGGTCGAAGTTCGCGGTCAAGGAGTGGGCGGGTTTCTCCCGGATCTCCTGATCTCCCGATCTCCCGACGTCCCGACGTCCCGACGTCCCGACGTCCCGTCCGAAGCTCCCCCGATCGATGTCCCCTTCGCTCCCTTCCAGAGAGGAAGTCATCCCGTGCCCCGACAGGCAGATCCGGTCGTCGAAACCCCGGCGGGCGCCGTGCGCGGCGTCCGCGACGAGTCCGGTGAGCGCTTCCGCGCCCTCCCGTACGCGGCGGCGCCGGTCGGTGCCGGCCGGTTCGCCGCGCCCGTGCCGCACCCGGGCTGGCCGGGTGTCCGTGACGGCGGCAGGCCCTCGCCGACCGCCCCCCAGCCGGCCCGGGACTTCGGCCGGCTCGACATGAGCCCCTACTTCGGGCCGGGCTGGGTGCCCGGCGAGGAGTACCTGACCGTCGACGTCCACACGCCGGCCGCCGACGGGGGCGGGCGCCCCGTCATGGTCTTCGTGCACGGCGGCGGGTTCGTCACCGGCTCGAACCGCGCGGCGCTCTACGGCGGCGGCGCGTTCGCCCGCGACGGCGTCGTCCTGGTGACGGTGAACTACCGTCTCGGCGTGCCGGGGTTCCTGGAGCTGGCGGGTGCTCCGGCCAACCGCGGGCTGCTCGACGTGCTCGCCGCGCTCAGGTGGGTGCGGGGCTCGGTGGCGGCCTTCGGTGGCGACCCGGGGAACGTCACGGTCTTCGGCCAGTCCGCGGGCGCCACGCTCGTCGGTGCGCTGCTCGCGACTCCGGCGGCCGCCGGTCTGTTCCGGCGGGCGATCGTCCAGAGCGGCAACGGCTGCGGCGCGTTCACCCCGGAGCAGGCGCAGCGGGTCACCGCCGCGGTGGCGGCCTCGCTGGGCGTCGAGCCGACCGTGGAGGCGTTCGCCCTGGTCCCGGACGAGCGTTTCGTGGCGGTCCTGCCCGCGCTGGCCGGCCTGGATCTGCGGACCGGCACCGCTTCGGACCCACTGGCCGGGCTCAGCCCGTTCAGCCTGGTCCTGCCGGCGCAGCCCGCCGACGCCCTCGCCGACGGCCCGGCCGCCGACGTCGATCTGCTCATCGGCACCAACACCGAGGAGGGGCACCTCTACGTCGTCCCGCAGGGCGGTCTGGAGTCCACCACGGACGCCGACGTGCTAGCCGTCGCCGCCTGGGTGCACGCGGACCCGGAGGCCGCCCTCGCCGCGCACCGCGCGGCCCGGCCGGGCGCGACACCGGGCGAGCTGCGCTCCGCCGTGCTCGGGCGGGCCCTGTTCGAGGCCGGTACGGCGCGTCTGGCACAGGCCCACGCCCGGATCTCGGGCGGCCGTACGCACCGCTACTCGTTCGGGTACCGCTCGACGGCTCTGGGCGGGCGGCTCGGCGCCGCCCACACGGTCGAACTGCCCTTCGTGTTCGACGTCGCCGACGAACCGTGGCTGCACGGGGACACCGGGCTGCTCGGCCCCGACCCCGCCCCGGCGGGGCTCGCAGCCCGGGTCCACGGTGCCTGGGTCGCGTTCGCCGGCACCGGGGACCCGGGCTGGGGCGCCTACGACCTGCGGCGACCCGTGGCGGAGGCCTTCGGCGGCTGAGCGCCGCCAGCGACAGCCGGGGACCGCGGGGACCGCCAGGAACCGCCCGAGACATGGCTCCCCTGAGGCCGGACAGGAGGAAATCCGGTCGGCTCGACGGCCGCCGACGCATAGTCTGGCCTCATGGCCCATGCAAGGACCTCGTACGTCTGTCTGCCCTGCCGGGCCTCGTACAAGCAGCCCTACCCCGGGACGCGCGAACGGCGCTGCCCGCGTTGCAGCGAGGCTCTGATCCACGTCGGGTCCGCCTTCGCGGCACCGCGTCGACGGGACGCCGCCGGTTGGCGGACGCTCTCCGTGCTGCTGCACGCGGGGGTCCGATTCCACAAGGGCTGCTGCGGTGGCCCCGGCTACCGGCCACGCACGCTCGGCGAGGTGCGCGAACGGATGGCACACGCCCGGCTCACCGGGGAGCCTGCTGCCCGTGTGCTGGTGCGCCGCGAGCTTCCCTGACGAAGCTGTCCCGCACGGGCATTCAGGTCTGGGCGAGCAACGGCGTTCCTCCCTGGCTCTGGTGAGGCCGGCCTGGAGCCCTTGGATCTCCCCGCGACCGCCGCTGTCGCGGGTGGTCGCGGGGCGCGGTCAGGCGACCAGGCGCAGCCAGGCTGCCGCGAGTGCGGCGTGGCCGGCGGGCGTCGGGTGGACGCCGTCCTCGGACCAGTGCTCCGGGCCGGCCGCGGCGGCGAGTTCGGCGAACATGCCGTCGGCGGCGAGCAGGTGCGCGCCGTAGGTGCGGGCGAGTTGGCGCACGGCCTGGATCTTGGGGTCCAGGTCGGTGCGCCATTGCCGTCGTTCTTCCGCTCCGATGAGGGCGGCGCCGGCCTCGATGACGTCGTGGATCGGCAGGAGGAACGGCTCGATGAGGATCAGCTGTGCGCCCGCCTCGGCGAGGGGCGCGAGCAGGCGGTCGTAGCCCGCTTCGAACTCCTCCGCGGGGATCACGCGCCCCTCCGGGTCCAGCGTGTGCCAGCCCATGTCGTTGACTCCGACGAGGATCGACACCACGTCCGGTCGGGCGTCGAGCACGTCGGTCTGCCAGCGGGCTTCGAGGTTCATCACCTTGTCGCCCGCGTTCCCGGTGTTCAGCCAGGTCACGGGCCGGTCCGGGTGCCGGAGTCCCCACTCTCCCGCGACGCGCAGCGGGTAGCCGTAGCCGAGGCCGTCTTCGCTCTGCTGCCGTTGGCAGTCGGTGATCGAGTCGCCGGTGAACATCACGGTGCTTCCCGGTCGGATGGTGATCGTCATGTGCGCTCCTTGGACGTGGGCGTGGACGTGAATTCGGCTGATGTGAACGTGAATTCGGGTGAGGAGGGGCAAGGCCGGACCTCTCGAAGGTGTCGGACCTCGCCGTCATCGGGCTGACAATCACCGGCACGCCACCGTCATCGCGCTGACGGCCCCCGAGGCCGGTGGGCCGCCGCCACCCGGGCCGGTGGCTTTTCTGCTTCAGTCGAAGATTCAGAGGATTCAGCAGTCGCGGATCCGACAGCAGAGACCGCGAGACCGAGGTGCGGATGACGTCCAGCCCAGTTCCCAGTCCGTCCGCCGGTTCCTTCCCGAGCCCGCCGGAGCGTACGTCGGGCCGTTCGTCGGGCCGCTCGGCCGGCCGTCCGCCCGCGCCCGGTGCGGTCGCGTTGTCCGGGGTCAGCAAGGCGTTCGGCGTGGTCAGCGCTGTGGACGGGATCGATCTGGAGATCAGGCCGGGCGAGTTCTTCTCGATGCTCGGGCCGTCCGGGTCGGGCAAGACCACGGTACTGCGCATGATCGCGGGCTTCGAGGCGCCGAGCGCCGGCCGGGTGCTGCTGGGCGGGGTCGACGTCACCGGATTGCCCGCGTTCGACCGCGACGTCAACACGGTGTTCCAGGATTACGCCCTCTTTCCGCATCTGTCGGTGTGGCAGAACGTCGAGTACGGGCTGAAGGTCAAGCGGGTGCCGCGGGCGGAGCGGGCCGCACGGGTGGCCGAGGCGCTGGCGAGCGTGCAGTTGCCCTCCTTCGGTGACCGGCGCCCCGCCGAACTGTCCGGCGGGCAGCGCCAGCGGGTCGCGCTGGCCCGGGCGCTGGTCAACCGCCCGTCCGTACTGCTGCTCGACGAGCCGCTCGGCGCCCTCGACCTGAAGCTCCGGCTGGAGATGCAGCTCGAACTCCAGCAGATCCAACGCGAGGCCGGGATCACCTTCGTCCTCGTCACCCACGACCAGGACGAGGCGCTCACGATGAGCGACCGGATCGCGGTCCTCAACGCCGGCCGGATCGAGCAGGTCGGCACTCCCGCCGAGGTGTACGAGCGACCGGCCACCGCGTTCGTGGCGGGCTTCGTCGGCACCTCGAACCTGCTCCGGGGCGCCTGCGCCGAGCAGGTCTTCGGCCGGCCCGGGACGTACTCGGTGCGCCCCGAGAAGATCCGCATCGCCCGTCCGGACGACCTGACGGGGCCCGACGAGTACGGCGTCACCGGGACGATCGGCGAGGTCGTCTACGCCGGCGCGCAGACCCGCTTCCTGGTCGACCTGGCGGCGGGCGGGCGGCTGGTGGCCGTCCGGCAGAACCACGACGGCTCCGGTCTCGACAACTCCGGTACCGACGCCTCCGGTGCCGACGTCTCCCGCCACCGGGGGGCGAGCGTCCTCCTGGCCTGGCGGCGACAGCACACCGTCCGT
Source organism: Kitasatospora sp. NPDC088160 (assembly GCF_044741445.1). Lineage (NCBI taxonomy): Bacteria > Bacillati > Actinomycetota > Actinomycetes > Kitasatosporales > Streptomycetaceae > Kitasatospora > Kitasatospora sp. NPDC088160. The sequence continues at coordinate 14,397 of NZ_JBIUSS010000016.1, read as the reverse complement.
ATCAACCCTTGACCCGCGTCAACTCCTGACCCTCAACCCTTGACGAACAACCCTTGACGAAAGCGATCGAGTTCATGAGCACCACACGCCCCCTACGCCGCCGGACCCTGCTTCGCCGCCCCGTCCGCCGCCACCCCGTCCGCCGCCGCCCCCTGAGCGCCCTGGCGGCCGCGACCGCCCTGCTGCTGACCGCAGCGTGCGCGTCGAACTCCGGTGGCGGCGGCGGCACGGGCAGCGGGTTCACCGCACCGGACATCCCCGCGCAGAAGTCCCTCGGTCCGGGCGAGGGCACCGTCAACATCGTCGCCTGGGCCGGCTACGTCGAGTACGGGCAGGACAACAAGGCCGTCGACTGGGTCACCCCGTTCATCCGGCAGACCGGCTGCAAGGTGAACCTGAAGGTGGCGGGCACCTCGGACGAGATGGTCGCGCTGATGAAGACCGGCCAGTACGACACCGTCTCGGCTTCCGGCGACGCGACGCTGCGCCTGATCGCGGGTGGCGACGTCGCGCCGGTCAATACCGCGCTCGTCCCCAACTACGCCGATGTCTATCCCGGGTTGAAGAACCGCCCGTGGAACTCGGTCAAGGACGTGCCGTACGGAATCCCGCACGGGCGCGGCGCCAACCTGCTGATGTACAACACCGACAAGGTCACCCCCGCGCCGACCTCCTGGGGTGCGGTCTTCACCCCGGACTCGCCCTACGCCGGGCACCTCACCGCGTACGACAGCCCGATCTACATCGCCGATGCCGCGCTGTACCTGATGAGGACCAAGCCCGAGCTCGGCATCAGGAACCCCTACGCCCTCACCTCCTCCCAACTGGACGCCGCGGTGGCGCTGCTCAAGGTCCAGAAGAAGCAGGTCGGTTCCTACTGGAGCGACTACACCAAGGAGCAGGCGGCGTTCGACTCCGGCGACGCCCTGATCGGCACCACCTGGGAGGTGATCCAGCGGGCGGTCGCCGCCGAGGGCAGGGTGAGGACGCAGGCGATCCTGCCCGTCGAGGGTTCCACCGGCTGGTCCGACACCTGGATGGTCTCGTCGCACGCCCAGCACCCCAACTGCGCCTACGCGTGGATGGACTACATCGTCTCGCCGTCGGCCAACGCGCAGGTCGCCGAGTACTTCGGCGAGGCCCCGGCCAACTCGAAGGCCTGCGCGCAGATCACCGACAACCCGGGCTTCTGCGCCGACTACCACGCCACCGACGAGAACTGGTGGAAGGACGTCTACTACTGGACGACGCCCACCGCGCAGTGCGCCGACGGCAGCGGCCGCGACGACTGCACCGCGTACGCCCAGTGGGTCACCGCCTGGAACGGGATCAAGAGCTCGTGAGCGCCCCCGCCGCGGCACGCACCCCGGCGCACACCGACGCGCGCACTCCGACGCGCACCCCGATGCGCCGGTTGGCCGGGCTGCTGGACCGGCGCCCCGGTCTGCGGCTCGCGGCGCTGCTGGCGGCGCCGATGACCTGGCTGGTGCTGGCGTACCTCGGCTCGCTGGCGGTCCTCCTGCTGTCCGCGTTCTGGAGCACCAACGCGTTCACCTCCGCCGTCGAACAGCGCTGGACCGTCGACAACTTCCGGTCGCTGCTGACCGATCCGCAGTACCGGACGGTCGCCGTGCGCACGCTGGGCATCGCGGTGTCGGTGACGGTGATCGACGCGGTGGCCGCCCTCCCGATGGCCTTCTTCATCGCCCGGGTGGCCCGGCCAGGGAGCCGGCGCCTGCTGCTGGTGGCGGTGCTGACGCCGCTGTGGGCCGGCTACCTGGTCAAGGCCTACGCCTGGTGGGTGATGCTCAGCCACGGCGGTGCCCTGGACTGGGTCGCCGCCCCCTTCGGCGGGCACTCCCCCGGTTTCGGCGTTCCGGCGGTGGTCATGGTGCTCGCGTACCTGTGGCTGCCCTACATGGTGCTGCCGCTGTGCACCGCGTTCGGGCAGCTGCCCGACAGCCTGCTCGCCGCGGCGGCGGACCTCGGCGCCGGCCCCTGGCGGACCCTGCGCACGGTGGTACTGCCGCTGGCCAGGCCGGCGCTCATCGCCGGGTCGGTCTTCACCTTCTCGCTGAGCCTGGGCGACTACCTGACGGTGCAGATCGTCGGCGGCACCACGTCCATGCTCGGCAACGTCATCGCGTCCAACGTGACGCTGAACCTGCCCCTGGCGGCCGCGGTGTCCTGCGTCCCGGTGCTGCTGATCGTGGGCTACCTGCTCGCCGTGCGCCGCACCGGCGCGCTGGACAGTCTGTGAGGCCGAGGCCCTGATGCAACTCTCCCGCGGTGCCCGGATCCTGCTCCGGACGGCGACGGCCCTGGGGTTCGCCGTCATCTACGCCCCGCTGCTGCTGGTCCTGGTGAACTCCTTCAACGCCTCGCGCTCCTTCGCCTGGCCGCCGTCCGGCTTCAGCACCCGCTGGTGGACGGCCGCCTGGCAGGAGACCGGGCTGCGCGAGGCGCTGGCCACGTCGCTGAAGGCCGGGCTCGGCGCGACCGCGGTGGCGCTGGTCCTGGGCACCATGGCGGCCTTCGCCGCGACCCGGTACCGGTTCTTCGGCCGGCAGTCGGTCTCCTTCCTGCTGATCCTGCCGATCGCCCTGCCCGGCATCGTCACCGGCATCGCGCTCAACGCCGCGTTCCGCACCGTGCTGACCCCGCTCGGGGTGGGCTTCGGCCTGTTCACCGTGGTCGTCGGGCACGCCACCTTCTGCATCGTGGTGGTGTTCAACAACGTGTCGGCGCGGCTGCGGCGCATCGCGCCGTCGGTCGAGGAGGCGTCGGCGGACCTCGGGGCGGACACCTTCCAGACCTTCTGGTACGTCACGCTGCCGGCCGTGCGCAGCGCGCTGCTCGCCGGGGCGCTGCTGGCCTTCGCGCTCTCCTTCGACGAGATCGTGGTGACCACCTTCACCGCGGGCCCCGGCACCCGGACGCTGCCGCTGTGGATCTTCGAGAATCTGGCCCGGCCCAACCAGGGCCCGGTGGTGGACGTCGTGGCCTCGGTGCTGATCGTCCTGGCGGTCGTGCCGGTCTACCTGGCGCAGCGCCTGTCCGGCGAGCCGCTGGAGGGGCGCGGCCTCTGAGTCGGCACCGCCGAGGAGAGGCGCCGTTGACATCGTCGTATCCTGGATTACGCAGGCTGCCTGCGGGTGTCGGAGGCCCTCCCCCGACGGCCACCGGCCCTGTTCACCGTGTCACGGCGCTGTTCGCGCTTCCGCGGCAGCGTGCACGTCTTCGAGACGAAGCGCTCAGGAGTGACCATGCTGACTGGCATCAGGTTCCCCTCGCAGGAGATCGGTTCGGATCGTGCGGTCATCCGCGATTGGGCCCTGCAAGCGGCCGGGACCGGCTTCTCCTACCTCGTGGTGAACGACCACGTGGTGGGGGTGGACCCGGACTCGCGGCCCGACTACGGCGCCCGGTTCCCGGGCGGCGCGCAACGGACGGCGGCGGCCTACTCGATCAACACCGCGTTCCACGAGCCGCTCACCACCATCGCCCATCTCTCGGCCCTCTGCCCGGACCTCGGCTTCTCCACCGGCGTCCTGGTCTGCCCACAGCGGCAGACGGCGCTCGTCGCCAAGCAGGCCGCACAGGCCGACATCCTCAGCGGCGGCCGGCTGCGGCTCGGGATCGGCGTGGGCTGGAACCCGGTCGAGTACGAGGCGATGGGCGCCGACTTCCGGACGCGCGGACGGCGGATCGAGGAACAGGTGTCGCTTCTCCGGGCCCTGTGGACCCGTCAGATCGTCGACTTCGAAGGCGACTTCGACCGCGTCGTCGGTGTGGGCCTCGAACCGCGGCCGCTCCAGCAACCGATCCCGATCTGGATGGGCGGGTGGAGCGACATCGTGTTGGACCGCATCGGACGGATGGCCGACGGCTGGTACCACGGAGGCGAGTTCAAGCCGGACGTCCCCCAGAAGATCGAGGCGATCGCCACCGCCGCCGAGCGAGCCGGTCGCCGGGCCGACGACATCGGAGTGGAGGGCGCGGTCGAACTCCGGTACGGCCTCGAAGGGATCGAGGAGCGGGCCCGGAGGTGGGCGGAGGCGGGCGCCACACACCTGGTCGTCGACCCCATGCACGCCGGGTACCACGGCGGCGAGCACCTCGACCACCTGGCCCGGATCGCCCAGAGGCTGCCGCTCCGGGCCTGAGCTCACGGATTCCGGCGAGCCCCGGGCCTGAGCTCACGGATTCCGGCGAGCCCCGGGCCTGAGCTCACGGATTCCGGCGAGCCTCGGGCCTGAGCTCACGGATTCCGGCGCCATCGACGGGGCACGGGCGACAGAACGGCATCCGGAAGCTGGACCGGTGCCGCTACGACCCGTTCGGCCCCTGCGGGCGGGCGACGCCGCCACGCGGGCGCGCGGCCACCCGCCGGGAGGCGGCCGTGGGGGTCGCCGCCGGGTGCCGGGGCCGCGCCGGATTCCGGCGGCGCGGCCCCGCTCAGAACGAGCACGCTACGGCAGCTGCACCGGGGTGAAGGTGCCGGCCGGGGTGTCGGCGAGGGCGCCGTTCATGGCGTCGCGCCAGATCGGGCCGGCCAGGGTGCCGCCGAAGGCCTGGCCCACGACGGTGCCGCCGATGCGCTGGCCGTCCAGGGGCTTGGGGTTGTCGGTGTCGCTGACGACGGTGGCCCCGGCCATCTCGGGGGTGTAGCCGACGAACCAGACCTGGCGGCTCGCGTCGGTGGTCCCGGTCTTGCCGGCGCTGTCGCGGCTGCTGAGGCCGGCGGTCTGGCCGGTGCCGTCCTCGACGACGCCCTTGAGCATGGCGGTGACGGTGTCGGCGGTCGTGTTCGACATCACGGCGGAGCAGTTCGCCTGCGGCACCGCGAGCTGCTTGCCGTCGGGGCCGGTCACCGAGGCGATGGCGGTCGGCGCGCAGTAGGTGCCGTGGGCGGCGAAGGCCGCGTAGACGCCGGCCATCTCCAGCGGGGTCAGGTCGTTGCTGCCGAGCGTCATCGACGGGACGACCTGGAGCTTCTCACCGCCCGCCTGCTGGGTGATGCCGAGCTCGTTGGTCATCCGAGCGACGTTGCAGAGCCCGGCGTCGCCCTCCAGCTTGGCGAAGTAGGTGTTGACCGACTGTGCCATGGCCGTCTTCATGTCGAACTGGCCGGTGAGGCTCTGGCTGTCGTTGTGCACCTGCCCGGCCGAGCGGAACCGGCCGCCGGAGCAGTCCGTCATCGCCGGCCACGGGATGCTGTAGTCGGTGGTGTAGCTCTGGCTCGGCGAGATGCCGTTCTCCAGGGCCGCCGCGGCGACGATCGGTTTGAACGTCGAGCCGGTCGGGAAGCCGAGCCCGCCACCCATGGCCTTGCCGACGTTGTAGTTGATCTGGGTCTGGTGCTGCTTGCCGTCGACGCCGTACGGGCGGCTCTGGCCCATCGCGAGGATCTTGCCGGTGCCCGGCTCGACGATGCTCATCGCGGTCGCGGCCTGGTCGCCGGCGTTCACGTGGGCGGTGACGGAGGCGTAGAGCGAGGCCTGGGCCTTGGGGTCGAGCGTGGTGTGGATCTGGAGGCCGCCGCGCTTCCACACCGCCTGCCGTTCGGCCGCCGACTTGCCGAAGGCCGGATCGGTGAGCACCGTCTGGCGCACGTAGTCGCAGAAGAAGCCCTCGCCCTGCTTGGCCAGGATGCAGCCCTGCTGCGGCGCCTGGACGTTGAGCCCGAGCGGGGTCGCGATGGCCTGCTGGGCCTGCTCCTCGGTGATGTGCCCGTACTCGGCCATCTTGCGCAGCACGGTGTCGCGCCGGTCCTTCGCCGCGGTCGGGTTGACCGTCGGGTCGTAGCCGGTGGGCGACTGCACCAGGCCGGCGAGCAGCGCGGCCTGCGGCAAGGTGAGGTCCTTGGCGTGCACGCCGAAGTAGCGCCGCGCTGCCGACTCGATGCCGTAGGCCTTCTCCCCGAAGAAGGTGATGTTCAGGTAGTTGGTGAGGATCTGGTCCTTGCTCAGGGTCTCCTCGACCTTGATCGCGTACTTCAGTTCCTGGATCTTGCGGCCGATCGTCTGGCGCTGTGCCTCGGCCACCTTCTGCGGGTCGTCGCCCGCCTCGTCGACGAAGACGTTCTTCACGTACTGCTGGGTCAGGGTGGACGCGCCCTGCGCGGTGCCGCCGGAGGTGGCGTTCTTGTCCAGGGCGCGCAGCACGCCCTTGAGGTCGATCGCGCCGTGCTCGTAGAAGCGGTTGTCCTCGATGTCGACGAGTGCGGTCTTCACCAGCGGGGACATCTGGTCCGCCGGGACGACGGTGCGGTCGCGGTCGTACACGGTGGCGATCGTGCCGCCCTGCGCGTCGAGGATCGTCGAGGCCTGTGAGAGCGCCGGGGTCTTGAAGTCGTCGGGCAGGCTCTGGAAGTCGTCGGCCGCCGACTGGGCGCCGAGCCCAACGGCCGCCACCGCGGGCAGGGCTATGCCCGCCGCCACGATCCCGGCGATCACGCTCACCCCGATCAGCCGCGTTCCGTGCCCCAGTTTCCGCATCTCCATCGCCTCCCGCTTCTCCGCCATGTCGTGCGCGACCCTACGGGCGCGTTATGAGGAACTCCTTGGGACGTGGGCCCCGCCGTGTCACAGCCGCGTGACAACCTGCCGCGCCACCGCCCCCGTGCTCCCGGCGCCGCCGGCAGACCCGGCCGCGCCTTGATCACCTGGACCCGGAGGTGCGAAGTCTCGGAACACCCCGTGCGGCTTGAGCGAACTCCCCGTAGCCCGTCATTCAGACGGCAGAATTGACACTTCCTGCCGTATGCGCCCGAGAGCGCAAGGGCGGTCTTTCCGAAGCCGGCGGCCCCCGGGGGGAGGCTCCCGCGAAACCCGGGGTGAAATATTCGCCCATGGCGGGCCGGAGCCTGCTAGAGTCGTTTTAGTTGCAGTAGTGGTTCCCATGAACTTTGTGTGCGCCTGCTGATGTTTCGCAGGCGCATTTTTGTTTCCCGGCTCTTCCCCGGGTGGGTGCTCATCGCGGCGACTCGGAGCCTGCATGGTGCGGGCTTCGGACAGCCCCTTGAAGGAGATTTTTTTATGGCTAATGGCACTGTGAAGTGGTTCAACGCGGAAAAGGGCTTCGGCTTCATCGAGCAGGAGGGTGGCGGCCCGGACGTCTTCGCCCACTACTCGAACATCAACGCCAACGGCTTCCGTGAGCTGCTCGAGGGCCAGAAGGTCGAGTTCGACGTCACGCAGGGTCAGAAGGGCCCGCAGGCCGAGAACATTCGTCCGCTGTAGTTTTTCTGCCACGGCACCCGCCTAGCAGCGAGGGGCCCGCACCGCGTACATGTTGCCCGGTGCGGGCCCCTCGGCATTTGCGTCACAACGCATTCCCGGCCGTTCAGGCCCCCTGGCTCCGCCACCGGCAGCCATCCCCACGCGAGACGCACAGCGCCGCGTCCGGATCGGCGCCCTGCCGTGACAGCTCACGGTTCGAGGTCGTTCGCTCCCACCCCTCTCGGTGAGCGCCGACCGTAGGTGACGTGCCGCACGGTTCTACCGTCCACGCCCCGCCCGTCACACTTCCGGCCCGTTCCCTTGCGGTCTCCGTCGGCGCCCCGCGCCACGGGGCCTTCCTCGTGACGCGCCGCCCTGAGGAAGGTTTCCACGTGAACCGCTCCAGTCGCTCCTCGTACCAGAACGCCAACTCCCGCTCCGCCGCCGGCTCCCGCTCCGGCTCCCGCTCAGGCTCCGGTTCCGGCTCCCGCTCCGGCGGCAGCTCCTTCTACGGCTCCCGTCCGGCCGGCGGCCGGCGCCCCTCCGATCGGGGCCGCCGCCAGGACTCCTCCCCGCAGGGCGAGTTCGCGATGCCGGTGAGCACCACCCCGGCGCTGCCGGCCGTCGAGTCCTTCGACGAACTGGACATGCCCGCGGCCCTGTTGAAGACGCTGACCCGCCAGGGCGTCACCTCGCCGTTCCCCATCCAGGCCGCGACGCTGCCGAACTCGCTGGCCGGCCGCGACGTCCTCGGCCGGGGCCGCACCGGCTCCGGCAAGACCATCGCCTTCGGTCTCGCCGTCCTGGCCCGCACCGCCGGGCAGCGGGCCGAACCCCGCCGCCCGCTGGCCCTGGTGCTGGTCCCGACCCGCGAGCTCGCGCAGCAGGTCACCGAGGCGCTCACCCCCTACGCGCACTCGGTGCGGCTGCGGATGGCGACCGTGGTCGGCGGGATGTCGATCGGCCGCCAGGCGCAGGTGCTGAACCGCGGGGCGGAGGTCGTGGTGGCCACCCCCGGCCGGCTCAAGGACCTGATCCAGCGCGGCGACTGCCAGCTGGACGGGGTCGGCGTCACCGTCCTCGACGAGGCCGACCAGATGGCCGACATGGGCTTCCTGCCCCAGGTCACCGAGCTCCTCGAACAGGTCGCCGAAGGCGGCCAGACCATGCTGTTCTCCGCCACCCTGGACCGCAACGTCGACCGCCTCGTGCGGCAGTTCCTGAACGACCCGGTCACCCACTCGGTGGACCCGTCCGCGGCGGCGGTCAGCACCATGGAGCACCACGTGCTGCACGTGCAGAACCACGACAAGAACACCACGATCGCCCACATCGCCTCCCGCGACGGCGGGGTGATCATGTTCACCGACACCCGGGACCGTGCCGACGCGCTGGTCGAGGACCTGCTCGCCAACGGGGTCAAGGCCGCGGCCCTGCACGGCGGCAAGTCCCAGCCCCAGCGCAACCGCACCCTGGAGCAGTTCCGCACCGGTCAGGTCACCGCGCTGATCGCCACCAACGTCGCCGCCCGGGGTATCCACATCGACGGCCTCGACCTCGTCGTCAACCTGGACCCGCCGAGCGACCACAAGGACTACCTCCACCGGGGCGGCCGCACCGCCCGGGCCGGCGAGTCCGGCACCGTCGTCACCCTCGTCCTGCCCAGCCAGCGCCGCCAGATGGCCCGCATGATGACCACCGCCGGCATCACCCCCGTCACCACCAGGGTCCTCGCCGGCGACGAGGACCTGACCCTCATCACCGGCGCCCGCGTCCCCACCGGCGTGCCCGTCGTCATCGCCGACCCCGTCGTCGAGCGTCCGCGCCGCAGCGCAGCCGCGAACCGCGGCCGCCGCGGACGCCCCGCCTCCACCGGCGGCGACACCCGCGCGGCCTCCGGCCGCGACAACCAGGGCTCCTCCGGCCGCCGCCGGGCGCCCAGGCGCGTCGCCCTCGCCGCGTAGCACCCCGACGCGGGCCCGACGCCCGGTGCGCACCGGGCCCGCGCGGCCCTCCCAGGCCCTCCCAGGCCCTCCGAGGCACGCCGGTTCCCGCGACCGCCGACCCCGGAAGCCGGAACCGGCCCTGCGGTCCGCTCCGACGCACGCCGCCAGCCCCCACTCGCCCCTCCGCCAGTGCCCCGATCACCGCCGACCCCGGCGGAAGCGACACGAAGGAGTCCGCCCATGACCATCGCCCTCGACCACCCCGCAAGCACCACCACGGTCGGCGACCTCATGAAAGGCCCGGAACTGCAGATCAGCGACGATGTCATGGTCGACACCGCGATGGACATCCTGCAGAGCTCCGGCACCGACCACCTGCTCGTCCGCGACGACGACGGCCGCTGCGCCGGGCTGCTGACCCGCCTGCACCTCGCGCCGTTCCAGGCCCGGTCCTGGTACACCGAGCGCACCCCGGTGCGCGACATCGTCCTCGACCGCGCCCCCTTCGCCACCACCGACATGCCCGCCACCGCGGCGGCCGCCGCCATGCGCTCCCGCGGCCTGGACGCGTGGCCGGTGGTGGACCACGACGGCCGCGTCATCGGCCTGCTCAGCCTCTAGACACGATCCCCTCGACGATCCTCATCAGGCGCTCCCCCGCCTGGTCGACACTTCCGTTCTGCGCGCAGACCTGCGCCCCTTCGAGCACGAAGGTGATCTCGGCCGCGGTCTGCGCCGGGTCGGGCAGCCGGGCCTCGGCGCACATGGCGACCAGCCTGCGCAGCTGGCGGGCCTTGTGCTCCTCGATCACCTGCCGTGCCGGGTCGGAGCGGTCGGGCAGTTCGGCGACGGACTTGATGCTCGCTGCGGATCGGCGTCCTCACCCAGGCGTGGGGAGGACGCCGGACCACCGCACCGGTGGCCGACGCCCTCTCCCGAACCGTGCGCCTGCTCGAATCCCTCGGACACCAGGTGGAGGAGGCCGAGGTCGACCTCGGGGGCGGCTGGGAGGAGTTCGTCCTGGCCAACGCCCGTCTGATGGCGGCGAATCTCACCGCCATGGTCGGCTGGATCGACCGCCTCCTCGACCGCTCGCCGTTCACCGCGGCGTTCAACGTGGCGGGCACGCCCGCCATGTCCGTACCGCTGACGGCCGACACCGAGACGGGACTGCCGATCGGCATGCAGTTCGCCGCCGGGTACGGCCGCGAAGGCCGCCTCTTCCGCCTCGCCGGACAACTCGAACAAGCGAGCCCGTGGTCGCACCGCACGCCCTCCGTGTGGGCGGGGAACGCCCCGGGCCGCTGACGAACGCCTCTGGGGGAACCGGGTCGTACGACTGCGCGGAAATCGGCTCAGACGAGCACGACCCGGCGCCCCCGCGTGTGGCCGGCGTGGCTGTCGATGTGCGCCGCCGCGGCCTCGGCGAGCGTGTACGACTTCTCGACCGGGATGTGGAGCCTGCCCCGCGCGATGAGGTCGACGGCCTCGGCGAGCGCCTCCGGCATGCTCCCGGCCACGCCGGAGAATCGGACGCCGAACTGCGGCGCCGAGAGATCGGCGATGGAGATCACCTTCTGCGGATCCCCCGTCAGCTCGACGAGTTCGCGGATCACGCCCGAACCGGCCAGGTCGAGCGCCGCGTCGACCTGGCCGAGTTGCCGCACCCGCTCGACCCAGCCCTCGCCGTACGTCGTGGCGGCGGCACCCAGGCTGCGCAGGTAGTCCTGGTTCGCGGCCCCGGCCGTGCCGATCACCGTGATGCCGCGGTCGCGGGCGATCTGCAGCACCGCCGAGCCGACTCCGCCGGAAGCGCCACTAGCCAGCAGCGTCTGCCCGGGCCGCACGCCGACCTGACGGATGATGCGCAGCGCGGTCTCCACCACGGAGGGATAGCCGGCCGCCTCTTCGAACGTCAGCCCTTCGGGCATCCGGGCCCAGGCCGACAGCACGGCGAACTCGGCGTAGGTGCTCAAGCCCTCGCCGAACACGTGGTCGCCGGCCTCGATCCCTTCGACGCCCTCGCCGACCTCGTCCACCACCCCCGAGGCGTCCTGCCCGACGCCGGAGGGCAACTCGGTCGGATGAGCCTGGAGGAACTGGCCTTCGCGGATCCTCCAGTCGACGGGGTTGACGCCCGCCGCCCGTACGGCGATGCGGATCTGACCGGGGCCCGGGTGGGGCCGCTCGGCGTCGACGAGCTGCAGAACGTCCGGCCCGCCGAACTCGGCGAAGCTCACCTTCTTCATGTTCTTCATGCGGCCGACCGTAGCACTAACGGTTAGCGTTTAGGAACTGTTCCACCTTCGTATCTGCTAGCGTGAGGGCATGACCGTGCCGCCCGGACGCCGCGAACGCAAGAAGGCCGCGACCCGCGAGAAGATCGCCGACACCGCCCTGCGGCTCTTCCTGGAACGCGGGTACGACGCGGTGGGAATCCGGGACGTGGCCGCCGAAGCCGACGTGGCCGTCACCACGCTCTTCTCCCACTTCGCCTCGAAAGAGGCCCTGGTGTTCGAGCGGGACGACGACTTCGAGCAACGCCTCACCCGGGCGGCCACCACCCGGGCGCCGCACGAGCCGCTCGTCCCCGCGCTGCGCCACGAGATCCACGCCCTGGTGCGCCATTGCACGGCGGACGCCGCCGCCCCGATCTGGCGCATGATCGAGGAATCACCCGCCCTGCGGGAGTACGAGGAGTCGATGAGGCTGCGCCACGCGGACTCGCTGGCCACGGCCATCGCCACCGACCTCGGCCTGCCGCAGACCACGACGGCCTGCCGGGCGATCGCGAGGTTCGCGATCGACGCCTACACGCTGGCCCGCGAGGCGGCCGATCCGGAGGCCGCGGTGGACGAGATCTTCCGGATGATCGAGGCGGCCTGGGAGGTCACCGGCCCTGCTCGACGCGCGTGAAACGTCTCGGAGCAGCCCCACAACCGCGCTGAAGGCCCCTTCGACAACTCGAAGGGGCCTTCGGAGGGGCCTTCTTGTCTGCAACACATCTACGGCGGTTATTTGTGTTCAGGATCCGGGGCTGCAAGGGTGTCGAACCATGAGGATCACGATCACCGTGGAGAATCCGACCCCCGAGGCGCTGGAGAAGCTGCTCGCCTTCGCCACCATGCCGGACGCCGTCGTGACGGCGCTGCCCGATGACCGCTGGACACCGGAGCGGGCCCGCTCGTACTACGACCGCCTGCCGCCCCGGGCGCAGCAGATCCTGCTTCAGGTCGTCGAAGGCGAAGGCGAGTGTGCCGCAGAGGAGCTCAAGGCGAACGGCCGCAGCCTGCGGGGATCCACCGGCGCGTTCCGCCGCGTCCTCTCCGAGGGCAAGCGGACCGGCCTCTGGCCGGACGCCCTGCCCGTGCCGCTGGTGTCCCACGTCGTCGGCGGGCAGCTCAAGAAGCTCGAAATGCCCGGATTCGGCACCGACCAGTACCCGCACTCGGCCTTCGAGGAGGGATTGCGTGACGCCCCGGCCCGCGATCGCTGATCGCCCGGGAAGCCACTCATGTACACACCCCCACCAGTCAGTTGTCGCTGTTGACGTTGGCGAGGGCGGCACTGTAGCCCGTGGGACAGTACAGGATGTCAGAGCCGTCGCCGGTGTGCCAGCGGCCGTTGACCGTCTGCCGGATGCCCTTGACGCTGTCGCTTTCACAGATCAGGACAAGTTGCCAGTGGTTCTTCGGGGCGCTGGTCTGGCAGTTGACGGAGCCCCAGTTCTGGCCCTGGTTGGTGACGCAGTAGGAGATCGCCGAGGCTGACGGCGCGGCGATCAGCCCCGCTCCCATGAGCAGTGCCGCCCCGGTGCCGATGGCTGCGATTCGACGCATGACCTTCTCCTTGCCGTAGATCCGACAGCATGTGCGGTCAGCATTCCGAAGATGTGAATGCGTGTATACATGAACAGCACAACTGGCCGAAACCGGACCCTTCCGCTTCGGTTCGGTGGCGCGTCGACCTGCAGTGCAGGTGAGGGCCTGCGGTGCAGATGAGGGTGCGGGGAGGGCGTAGCAGTCTGGTGACATAGCAGGGTCTGTTTCGTCGACTGCTCACACTAACTTCGTTCCTGTACACAGCCACGTTGCTCCTGTCCCCGCAGGAGGGGCCACAGGCAACTCGCTGTTCCTCACCCGTACTTCGCTCAGGAGCACCGCATGTCGACCTTAACGAACCGCCGCTCGTCCGCCGTCCGCACGCTGGCCGGTTCCGCCCTGGCGGCCGCCCTGCTGGTGTCCACCGCGACAGCTTGCTCCAGCCCGTCCCCCGCGAACCAGACCGCCGCGCCGGCCGCCACGCCCACCACGCCCAGCGCGCAGGGAACCACCCCACCGGCCGCTGCGCCCAGCGCTCCCACCCCTCCCGACGCCACCGCGCCGGCCAGCACGCCGGCCGCGCCCCCCGCGCCCGGCACCGCCCCACCGGCTGCCACGCCCACCGCGCGCCACACCACCACGCCGCCGGCCGCCCCGCCCAAGGGGACGTCCCCGGTCCGCACCCAGAAGCTGGTGGACGGCAGCACGGCCGAGATCCGCGCGACCGGCAACCAGAACTACGTCGCCAAGATCGTCAACAACGGTACGGAATACGGCACGCTGGAGACGCACGACTCCGACGCCGGGGTCGACTTCAACGACATGTTCATCGTGCTCTCGATGGACGGCACGGCCCACTCCTGGATGGGCGGCGGACACCAGGGGCCGGGCACGTTCAAGCTCGCGGGCGGCTGGACGGCCAAGGTCACGAAGATCGGCGAACTCCACTACCGCGCGCAGATCCTCGGCAACGACGGCGCGGTGAACGGCACGCTGGAGGCGAACCAGCAGGACGCCGGAGCCGTCGCCAACGGCGTGTACATGGTGCTCAGCACCGGCGGTGAGATCAGCGCCAACATGTGAACATGACAAGGTCGTGCTATGAATGCCCAGGAACCCGCCGGCGGGCCGCTGGCGGAAACCTCCTGGACCGCCCGGCCAGCCGAACGAGTGAAGCCGGAGGCGGCCGCTCCCCGCGCGGCCCCGCCGCCCACGCCGGCGTCAGCAGCAGGCTCGCAGCCTGCCTGACGACCGCACTCGAACAGGCTCTGGCCGCCCGTGCGCTGGGCTCCGCCGCCCTGCCGACCGCCGTTGAGACCGGAATCGGTTGTTGGCCCCTGACCCGTCGATCGGTGCTGGTGGAGGATCCCGCAGGAATCGATGGTTGGCCCAGTTCGGAACTGATAG
>NZ_JBIUSS010000015.1:0-236730 GCF_044741445.1 Kitasatospora sp. NPDC088160 | reverse complement strand
ACGGCCGCATCGTCGACGAACTCCACCACCCCACCGCCGACACCGTCCTGGACCGCATGCGCCGCTTCGACGCCAAGGGCCGCACCAGCTAGAGCGTCCCGCTGGCCCCGGCGCCCCCGACCTTCGAGAACCCCCAGGACTGACACCCCCTCATGTACCGCACCGCTTTGCGCAACGTGCTGGCCCACAAGGGCCGACTGCTCATGACGATGCTCGCCGTGCTGCTCGGCACCGCCTTCGTCTCCGGCACCATGGTCTTCTCCGACACCTTCGGCAACGCGCTCAGGACTCAGAACTCCAAGAGCTACACGGACATCGCCGTCACGGTCAGCGACCGCGACGCCGCCCGCCAGGCCTACGACCACACGGGCGAGGACTCCGAGGGCCCGGCCCTCACCGAGGAAATCCGCAAGGCGGTCGCGGCGCTGCCCGGCGCCGCCGAGGCGCGCGGCGTGGTCAGCGGCTTCGCCGGCATCGCCGACAAGAAGGGCGCGCTGATCGGCAACGGTTTCTCCACCACCGGCACCAACTACGTGCCGGGCGCCGACGGCACCGACCCGCGCTACCCGCTGGTCGACGGCCGCGGCCCGCACGGCTCGGGCGAGATCGCACTGGACACCAATACCGCCGAGAAGGGCGGCTACAAGGTCGGCGACACCGTCCGGGTCGCCGTCAACGGCCCGGTGATGGAGCTCAAGCTCACCGGCACCCTGACCACCAACGACCCGCGCGTGCTGGCCGGCGGCTCGCTGGCCGCCTTCGACACCGCCACCGCCCAGCAGCTCTACCTGAGCCCGGGCCGCTACGCCGAGCTGGACGTCAAGAGCAAGCCGGGCGCGGACGACACCGCGCTGCTCGCCGCCGTCAAGCAGACCGCCCCGCAGGGCGACTCGATCGAGGCGAAGACCGGGCGCGAGCTCGCCGCCGAGCAGGACCGGATGATCCAGCAGGGCACCAAGGTCCTGAGCACCTTCCTGATGGTCTTCGCCTTCATCTCACTGTTCGTCGGCATCTTCATCATCGCCAACACCTTCACCATGCTGGTCGCCCAACGCACCAAGGAACTCGCACTGCTGCGGGCGATCGGCGCCAGCCGCAGGCAGATCACCCGCTCCGTGCTGGTCGAGGCACTACTGGTCGGCCTGCTCGCCTCGGCGGCCGGGCTGCTCGCCGGCATCGGGATCGGCGCCGGAATGCAGTCGCTGGTCAGCGCGATGGACGACACCATGCCGCAGGGCTCGCTGGTGATCAAGCCGCTCACCATCGCGGTGACCCTGGCCGTCGGCGTCCTGGTGACGGTGCTGTCCGCCCTGCTGCCGGCCGTGCGCGCCGCCCGGATCGCCCCGGTGGCCGCGATGAGCTCGGTCGAGCAGCCGGCCACCCAGAAGAGTCTGCGGGTGCGCAACACGATCGGCCTGCTGTTCACGCTGGCCGGCGCGGGCGCCCTGGCCGCGGGCGCGGGCGGCAAGGAGTACAAGCTGGTCGGGCTCGGCGCGGGCACCCTGCTGATCGGCGTGTTCGTGCTGACCCCGCTGCTGGCCCGGCCGCTGATCGCGCTGTTCGCCCCGCTGCTGCGCAAGGTCTACGGCACGCCGGGCAAGCTGGCCCAGGAGAACGCGATCCGCAACCCGCGCCGGACGGCGGCCACCGCCTCGGCACTGACCATCGGCGTCACCCTGATCACCGCGCTGACCGTGGTCGGCGCCTCGGTGAACAAGGCCGTCGACGCGGCGACCGCGAACGACCTCAAGGCCGACTTCACGGTCGCCATGCAGAACGGCTCGAAGCTCTCCCCCGAGGTCGCCAGCCAGATCGCCAAGGCGCCCGACGTCAGCGCCATGAGCGTGATGCGCGAAATCCGGGTGACGACCGACAAGG
Organism: Kitasatospora sp. NPDC088160; assembly: GCF_044741445.1. Classification (NCBI taxonomy): domain Bacteria; kingdom Bacillati; phylum Actinomycetota; class Actinomycetes; order Kitasatosporales; family Streptomycetaceae; genus Kitasatospora; species Kitasatospora sp. NPDC088160. The sequence goes on along the minus strand of NZ_JBIUSS010000015.1, from coordinate 234,852 downwards.
GCGACTCCGACTACGAGTTCCTGACGGGCGTCGACGCCGCGACCATCGGCCAGCTGGCCACCGTCAAGGTCAAGGACGGCTCGGCGGACGCCCTCAAGCAGGGCAAGCTGATGATGAGCTCGGGCACCGCCGAACGCCTCGGCTTCAAGGTCGGCGACACCATGGCCGTCACCTACCCGGACAAGACCAAGGGCTCGCTCACCGTCGGCGCCGTGCTGGAGGCCAACAGCGCGCTGGCCAACATCATCGCCCCGGACAACGTGGTGGGCCCGCACGCGCTGCCCGGCTCCGGCCCGGCGAAGGTCCTGGTGAAGGGCGCCAACGGCGCGGACGAGAAGCTGAAGCAGGCGCTGCGCGACGCGACCGGCGGCAACCCGCTGATCGCGGTCAAGGGCGAGAAGGACATCAAGGCGGAGAACCGTCAGCTGATCACCGGCATGCTGAACATGATGTACGGGCTGCTCGGGATGGCCGTGGTGATCGCGGTGCTCGGCGTGGTCAACACCATGGCGATGTCGGTGTTCGAGCGGCGCCGGGAGATCGGCATGCTGCGGGCGATCGGCCTGGACCGGATCGGCATCCGCCGGATGGTCCGGCTGGAGTCGCTGCTGATCGCGCTGTTCGGCGGCGCGGTCGGGATCGGGCTCGGGATCCTGGTGGCCTGGGCGGGCAACCGCACGATGGCGGACTCGTTCAAGAACATGACCACCGTGGTGCCGCCGCTGCAGATCGTCGGCTTCCTGGTCGCGGCCGCGGTGATCGGCCTGCTGGCCGCCCTCTGGCCGGCCCACCGGGCCGCCCGGATGGACATCCTGGGCGCGATCAAGAGCGAGTAGACGCCCCCTGCAAGCGCGCCGGAGCCCCGGACGGTCGAGGACCGTCCGGGGCTCCGGCGTATCCCGGTCCCACCGGGGTACGGCTGTCGGTGGTGCGTGCAAGGATGCTCGCGCGCACAGGGGCGAGGCGAAGGGGGCCAAGGCATGGAGACCAGCCGGTTCACGGGCGAGGACCCGCACGGGCACCAGCACGCGGTGAAGGTCGTCTCGGGGCGGAACAACACCCGGCGCGTGGTCTGCGAGAGCTGCGGCTACCGCAGGTCGGCGACGTTCGGTGCGCAGGCGAAGGCCTCCGAGCACCTGTCGCAGACGCACGACGCCGGGTACGTCCGACAGGAGTTCGCGCCGGGCCCGTGGATCGCCGCGGCCGTCGGGCTGGTCGCCTTCATCGTCTTCCTCTGCGTGTACGGGATATAGCGCCGCGTGCCCGTACGGGACATAGCGCCGCACACGACACCGCCCCGCCCGGCGGGGTGCCGGACGGGGCGGGGCGGTTCGCCGAACGGAGGGGTCAGGCGGCCGGCTTGGCGGCGACGGGCTTCGCCTTGCCGCCGAACAGGCCGAAGAACACGGCGAGGGTCGGCACCAGGTAGAGCAGCCAGACCACGAGCTGCAGCACGGTCGGGTCCGGCTGGAAGTTGAACACGCCCTTGAGCAGGGTGCCGTACCAGCTGTCCTTGGGAATGGTGCTGCTGATGTCGAAGGCCACGCTGTGCAGGCCCGGCAGCCAGCCGGCCTCCTGGAGGTCGTGCACGCCGTAGGCGAGCACGCCGGCCGCGACGACCACCAGCATCGCGCCGGTCCAGGTGAAGAACTTGGCCAGGTTGATCTTCAGCGCGCCGCGGTAGAACAGCCAGCCGAGCACCACCGAGGTGAGCAGGCCGAGCGCGGCGCCGATCAGCGGGTTGTAGCCGTCGTTGGTGGCCTGCACCGCCGACCAGATGAACAGCGCGGTCTCCAGGCCCTCGCGGCCGACCGCCAGGAAGCAGGTGACCACCAGGGCCGTGGTGCCCATGGCGATGGCCGCGTCCAGCTTGCCGTGCAGTTCGGTCTTCAGGTGCCGGGCGGTGCGGCGCATCCAGAACACCATCCAGGTGACCAGCCCGACCGAGATGATCGACAGCGAGCCGCCCAGCGCCTCCTGGGCCTCGAAGGTGAGCTGCGAGGAGCCGAACTGCAGCACGGCGCCGAAGACCATGCTGAGCACCACGGCGGATGCGACGCCGATCCACACCGGCGGCAGCTTGTCCCTGCGGCCGGTCTTGACCAGGTAGGCGATCAGGATGCAGACGACCAGGCTGGCTTCGAGGCCTTCGCGCAGGCCGATCAGGTAGTTGCCGAACACGGCACTCTCCTCGGGGGGTTGAACGGGGCGGGGGATCAGCCGAAGAGCGCTTGGCCCCACCACTCCCCGGGCTTGCGGACGCCCGCCGGGCAGGCGAAGTGGGCGGAACCGACGTGCTGGATGTACTCGTTGAGCTTGTCGCCGGCCGCGAGCCGCTGCTGGAGCGGCACGAAGGCCTTGCGGGTGTCGCGCTGGTAGGCGAGGAAGAACAGGCCGGCGTCCAGGCGGCCGAGGCCGTCGGTGCCGTCGGTGAAGGAGAAGCCGCGGCGCAGGATCATCAGGCCGTTGTTGGCGTCCGGGTGGGCCAGGGCGACGTGCGAGCCGGCGGGCATCGCCTTGAGGTCCGGCGCGTCGTGCTCCTTGGCCTTGCCGTAGGGGGCGCCCTCGCCCTTGGTGCGGCCGAAGGTGTCCTCCTGGTCCTTGAGCGAGGCGCGGTCCCAGGTCTCGATGTGCATCCGGATCCGCCGGGCGACCAGGTAGGAGCCGCCGGTCATCCACTCGGGGCCGTCGCCGGGGGCGGCCCAGACGTGCTCGGCCAGCCCGGCGCCGTCGGTGCCCGCGATGTTGTGGGTGCCGTCCTTGAAGCCGAGCAGGTTGCGCGGGGTCTGGGCGTCCGGCGTGGTGGAGGACGTCTTGCCGAAGCCGAGCTGGGACCAGCGGATGTTCACGGTGCCCATGCCGATCCGGGCCAGGTTGCGGATCGCGTGCACGGCGACCTGCGGGTCGTCGGCGCAGGCCTGGACGCAGAGGTCGCCGCCGCTGCGCAGCGGGTCGAGCTTGTCGCCCTTGAAGTTCGGCAGGTCGATCAGGGCCTCGGGGCGCTTGGCGCGGAGGCCGAAGCGGTCGACGCCGTCCTGGTCGAACAGGGTGGGGCCGAAGCCGATGGTGAGGGTGAGCCGGGAGGCGGGCAGGCCGAGGGCCTCACCGGTGTCGTCCGGCGGCGCCTCGGGCAGGCCGTCGGCGGCGCCGGTGCCGACCTCGCGGCCACCGGTCATCGCGGCGGCGGCCTTGGTCCACTCCTTGAGCATCTTGACCAGCGACTCGCGGGTCGCCTTCTCGGAGACGTCGAAGGCGGCGAAGTGCAGGCGGTCCTGGACCGGGGTGGCGATGCCGGACTGGTTCTCGCCGTAGAAGGGCACCTCGGCGCCGGTCTGGGCGGCCGCCGCCGGGGCGGGGTCGTCCTGCCGGGTGGCGGCGGCGACCGAGCCGACGGCGGCGGCGCCGAGCGCGACGCCCGCGCCGGCCCAGCCGATCACGGCCCGTCGGCTGACGGCGCCCCCGGCGGCAGCGGCGGGGGCGTTCGCGGTGCCCTCGGGGTTCTCGGGGTTCTCGGTGCCCTTGGCGTTCTCGGCGTCCATCGGCGGGCGGATCCTTCTCTGTGCTGACTCGCCGATGCCGTGGCGGCCGCTTCGGGCCGCCACGGCGTCGGTGGGGTGGGGACGGTGCTCGGGTGGGGCCGCGGTCGTTACTTGACGACCACGGCGGCGGCCAGCTTCGACAGCGGCTCGCCCAGCGAGTTGACCGCGTCGGAGAAGGTCTTGCGCTCGGCCTCGGTGACCTTGTCGTAGGAGGTGAAGGTGCCGTCGGCCTGCTTGTACTTGGCGAGCAGGGCCTGGATCGCGGTGAACTCGGAGTCCAGGGTCTTGGCCAGCTCCGGGCTCTTCTCGGCGGCGACCGGCTTCAGCAGCTCGTAGGCCTTCTGCGCGCCCTCGACGTTGGCCTGGAAGTCGGCCAGGTCGGTGTGGCTGTAGCGGTCCTCCTCGCCGGTGATCTTGTTGGTGGCGACCTCGTCCAGCAGCTCCTTGGCGCCGTTGGCCATGCTGGTCGCGGTGATCTCGGCCTCGGGGATCTTCTTCTGCCAGTCCTTGAGGTCGTTGACCAGTTGGTCGGCGAGCTTCTTCTCGTCGTCGCCGATCTTGGCGTCGGCCCAGAGCGACTTCTCCAGCTTGTGCCAGCCGGTCCACTCCTGGCCGGCCTCCAGCTTGTCCTCGCGGGTGTCGGTCTTGGGGTCGACGTCGCCGAAGCTCTCGGCGACCGGCTCGGTGCGCTCCCAGCCGGTGCGCGACGGCGCGTACAGCGACTTGGCCTTCTCCACGTCGCCGGCCTTGATCGCGGCGGCGAAGGCCTCGACGGCCGGGATGGTGGCGTCGGCCTGCTGCTGGGCGTACGTGCGGTACGCGTCGACGGCGGCGGTCAGGCGCGGGTCGGCGGCGGCGGCACTGGCGCCCTCGCCGGTCACGGTGATCTTCTGGCGGATGCCGTCGCCGACCATGCCGGGCTTGCAGGCGATCTCGTAGGAGCCGGCCTTGATCTCGGCGTTGATGGTGGCCTTGGTGCCGGGGCCGATGTTCTCGCGCTCGGTGATGATCTTGTCGCCTGCGCCGTAGACGTAGACCTCGGTGGTCTTGGCGCCCTTGTTGCTGATGTCCAGGACGACGTGGCCGGCCGGGAAGCTGGTCTTGGAGACCTCGCAGGCGGTGTCGGTCGCGTTGATCTTGACCGCGTCCGCGCCGCCCGCCTTGTCGTCCTTCTTCGCCGCACAGCCCGCCAGGGTGGCGGTCGCCACGGCGAGGGTGAGCAGCGCGGCTGCGGTGGAACGGCGACGGGCGGACATGCGGGCTCCAACGGAAAAGGGCATGGGTGTGCCAGGGCGGGGCAGGGCTGAGCACCGGTGGGGGCGTCGAACCAGCGACAACCCCGCCTTAGCTAAGGCATACCTTACGTAAAAACTTTTTTACGTCCATACCCGCCCCCGTCGGAAGCGGGCCGACCGCCCAGCCTGCCCACGCCCCGACCGGGACCCGTCAGCGCCCCGGCGTACGCCGCGCGGCCGCCCGGGCCGTCCACCGGCCCTCGTGCCGGCTGATCCGGATCGGGTGGCCGAAGGTCACGCTGATCAGCTCGGTGGTCATCACCTCGTCCACCGGCCCGGCCGCCACGCACTCCCCGTCCCGCAGCAGCAGGGCGTGGGTGGTGCTCTCCGGCAGCTCCTCCAGGTGGTGGGTGACCAGCACACTGGCCAGCTCCGGGTGCTGGTGGCGCAGCAGGTCCAGACTGTCCAGCAGCAGCTCGCGGGCGGTCAGGTCCAGCCCGGTGGCGGGCTCGTCGAGCAGCAGCAGGCGGGGGCTCGGCATCAGCGCGCGGGCGATCAGGGCCCGGCCGCGCTCGCCCTGGGACAGGGTGGTCCACGCCGACTCGGCGATCGCGCCCATGCCGAGCGTCTCGATCAGCTGCTCGGCCCGCTCCAGCACCTCGGGGCCGGGCTTGCGGTGCAACTCCGGCTCGATCGTGTTGGTGTGCCCGGTGAGCACCACCTCGCGCACGCTCAGCGGCGAGCGCAGCGGGTGCCGGGGGTTGACGTGTCCGAGGTGGGCGCGCAGCTCGCGGATGTCCACCCGGCCGAGCCGGCGGCCGAGCACGTCCACCTCGCCCCGGGTGGGGTGGGAGACCGCGCCGAGCAGGGCGAGCAGGGTCGACTTCCCGGCGCCGTTGGGGCCGAGCAGCGCCCAGTGCTCGCCCGGCTCGATGGCGAGGGTGATCCCGCGCAGCAGGTGGCGGCCGTCACGTACGACGTCCACGTCCTGGGTGCGCAGCAGCGGGCCGTCGAAGGACGGGACGGACGAGCTCATGGGGGCGGACCTCCGAGGTGCGGCGCCGGACAGGGCGCGGGCGAAGCGCCGTACCGGACGGGCCGGCGCCGACCGTCTGCGTGCAGAGTACAACCGTCACCGCACGCGGGTCCGGGCCGTCCGAGGAGTGGACGCTCCAGAACCCTGTCACCCTGCGGGAGTTGGGAGGATGATCTGGGCATTCGGAGGGGACGAGGGGAGCGCCGATGCCGACCGACGGGGAAGCGGCCGAGGACCGGGCGGCCGACACGCTGCACGGGCTGGTCGAACTGCGGGCCGGGCAGGCACCGCAGGCGGTGGCCGTCCGCTGCGGCGATGCCGAGCTGACGTACGGGGAACTGGACGCGCGGGCCGACGCCCTGGCCCGCCACCTGGCGGCGCGCGGCCTGGCCCCCGGCGGCCGGGCGGCGGTGGCCCTGGGCCGCGGCACGCAGGTGTACGTCGCGCTGCTCGCGGTGCTGAAGGCGGGCGCCGCGTACGTGCCGCTGGAGCCGAGCGCGCCGGACGCGCTGCTGCGGCACGTCCTGACCGACGCCGCCCCGGACCTGGTGGTGACCGAGGAGAGCCACCGGGTGCGGCTCGCCGACGCGGGCCCGGCGCGGATCGTCTGCCTGGACACGGCCGACCTCACCGAAGAGCCGTCCGACCCACCGGGGGCACCCGCCGGCCCGACGGACCTCGCCTGCGTCCTCTACACCTCGGGCTCCACCGGCCTGCCCGCCGGGGCCCTGGTCGAGCACCGCAACCTGCTGTCCGCGTACCGGGGTTGGCACGAGGTGTACGGGCTGTCCCCGGCGGACCGGATCCTGCAGACGTCGAGCCTGGAGTTCGACGTCTTCACCGCCGACTGGGTCCGCGCGCTGGGCTCCGGCGCCACCCTGGTGGTCGCCCCGCGCAACCTCACCCTGGACCGCCGGCGGTGACGGCCGCTCGGCGCTGACGACCTGCGCTGACGGCCTGCGCTGACGACCGGTCAGCGCAGCGCCTCGAACATCCCGGCCAGCCCGTGGTGCGCGGCCGTGAGCAGCGCCTGCGCGGCGTCCAGCGCCTCGGTGCTCGGCCCGGCGAGAGCGAGGCCGACGGCGGGCTCCGGGTCGTGGCCCGCCGTCGGGATCAGCGGCAGGAGGGTGACGTCGAGCCGGGCGCAGCGCGGCCGCAGCCGGTCGAGGTAGTCGTGCAGCGCGCCCGGGGCGAGCCGGGCGCCGAGCGGCATCGCGTCCAGGGTGCGGACGAGGTGGCCCGGGCCCCGCACCTGGTCGAGGCGGGCCCGCAGCATGAAGGCCACGGCCGGGCCGGTGAGCCGCAGGTTGATCTCGGTGGGGGCGAGCCGGCGCCGCCGGTCGGTGACGAAGTCCACGTCGTACCAGCCTCGGTAGCCCTCGGCGGCCAGCCGCTCCCCCACCGCGAGGGCGAACCGGCGGGCCGTCGCGGCGGCGCCCCGGGGCACCGCGTCGGGGCCGACGGTGACGCCCTGGTAGCGGGTGCCGGTGACGCGCATGTCGCCGGCGCCCACCGGGTGCACGGCTCCGTCGGGGCCGACCAGCGCGTCGTAGGTGAGGTCGCGCAGCCGGGCGGCCGGGCCCGGGTCGACGTGCTCCTCCAGCAGCAGGCCGCCCTGGGCGGGCAGGAGTTCGGAGCGGACCAGGCGCCGCAGCAGGGCCCGGCCGCCGCCGGCGGCGAACAGGTCGGCCGGCTCCACCACGACGGTGCCGTAGCCGCCGACGCCGTGCGGGCTCTTCAGCACGGTGGTCAGCCCCCGGGCGGCGCGGGCGGTCAGCCGGCGGGCCGCCCGGCCCCGGCCGGCCGGGCGTTCCTGCCGGGGGACGACGACGCCCGGGTGGTCGGGGGCGAGTTCGGCGAACAGGTCGTGGGCCGCCGCCTTGGACTCGTAGCGGTGCACCGCGGCCAGTTCGGGGCCCTCGCCCTGGGCGGCGGTGCGGCCCCAGGTGACCACCGGCCGGCCGAGGGCGGCGATCCGCGCGGCCAGGGCCGGCCGTTCGGCGAGCGCCCGGGCGACCGTCCGCTCGGGCGCGACGCCGCCGTGCACCTCGACCGGGCCCCACTCCAGCTCCCGGGCCAGCCAGTCGGTCCACTCCGGGCCGACCTCGGCGGGCAGCACCAGCAGTGCCGGTTCGGGGCTGTAGCAGGTGGCCAGGCAGGCGTAGTGGTGTGCCTGCCGCAGCCGTCGGGCGCGCTGGGCGGCGTCCATGCCCGGGGCGAAGAACTGTTCGTTGAAGTCCGCGACGTTGCCCACGTGGACAGCCGCCCGACCACCGGTCCAGGCCCCCACCCATCCGTCCATGGGGGCGAGCCTAGGGCCTCGTCAGGTCGTGCGTCATGCGTCGGAACGCGATCGGCCATATGCGGCACGGGTGTTGATTTCTGCTCACTTTTGATTTGAACAGGACACAACTTGGCAAAGATATGACCATTCCTCTAGCTCTACCTGACTGATCGCCGTCAATGTCGGTCGCAGCTCTTTTCCCTGCAGCTACCCCGACTGGAGTCCGAGTGAGCCCCACCTCCTCCTCCCGCCGCCCCCTCGCGGCCGGAGCCATCGCGGTCGTCGCCGCCCTCGTCGCCGTCGCCGTCCCCACCGGCACGGCCTCCGCCGCCCCCGGCATGCGCGAGGCCGCGATATCCCAGGCCCGCGCCAACGTCACCCACAACGCGGGGGTGTTCGGCTTCGGCGCCGGCCAGGACCTCGTGGTCAAGGACGTCGTCCTCGACGCCGACGGCACCCAGCACGTCCGCTTCGACCGCACCTACCAGGGCCTGCCGGTGGTCGGCGGTGACCTGGTCGTCCACCAGGACGCCCGCGGCCGGCTCAAGGACTCCTCCCGCGCGGCCGCCCACGACGCCGCCGTCGGATCCACCGTCCCGAAGGTGCCCGCGCAGGCCGGCGCCTCCGCCGCGCTCACGGCCGCGCCCGGCGTCCAGGACGCCACCAGCACGCCCGAACTGGTCGTCTGGGCCGCCGACGGCACGCCCCGGCTCGCCTGGCGCACCACCGTCGAGGGCACCGGCGAGCACGGCCAGCCGGCCGGCAAGGTGGTCGTCACCGACGCCACCACCGGCGAGCAGATCGAGACCTACGACGCCGAGCACCAGGCCTCCGGCACCGGCCACTCCGAGTACACCGGCGACATCACGATCGACACCACCGCCCAGAGCGGCGGCGGCTACACCCTCAAGGACTCGGTCCGCGGCCACGTCACCAAGGACGCCAACAACGTCGCGGCGAGCGCGCTCAAGGCCGGCTCCGGCACCGCGTTCACCAGCACCACCAACGTCTGGGGCGACGGGAAGAAGTTCTCCACCGACCGCTCCACCGCCGCCGTCGACGCCCACGCCAACACCGCCTGGACGTACGACTACTACAAGAACACCTTCGGCCGGAACGGCATCAAGAACGACGGCAAGGGCGCCACCGTCTTCGTCCACGTCGGCACCAACTGGGACAACGCCCAGTGGTCCGACAGCTGCTTCTGCATGATGACCGGCGACGGCGACGGCAGCACCGACCCCGAGCAGGTCGACCTCGACACCATGGGCCACGAGATGACCCACGGCGTCACCAGCGCCACCGCCAACCTGCGCTACAGCGGCGAGTCCGGCGGCCTCAACGAGTCCACCAGCGACATCTTCGGCACCATGGTGGAGTGGTACGCCAACAACAAGGTCGACACCCCCGACTACCTGTTCAGCGACCAGTCCACCCCGCCGTGGCTGCGCCGCTTCGACAAGCCCTCGCTCGACGGCCGGTCGGCGGACTGCTGGAGCAGCTCGGTCGGCAAGCTCGACGTGCACAACTCCTCGGGCGTCGGCAACCACTGGTTCTACCTGGCCAGCGAGGGCAGCGGCAGCAAGACCATCAACGGCTACACCTACAACAGCCCCACCTGCAACAACTCCACGGTGGCCGGCATCGGCAACCAGAAGGTCGCCAAGATCTGGTACCGCGCGCTGACCGTCTACATGACCTCCACCACCACCTACAAGGGCGCCCGCACCGCTTCCCTGAGCGCGGCCAAGGACCTGTACGGCCTCAACAGCACCGAGTACAAGGCCGTCGCGGCGGCCTGGAGCGGCGTCAACGTCAACTGACGCGCACGGTCCGGCGCGGCGGCCCAGGCGACCTGGGCCGCCGCGCCCCCGGACCTCGCGCCCCCGGACCCCGCTCAGCCGGACGGGGCGGGGGCGGTGCCGGTCAGCAGGGCCTCGCGGACGAGTTGGACGGGGTGCCAGGCGTGGCGCTCCGTCCCGTGGAAGATCTGCTGGCGGCAGGACGCGCCGGTGGCGACGATCACGGTGTCCTCGGGTTCGGCGTTGACGGCGGGGAAGAGCCGGTCGTTCCCCACCGTCATGGACACCTCGTAGTGCTCGCTCTCGAAACCGAAGGAGCCCGCCATCCCGCAGCAGCCGGCGTCCAGTTCGACCACCTCGACGCCGGGGATCCGGTTCAGCAGGGCGATGGTGGCGGCCGTACCGACCTCGGCCTTCTGGTGGCAGTGGCCGTGGTAGAGCAGTCGGCGACCGGCCGGCCAGGCCTCGGGGCTCAGGCGGAGGCGTCCGGCGTCGATCGCCTCGGTGAGCAGTTCCTCCACCTGCCGGACCCGGCCCGCGAGATCCTTGACCACCGGGTCGTCCGGGTGCAGGGCCAGGTGTTCGTCCCGCAGCGTCATCAGGCAGGACGGCTCGCAGCCGGTGACCGGTGAGTCCGGGGCCGCCGTCGCGGCGATGGCCCGGGCGAAGTCGGCCGACTGCCGCTTGGCGTCGTCCAGCAGTCCCTTGGACAGGCTCGCGCGACCGCAGCAGCCCTGCGCCGCCAGCCGGACCCGCCAGCCGGCCAGTTCCAGCAGTTCGACGGCGGCGCGGCCGATGGCCGGCTCGGTGAAGGTGGTGAAGGAGTCGGCCAGGAAGGTCACCTCACCGAGGGGGGCCGACGGGGCCGCGCCCTCGTGCTGCCGGAACCACCGCAGCAGGTTGTCCCGCGCGAAGGCCGGCAGCGGCCTGGCAGCGGTGATCCCCAACCTCCGTTCCAGCAGTCGGCGGACGAGCCGGCTGCGCCCCGGGAGGTTGGAGAGCGGCGCGGTGGCCGAGCCGAGCCGGTTGAGCAGGCGGATGGCGCCGAACACCCGGGATCTGAGCGGCACCCCGTGCAGGTCGTGGTGGTGGGAGAGGGTTTCGGCCTTGAGCGTGGCCATGTCGACGCCGAGCGGGCACTCGCTCTTGCACGCCTTGCACATCAGGCAGAGGTCGAGGATCCCGTGCAGGCGCTCGTCTCCCAGCGCCTGCCGGGGGTCCGGCTCGGAGAGCGCCTTCACCAGGGCGTTGGCGCGGCCGCGGGTGGAGTGCTCCTCCTCCCGGGTGGCCATGTAGGAGGGGCACATCGTGCCGGTGGCGCTCTTGCGGCACAGCCCGATGTTCATGCACCGGTCGGCCGCCCCGCGCATGCCGCCGAGGACCTCGAAGGCGAGCCGGGTGCGCAGTTCGGGCGCGGGCGGCAGGGCCCGGTCCCGCAGGTGGTCCGTCATCGCGGGGGCGTCGACGATCTTGCCGGGATTGAAGAGGTTCCGGGGGTCGAAGAGCCGCTTCGTACCGCGCATCGCCTCGTAGAGGTCCCGCCCGAAGAGCAGCGGATTGAACTCGCTGCGGGCCAGGCCGTCGCCGTGCTCGCTGGAGTTGACACCGCCGTACTCGGTGACCAGGTCCCGGATCTCCTCCGCGACCGCCCGCATGGTCGTCACCTGGGCGGGGTCGGTCAGGTCCACGAAGGGGCGGATGTGCAGGCAGCCGACCGAGCAGTGCCCGTAGAAGCCGGCCGACAGGCCGTGCCGGTCCAGCACCTCCTGGAAGCGGCGGGTGTAGTCGACGAGGTGGACCGGGTCGACGGCGGTGTCCTCGACGAAGGCGAGCGGACGGCGGGTGCCCTCGCCGGCGGCCATCAGCAGGCCCAGGCCGGCCGAGCGGACCTTGAGCAGGGCCTCCTGCTGCTTCGCGGTCACCGCGTGCAGGGTGTGGTAGCCGTGGCCGTGCCGGGCCCACCGGGCGGTGAGCCGCTGGAGCCGGCCGCGCAGTTCGCCCTCGTCGTCCCCGCTGAAGCTGACGAACAGCAGCGCCCCGGGATCGCCGGCCAGGATGCCGCCGAGCGGGGCGTACTCGATCTTCCGCCGGGAGAGTTCGAGGATCGTCCGGTCCATCAGCTCCACCGCGGCGGGTTCGCAGGCGAGGGCGTCCGCGGTCGCGTCGACGGCCCCGGCGACGGAGGTGAAGTGGCCGACGGCGATGACCGTGTGCGCGGGCCTGGGCACCAGGTCGACCAGGGCCCTGGTGGCGATGACGAGGGTGCCCTCCGAGCCGACGACGAACTTCGCGAGGTCGAAGGGGGCGTCCTCCGCGCCCTCGGCGCCCTCGCGGACGAGCCGTTCCAGGCGGTACCCGCCGGAGCGGCGCCAGAACTCCGGTGTTCCCTCGGCGATGGCCCGGGCGTTGGCCCGGACGATCCGCGGGAGTTCGCGGTAGACGGCACCTTCGAGGGTCGGCAGGGCGGCCCGCCGGCGGTGCTCCGCCGCGTCGACCGGGGCGAGGTGGGCCCGACTGGCGTCGGAGAGCACGACGTCGAGCTCCCGGACGTGGTCGATGGTCATCCCGTGGCGCAGCGACCCGCTGCCGCCCGAGTTGTTGCCGATCATGCCACCGATGGTGGCCCGGTTGGCGGTGGAGGTGTCGGGGCCGAACACCAGGCCCGACGGCGCCGCCGCGCGGTTCAGTTGGGCCTGGACGACGCCGGGTTCCACCAGGGCGGTACGGGCCTCGGGGTCCAGTTCCACGATGCGGTTCAGATGGCGGGACAGGTCCAGGACCAGCCCGGGCCCCACGGTCTGCCCCGCCAGGCTGGTGCCCGCGCCGCGCGGCACCAGCGGTACGCCGTGTTCGGCCGCCGCGGCGACCGCGGCCTGGACGTCGTCGGCGTGCCGGGGCAGGACCACGCCGACCGGGGTGATCGCGTACATGCTCGCGTCCCGGGAGTACAGGTGCCGGGTGTAGTCGTCGAAGCGGACCTCGCCGTCGAGGTCGCGGCGGAGCCGGTGCTCCAGCGCGCGGGTGTCGCCGTGGCGGGTGCCGCTCTCGGGTCGGGCGGCGCGCTCGGGGCCGCGGCCGGCCGTCGAGGCGTCGGAACTGCTCGCTGTCATGTCCGGTTGACTCCTGTGTCTGGGGGTGCCGGGGCGTTCACGGGCGGCGGAGCACGTCGAGCGCCGCACCGAGGCCGGCCGGGTCGATCGGCACCCCGGCGAGTTCCAGGCCCAGCTGCACCCCGGCGAGGGTGCCGATGAGGGTCAGGTCGTTGAGGTGGCCGAGGTGGCCGATCCGGAAGACCCGGCCGGCGAGCCTGCCCAGACCGGCGCCGAGCGACATGTCGAAGCGCTCCAGGACGAGTTCGCGGAACCGGTCGGCGTCGTGGCCCTCGGGCAGCAGGACCGCGGTGAGCGAGCCGGAGTACTCGCGTTCGTCCGCGCACAGGACCTCCAGGCCCCAGCCGTGGACGGCGGCCCGGGTGGCGGCGGCGTGCCGGGCGTGCCGGGCGTGGACGTTGTCGTGGCCCTCGGCGTCGAGGATCCGCAGGGCCTCGTCCAGGCCGTAGAGCAGGTTGATGGCGGGGGTGTAGGGGAAGGCGCCGTTCCGGTTCGCCTCGATGACCGGCGCCCAGCTCCAGAACGACTTGGGCAGCCCGGCGGTGCGCGAAGCGACCAGCGCCTTGCGGCTGACCGCGTTGAACCCCAGCCCGGGCGGCAGCATCAGGCCCTTCTGCGAGCCGGACACCGTGACGTCGACGCCCCACTCGTCGTGGCGGTAGTCGAGGCAGCCGAGCGAGGACACCGCGTCGACCAGCAGCAGCGCCGGGTGGCCCGCCCCGTCCAGGGCCCGGCGCAGTTCCGCGATCCGGCTGGTCACGCCGGTGGAGGTCTCGTTGTGGACGACGCACACCGCCTTGATCGTCCGGTCGGCGTCCTCGGCGAGTCGCTGCGCGAGCACCTCGGGATCGGCACCGTGGCGCCAGTCCCCGGGGACCAGGTCCACCTGGAGGCCGAGGTCCTGGGCCATCTCCCGCCAGAGCGCGGCGAACTGTCCGGTCTCGAAGCAGAGCACCCGGTCGCCGGGGCTGAGGGTGTTGACCAGGGCGGCCTCCCAGGCGCCGGTCCCCGAGGCGGGGTAGATCACGACCGGGCCCGAGGTGCCGAACACCGGCCCGATCGACTTGAGCAGACGCAGCGTCAGTGTCGCGAACTCGGGCCCCCGGTGGTCGGTCGTGGGCGCCGCGATCGCCCGCAGCACGGGGTCGGGGACGTTGGTGGGGCCCGGGATCTGGAGGAAGTGGCGGCCGGTACGGAAGGACATACGCGTCGAACCCCCTTAAGGGTTGTGCCGTCTGACGGCACGTCGTATCGTGGAGCGGCATAGTGGAGCGTAGGCGCCACCTTCGAAGGGGGTCAAGGATGCAGAACGTGCTCAACGCGCTGCGGGTACTGGAGGAGGTCGCCGCGCGCCAGCCGATCGGCGTCGCGGAGCTGGCGCGGGCCATGGACCTACCGAAGAGCTCCGTGCAGCGGGCGCTGCTCACCCTGCACACGGCGGGGTGGCTGCGCCAGGCCGGCGGGGCACCCACGCGGTGGCTGGTCACCGCCAAGGCGCTGCAGGTCGGCCGGCAGGCCACCGGCGAACTGGGCCTGCGCGACGCCGCCGTGCCGGTGATGGAGGAACTGCGCCGGCAGACCGGCGAAACGGTCCACCTGGCCGTGCCGGAGGGCGGCCGGGTGATCCTGGTGGAGCGGCTGGAGACCAGCCAGCCGGTGCGGATCGTCCTTCCGCTCGGGCAGGACCTGCCCGCCCACGCCTCCGCCAACGGCAAGGCGGTGCTCGCCGCGAGCCCCGCCGAGGCGCTGGAGAGCTATCTCGCCGAGGGGCTGGCCCGGTACACCGACACGACGATCGTCGAACCACGGCGGCTGCTGGACGAGTTGGCGGAGGTCCGGCGCCGGGGCTACGCGACCAACAGCGGCGAGTGGCGCTCCGACGTCTCGGCGGTCGCCGCGGCGGTCATCGGGGGCCTCGGGCTGCCGGTAGCGAGCATCAGCGTCAACGTCCCCGCCAGCCGGGCCACCGACGAGTCGCGGGCGGAGCACGGAGCCCTGGTCAACGCGGCGGCGAAGCGGCTCGGCGTCGTGCTCGGAGCGCGCGGGTGACGGCGAACTCGGCTTCCCCGAAGCCTTTCTGACGATGCGTCAGGATCGCCACTCCCGATCCTGAGCCCGCACCCCGCCCCCTTGACGGCGGTATCGGCACATCCCATGCTTGGCGCCTGATGGAACTCGGGTTCCATGATGCGAAAACGTGCGTGCGCCGATCGTCCGTACCCGGGTGGATCGAGCGTTCTCGCCGTCGCGGTCATCGCCGACTGGAGAAAGCGAGACCCACCCGTGTATCGCCAAGTCCCAGACCCGCTCGGACACCCCGCTCTCGCCGCCCTGCTCGCGGCGACCCCCCTCCTCGTCCTCCTGGTCCTGCTCGGCCTGGTGCGACTGAAATCGCACTGGGCCGCCCTCGCCGGGCTCGCCACCGCCTTCCTGATCGCCACCGCCGGCTACGGTATGCCGCTCGGCCAGGCCGCCGACGGCGCACTGGAGGGAGCCGCCTTCGGACTGTTCCCGATCGTGTGGATCATCCTCGGCGCGGTGTGGATCAACCGCCTCCAACGCGCCTCCGGACACTTCGACGTCATCGGAAGGACCTTCTCGTCCCTCTCCGGCGACATCCGGATCCAGGCCGTGCTGATCGCCTTCTGCTTCGGGGCGATGATCGAGTCCCTCTCGGGATTCGGCACCCCCATCGCGGTCACCTCGCTCATCCTGCTCGGCCTGGGACTGGACCCCCTGAAGGCCGCCGCCGTCGCGGCCTTCGCCAACACGGCGCCGGCGGCCTTCGGTTCGGTGGGCAATCCGATCCAGACCCTGGCCAAGGTCACCTCCCTCCCCGGGGCCGACCTCGGCGCCATGGTCGGCCGCCAGTCCGCCGTCATCGCGGCCCTGGTGCCGTTCGTCCTGCTGCTCCTCCTCGACGGGCGCCGGGGGCTCCGGGAGGTGTGGCCGGTGGCCCTGGCCGCCGGAACCGGCTTCGCCGTCGGCCAGTTCCTCTGCTCGAACTACCTCACCTACCAACTCACCGACCTGGTGGCCTCGCTCACCTCGCTCGCCTCGGTCATCGTGCTGCTCAGGATCCGGGCGCGACGGAACGGCCCCGCCGCCGAAACGCGGCCCCGCGTGGAGCGCGCCCCCCGCCGGGACACCCTGCTGGCCTTCCTCCCGTACGCGATCATCACCGCGCTGTTCGCCCTGGTGTCCTACGGCGGGCCCGTCGCCGGCTTCGTGAAGGACCAGGACGTCTCCTTCCCCTGGCCCGGGCTCCACGTGACCAGCCCGAGCGGCCGACCCGTGGCGGTCACCACCTTCGACTTCGGCTGGCTCGGCGCGGCCGGGACCCTGCTCCTCGCCACCGGCGTCCTGACCGCGCTCATCCTGCGGGTGCCGGTACGGCGGGCACTGCGCTGTTACCTGGACGCGCTGCACCAGATCCGCTGGGCGGCCCTGACCATCGCCTGCGTCCTCGCCCTCTCCTACCTGATGAACCTCTCCGGGATGGCCGTCTCCATCGGCACCTGGCTGGCGGGCCTCGGCGGTGCCTTCGCCCTGTTCTCCGGCTTCACCGGCTGGTTCGGCGTGGCCCTCACCGGATCCGACACCTCCTCCAACGCGCTCTTCGGTGCGATGCAGGTCTCCGCCGCCCAGCACATCGGACTGTCCCCCCTCCTGGCCGCCGCGACCACCAGCACCGGCGGCGTCCAGGGCAAGGCCGTCGCGATGCAGAACCTGGTCATCGCCGCCAGCGCGGTCGGGACGTACGGGCGGGAGGGGGAGGTCCTCCGCAAGATCATCGGCTGGAGCCTGGCCGTCCTGGCCGTCCTCTGCCTCCTCGCCTGGCTCCAGTCCACCCCGGTCCTCGGCTGGATGGTGCCGTGAACGAGTCGCCGCCGCGCCGACCGGGCCGGTCGGCGCGGTGGCCCGGCTCGGCGGATCGGCCCAGGCCAGGGGTCAGCCCAGGCCAGGGGTCAGCCCAGGCCAGGGGTCAGCCCAGCCAGGGGTCAGCCCAGGCGGCGGATCGGCTCGCCGGCCAGGTAGGCCGCGATGTCCTCGACCGCCTCGCCGTAGTAGCGGCGGTAGTTGTCGCGCGACACGTACCCCAGGTGCGGGGTGGCCAGCAGCCGGGGCGCGGTGCGCAGCGGGTGCTCGGCGGGCAGCGGCTCGACGTCGAAGACGTCCACGGCGGCGCCCGCGATCCGGCCCCCGGTGAGCGCGGCCAGCAGCGCGTCCTGGTCGACGATCGCCGCCCGGGAGGTGTTCACCAGGTACGCCTCGGGCTTCATCAGCGCGAGTTCGGCCTCGCCGAGCAGCCCCCGGGTGCGCTCGCCCAGGGCGAGGTGGATCGAGACGAAGTCGGCGCCGCTCAACAGCTCCTCCTTGCCGGCGGCCCGGCGCACGCCGACCTCGGCGGCCCGCTCGTCCGTGAGGTTCTGGCTCCAGGCCAGCACGTCCATGCCGAAGGCCAGTCCGACCCGGGCGACCAGGCCGCCGATCCTCCCCAGGCCCAGCAGCCCGAGCACCCGCCCGTGCAGGTCGGCGCCGACGGTGCTCTGCCAGGGACCGCCCTCGCGCAGCGCCGTGCTCTCCGGCACGATGCCGCGGGCCAGGCCGAGCAGCAGCGCCCAGGTCAGCTCGACCGGCGGGGTGGAGGAGCTGGCCGTCCCGCAGACCGTCACGCCGTGCGCCTCGGCGGCCGCGTAGTCGATCACCGAGTTCCGCATGCCCGAGGCGACCAGCAGCCTGAGCCTCGGCAGCCGGGCGAACAGCGAGGCCGGGAACGGCACCCGCTCGCGCAGGGTCACGACGAAGTCGAAGTCGGCCAGCACCGCGGCGAGTTCGTCCTCCGACCCGAAGTGCTCGGAGAAGGCGGTCACCGCCACCCGCTCGGAGACCGGCGACCAGTCGACGATGCTGGTGGCGACGCCCTGGAAGTCGTCGAGGACGGCGCAGCGAAGGGTCCGAAGTGTCATGCCCGCACTCTCCCAGACGCCGACCGGCGCCCGGCGTGCCAGGCCCGGTCCGAGCCGCGGGTCTGCGAGCTTGGCCCCGGGGGTGGACCACCGGCACCGGAGCACGGGGAGGCGCGCGATGGCCAAGCCCCGTCACGCCACGGCGGGCTGCCCGGTCGGCCTGGCCCTCGTCCCGGCGGCGAGCGCCAGGCCGAGCAGGCAGCCCGCCACCAGACCGGCGCCGTGGTTGTTCCGCAGCGCGCACAGGAACAGACCGGCCGCGGGGATGAGCAGCAGGTACCAGGTGCCCTTGAAGGTGAGGCCCAGGGTGTTCCCGCGCAGCAGGCAGGTGACGGCCAGGGCGCCGAGCAGGCCGCAGACGGCCACGGAGTCGCCGCCGCCGCGCGGCGACCAGCCGGCCAGGCTCACCACGTGGGCGAGGACGCCGCTGACGAGGAAGACGGCCAGGGTCCGCCACCACCCGAGGACCGACTCGGCGACGGCGCCGACCACGAGCAGGGCCGGCAGGTTCATCGCGATCTGCGTGATCCCGGAGGACTGCACCAGCAGGGCCGTCCCGGCCCGCCACCACTGCCCGTCGGACAGCGCTCCCGGCTGCCGCATCAGATCCTCGACCAGGGCGGGCACCGCGTACTGGAGCACGGCCATCACCGCCATCACCGCGAACAGTGTGAGGGTGGCGCGGGGCCGCCGCGCCAGGGCGGCCCGGACCACGGCGAGCACCTCGCCCGGCCCGGCGCCCGCCGGGGCTCCTGCTCCCGGGCCGGCTGCGGAGCCGACTCCCTGACCGACGTTGGAGCCGGCCAGTACCAGCGCCTGAAGTCCCACGCTGACCACCACGGCGGCGCTCGCGTACAACCCGATCTCGTGCGGCGACATCGCCGACCCCCATTCACCCGACCCTGGGCGCTCCCGCCCCGTCGACGCGCCCCATCATCCCGGTCGGGCGGGGCCCCGGACCAGGGAGGGTGATCATGGACTCGGCATGACGGTTGTCACAGTCCCGCCAGGTCCGCCGTCATCTCCGCCCCCGTGGATTCCCCGGGGATTCACACATTCCCGAATCGCTGGCGGTCGGGGCAGTGCAGTGGCGATCATGACGGCATGACCTCCGACACCACCCCCGCCGCCGTCACCGCTGCCGCCTCCGGCAGTTGGACGCTCGGCGACCGCACCGTCCACCGGATCGGCCTCGGCACGATGCGCCTGCCGCAGACCGGCCGGGCGCTCGTCCCCGACGCCGTACCGCGCGACCGCGAGCAGGCCGTCCGGGTGCTGCGGCGCGCCGTCGAACTGGGCGTCAACCACCTCGACACCGCCGCCTTCTACTTCTCCCCACTGCGCTCCGCCAACGAGCTGATCAACCGGGCGCTCGCGCCGTACGCCGACGACCTGGTGATCGCCACCAAGGTCGGCCCGGGCCGCGGGCTCGACGGCGAGTGGGTGGAGCACGCCCGCACCCCGGAGCGGCTGCGCGGCCAGGTCGAGGAGAACCTGCGCCAACTCGGCCGCGACCACCTCGACCTGGTGAACCTGCGGATCGTCGGCACCGACTCGATCGCCGAACGCTTCGGCGCCCTCGCCGAGTTGCGGCAGGCCGGGCTGATCCGCCACCTCGGCCTCTCCAACATCCACCCGCACCAGCTCGCCGAGGCACAGGCCGTGGCGCCCGTCGTGTGCGTGCAGAACCCGTACGGCATCGGCGCCTCGCCCGAACAGGACGCCGTGCTGCGGCTCTGCGGCGAGCAGGGCATCGCCTTCGTCCCGTTCTACGCGATCGCCGGAGCCGGGCGGGAGTCCGGCACGGGCGGAGCCGAACCCGCCCAGGTCCGGGCGGTGGCGCAGGCGCGCGGGGTCGGCCCGGCCCAGGTCCGCCTCGCCTGGACGCTCCACCAGGGCCCGCACGTCCTGGCCATCCCCGGCACCGGCGACCTGGCGCACCTGGAGGACAACATCGCCGCCGGGGCGCTGCGCCTCTCCCCGGAGGAGTTGGCACTGCTCCAGGAGGCGCACACGGGCTGATCCGGAACCGGGCAGGGCCGCGACGGCGTCGATCCGGGACGAACCCAGGATCACCGGCGAGCACGAGAGCACGCACGCCGACACGAACGAAGGAGTCCCGGAGCATGGCCGAGTCCGCCACCCGCTACCTCTACCTGACCCGCCACGGCGAGGCCGCGCCCGACGGCAGCGGGCTCACGGCCGACGGACGCCGACAGGCCGTCCTGCTCGGACGGCGGCTGGCGGACCGCCCCATCACAGCCGTGCACCACGGACCGCTGCCCCGGGCCGCGCAGAGCGCCCGGCTGATCGCCGAGCAGTTGGGCGGCGGGCGGCCGGGCGACGAGCCGTTGGGCGGCGGGCAGTTGGGCGGCGGCTGGCAGGCCGGCGCGGTCCCGACGGTCTGCGAGGAGGCCGGCGACTACGTGCCGTACGTCCCGGAGCGGCACGAACTGCCCGCCGACAGCGCCGACTACCTGCTGGACTTCCTCGCGCAGTCCACGGCGGAGGAGCGCGCCCGCGGCCCGGAGCTGGCGCGCCGGGCCGTCCAGCGGTTCACCGGTCCGGTGGCGGGCGGCGAGGACCGGCACGAACTGGTCGTCACCCACGCGTTCCTGATCGGCTGGCTGGTCCGGCACGCCCTCAGCGCCCCTGCCTGGCGCTGGCTCGGCCTCAACTCCTGCAACGCGGCGCTGACCGTCATCCGCTACACACCCGGCCGCCCCTCCTACGTGCTGCTCCACAACGACATGCGCCACCTGCCCGACGAGCTGTGCTGGACCGGCTTCCCGTCCGAGGCCCGGTGCTGAGGCCCGGCTTTGAGACGCGGTACTGAGGCCCGGTACTGAGGCCAGGCGCTGAGGCCCGTCGACAGGAATATGCAGACCGGTCTATTGTTTTCCGCATGGGAGTCAAGGGTGAGGAAACCCGGGCCCGGCTGATCGCCGGCACCCGGACGCTGATCGAGGCACAGGGCTACTTCGGGACCGGCCTCAACCAGATCGTGGCCGCGACGGGCGCACCGCGCGGCTCGCTCTACTTCCACTTCCCCGAGGGCAAGGACCAACTGGTCGCCGCCTCCCTAGTCCAGGCCGGACAGGAGGTCGAGGACCTGCTCGCCGCGCTGGCCGCCGAGGGCGCCGACAGCGGAGCGCTCACCGAGCGGCTCACCGAGGTCTTCGCCGAGCGACTGGCGGGCTCCGACTACACCAAGGGCTGCCCGATCGCGACCGTCGCCCTGGAGGTCGCCGGCACCAACGAGCCGCTGCGCGCCGTCTGCGCGGAGGTGTACGAGAGCTGGCAGCGCGTGCTGGCCGGCCGGCTGGAGGCCGAGGGCTTCCAGCCGGCCGAGGCCGCGACGGCGGCCGGGCAGGCACTGGCGCTGATGGAGGGCGCGGTCCTGCTCGCGTCGGTCCGGCGCAGCCGCGAGCCGCTGGACCACGCGCTGCACGCCGTCCGCCACCTGCTCGGCGCCAAGCCGGCCGCCCGCACCGCGTAGGGCGTCGCGGGGCGGAGCCGCCGCCGGCCGGTGCGCGGCTCCGCCCTTCCGACCCTCCCGATTCCTTGTGCCCGAATCTCCCGTGCCCGAAGTTTCCTCGCGCCCGAAAAATATGCAGACCGGTCTACAGATTCCAGCGTCAGGAGTTGCCCCATGCCGCCCCTCCCGCCATCGCCCCGCACCCTCGTCCTCGGCGCCACCGGCTTCCTCGGCCGCTGGCTCGTCCTCGAACTCCTCACCCGCGGCGAGCCCGTGGCCGCCGCCGTGCGCGGCCTCGGCCGCGACACCGAACTACGCCGCTGGCTGCGCACCCACGACGCCGACGACACCGCGCTGACCACCGTCGCCGCCGACCTCACCCGCCCCGGCCTCGGCCTCTCCCCCGAGGACGACGCCCGGCTCACCGAGGTCCGCGACGTCCACAACCTCGCCGCCCGCTACCAGTTCGGCCTCACCCGCGACCAGGCCGAACCCGCCAACGTCCACGGCGCACTGCACGCCCTCCACTGGTCCGCCACCCGGCCCCGGCTGCGCCGCCTGGTCCACCTCTCCGGCTACCGCGTCGGCCGCGACCCGCAGCCGCAGTACCCGCCCAGTCCCCGCGCCACCACCGCCGCCTACGCGCGCCTCGGCGCGTACGAGGCCTCCAAGCTGCTCGGCGACGCCGCCGTCCGGGTCACCGCACCCCGACTCGGCGTCCCGCTGACCACCGTCAACCCCAGCAGCGTCATCGGCCACTCGCGGACCGGCGAGGCCGGCCAGTACCTCGGCCTGGCCCAGCTCGTCCGCCAGTTGCACCGCGGCCGCCTGCCGCTGCTGCCCGGCACCCGCCGCACCTTCCTGCCCGTGGTCACCGTCGACCACCTGGCCCGCTTCCTCGCCGCCGTCCCCGCGCACGACAGCGCCACCACCCCCGCACCCGACGGCTCCGCCCTGATGGCCCACACCGTCCTCGACCCCGCCACCCCCGCGCTCCCGGACCTGATCACGCTCATCGCCGCCCACCTCGGCGTCCGCCCGCCCCGCGGCCTGGTCCCCGTCGCCATCGTCCGCCGCCTCCCCCGCGCCCTCACCGGCGCCGACCCGGAGACCCTCGGCTTCCTCTCCGAGGACCGCTACGACACCACCTCCGCCGACCGCCTCGCCACCGCCGCCGGCCTCGTCCACCCGCCCCTCGCCCCGGCCCTCCGGCGCTGGGCCGACCGGCTGGTCGCCGAGGACTTCGGCGCCCCGCCCCGGTGAACCACGGCGCGCCGTGCGGGTCCATGACGAGCGCGAAGCGGCCCGGCTGGCCGGTCGGCCGGCCAGCCGGTGGCGAACTGCCGCTGTCAGCCTTGGGGTGAGACTCCATCCGGAAGGCGCCCGTGAGCAGGATCCACCGTCAGCCCTCGTGCACCGGCAGGGTCCGGAGGAAGTCGTCGAGGAGCTCGTTGAAGGCGTCCGGGCGTTCCATGTTGGGGTAGTGGCCGGTGCCGTCAACCGTCGCCGTACGGCCGTCGGCGACGCTGCGGACGAGGCGTTCGGCCATGCCGAGGTGGTCGTCGGAGTCGATGCCGCCGTTGATGGCCAGCACCGGGACGCCGATCTTCGCCGCCCGCGCCCAGGTGTCGGTGACGGGCACCTGGTGGTCGGGTTCGGTGGGGGTGTGCTTGGCGAGGGTTCGCCGGGTCATGTCCTTCAACGTGCGCACGATGTCCGGGTCGACGTCGTCGAGGGTGCGGTGCGGGCCGGCCGCGAGCCGGGTGAACGCCGTGATCCAGCCTTCGAGGTCGCCCGCGGCCATGGCGCGGGCCTCCTCGGCCTCGATCTCGCCGAGCCACGGGTCCTTGAACTCGGGTTCGCTGGTGCCGACGCCGCTGACGACCAACGCCTCGACCACGTCCGGGTGTTCGAGCGCGGTGTCGACGGCGATGGCGCCGCCCATCGACAGCCCGACGAGGATCGCGGGGCCGGTGCCGAGGTGGCGCAGCAGGGCCGCGAGGTCGTCGGTGTGCCGGAACGGGCCGGTCGCGTTGGAGGATCCGCCGTGGCCGCGGGCGTCCGGCGCGATCACCCGGTAGTCGGCCGCGAAGGCGGCGATCTGGTCGCTCCACATGCGGTGGTCGAGCAGGCCGCCGTGCACCAGCACCAGGGGTCGGCCCGACCCGGTGTCACGGTAGGCGAGGTGGCTGCGGCCGTCGTCGAACGAGAACACGTCAGATGCGTCAGTCATGACAACCAAGTTGTCATCCCCCGCGAGGATTGGCAACCCAGGTGCCATGATGACGGGGTGACCGATACCGATGCCCCGCTCCCGCCCGACGTCCTCGCCCACCGGCTCATGGACGTGTTCGACCTGGTCGGCCCGCTGTACCGGCGGGTGCTCCGCAAGGTGGAACTCGCGGCTCCCATCGAGGGGCTGTCCGTCGGCGTGCGCGCCGTGCTGCTCCTGCTCGCGGAGCACGGGCCCATGACCGTCCCTCAGATGGGCCGCGCACAAGCGCTGAGCAGGCAGTTCGTGCAACGCATGGTCAACGACGCGGTAGCCCTGGACCTGGTCGAGATCACCCCGAACCCCGCCCACCAGCGGTCCTCGCTGATCCGGCTGACCGACCACGGCAGGGCCGCCGTCTCCGCCGCGAGCGCCCGCGAGCACGCCCTGCTCCGCCAGGTCGGCGGCGAGCTGACCGACGCCGACCTGACCGCCTGCGTACACGTCCTCACGCAGATGCTCGAACTCTTCGACAACGTCGACGTGAACTGACCCCCGTACCGCGTAGGCGCGGCCCGGACCGCAGGAGAGCGGCCTACCCGAAGACCAGGCTCGTCCAGCGGACGCCGGACCGGCCGTGCAGGTCGCCGCGTTCGGCGCGGTGGAGCAGTCGCAGGCCCCGGGCGGCGGCGAGCGCGACGGTCTCCTCGGGCGGGACGTCGAACATCCGGCGGCCCGGCGGGACGGGGCCGTGGCGCAGGGTCAGGGCGAGGCGCCCGCCCGGGGCCAGCAGCCGACCGAGGGCGGCCATCGCCAACGGCCGCTCGGCGGGGGCGAGATGCATCCAGACGGCGGTCAGCAGGACCAGGTCGAAGCGTTCGGCGCCGGCGCTCAGCCGCGGCAGCTCGGGCAGCGCGTCGGCGACCCAGCGCACGCCGGAGCCCACGTGCAACCGCTCGGCGACGGAACGGAGTTCGGCGGTCGGCTCGACGGCCACCACCGGATGGCCGAGGGCGGCGAGGGCGGCCGCGTCGCGCCCGGTGCCGGCCCCCACGTCGAGGACGGCGGCGGGCGGGGGCGGGTAGCTGTGCAGCAGGTCCGCGTGGACCTCGGCGAAGGTCACGCTCTCGTACTGGACGGCGAGTTCCTCCGCCGCCTCGGCGTAACCGGCGGTGCTCGAAAGCCCGTCCATCCCTTTCACGTCCTCCACCCCGTCCACCCCTTTCACGTCCTCCACCCCGCCCACCCCTTTCACGTCCTCCACCCCGCCCAACTCGTCCACCCCGATCATGCCTTCCGGTCCCGGACGACCACCGCGTCACCGGCCGCCGCCGCGTGGGCGAAGAAGTCCCGCAGCTCCCGCAGGTCGGCGACCACCCGGGACGCCCAGGTCTCGGACCACGGCGTCGGGTACCCGAGGCGCGCGACCGTCCGGGCCAGCACGGTGTCCTGCTGGCGCACGAGTTCGCCGAGCGCCGAGTCGCGCAGGAAGGTGAAGGCGTCCGCGACCTGCGCGGGGCTCAGCACCAGCGGATCGGTCTGCGCGGCGTCGGGTTCACGGCGCTCGCCGCCGTACACGGGCAGGCGGGCGGCCGGGTCGGGGTGCAGGCCGTTCTCGGTGAGGGCCAGTTCCATCAGCCGGGCGGTGCTCCGCACGCCCAGGAGGAGCCCGGCGGAGGCCAGCTGGTCGTAGCGGACGTCCTGCCGGTCGGGGACGAGCTCGCCGAGTTCCGCCGGCGAGCAGGTGTCGACCTCCTGGCCGGGCAGGCGGCGCCAGAAATGATCCACGCTCACCCGGACAGCGTAACGAAAGCGCGGCTCACGCCTCGCCGGGGTGCCAGAGGGGCCACTCCCAGGGGCGATCCGCCCAGTGGACGCGGACCGGATCGCGCGGGTCGAGGTCCGGGAAGAGCTGGCGGATCCGGGGCTCGAACTCCTCGGGGGCGAGCGGCTCCCAGCCGTGGCCCTCGAAGTGGACCAGGCGGTAGCGGCTGTCGGTCCGGAAGTCGGCCACCTCGACCAGGTGCTTGGACGTGCTGTTGGTCTCCATGCCCCCCAGCATGTGGCGCGGCGGCAATCGGCGCCCCTCCAGACCCCTCTTCCGGGTCATGTCCCGGCGTCGGCGCGCTCGTTGAGCACGGGGAAGGCATGACGGGGGATTCGGTGGGGGGTTCGGCGCTGGAAGGACGACAAGATGACTGGGCAGCCCACCGGAGGACAGTGGCAGTGGCCGCAGGACGCGTGGCAGCCACCCCCGGTACCCACCGGGTTCGCGCCGGCCCCCGTTCCGGCGCCCGCACCGGCGTCGCGGCGGTCGCGGAAGGTGTGGGCCGCCGCGACCGTCGGGACCGTCGCCGTCCTCGCCGCCGTCCTGGCGATGTGCGGGCCGGGGGCGGGAGACGAGCTGGACGTGGTGGCCCTGCCGCACGCCTCCCCCTCCGCGTCCGACCCGGCGGCTCCGGACCCGCCCGCGTTCTCCCCGCTCCCCACCACGCCCGCGCCGTCCCCGCTGCCGCCGCCCACGCCACAGGGCGCCGGACCGGCCCTGGCCACGGCCACGGCGGCGGCCGCGCCGAACGAGGACGAGCCGGCCGACGCGCAGCACGCGGCGACCGCGCACCCGAAGCCCGGCCGCACCGCGCACCCCTCGCCGTCGGCCCACGGCGCCTCCCCCGCCGGCGCCACCCCGGCGGCTCCGGCCTCCGGCACGGCGCTGCCCACCCTCGGCGCGGGCGGCATCTGCGACCAGGCCGAACGCGTCGGCCGCTGGCCCGCGGGCTCGGAGCAGGCCCGCCTCTGCCACAGCATCTACGGCTGAAAAAACGCCTGCGGCGGCCGCACCCGCACCCGCACGACGAGGGCGCCCCGCCGGACCGATCCGGCGGGGCGCCCCAGGCGGTGGAACCGCGCTACCCGGCCGCCTCCAGGATTCCCTTGTCCAGGCGCGGCGCCAGGACGCGGGCCAGGGTGTCGGTGATGTGGCCGGTGTCGCGGTACAGCACCACGCCTTCCAGCACCGCCGGGCAGTCCGGTCCGCTGCCGGGGCACAGCAGCGGGCCCAGGTCCAGGGTGCGGACGCCGTAGCGGGCGGCGAGGCCGCCGTCGAGCATCGGGTCCGACTCGAAGGCGGTGTCGCGCGGGAAGAAGCAGGCGTCCGAGCGGCCGTCGGATGCGGCGAGGCAGGTCGGGATGTCCTTGCCGGGCATCGGGGTGTCGCCGAGGTAGGCGAGCGGGGCGCCGACGGCGGCGAGGCGGTCCAGGGTGCGGGTCCAGCCCTGGGTGCGTTCCTCCTGGCTGCCGTAGCGGTTGAGGCCGGCCATCAGGACGAGGCGCGGCCTGGGCCCGGAGGTGAGCCGGGTGAGGGTGTTCTCGCGCCAGCGGTCGCACTCCTCGAAGGTGCGGCCGAGGACGTTGTTGCGCACGGTGAGGGTGGCGAGCGGGCAGCCGGGCTTGACCAGGACCTCCAGGGCCCAGTGCCGCTGCTCGGCCATCGCGAGTGCGGAGGATATCCACTGGCCGGCGTGCGAGTCGCCGAGCAGCACGATCCGGTCGGGGCTGTCCTCGGCGCCGAACAGGCAGCGCGGGCTGCTGTCCGCGTTCAGCGGGATCTCGCAGCCCTTGCCGGGCGGGAAGTCCTCCCGGGCGCGGGCCAGCGAGGGGGTCAGGCCGAGCACCCGCGCGCCGGGGGCGAGCAGGGTGGGGCCGGTCGGGGCCCCGGCCGGGGCGGCGGAGGGGGTGTCGGCGGTGCCGCCGAGGGCGCGGACCGTGCCGCCACCCAGGGTGAGGGCGGCGATCAGCGGGATGACGAGGGCACTTGCGCCGACCGCGAGGCCCCGGCGCGGCGCCGGGCTGCTGCCGTAGCGCAGCGGCTGCTCGACGAGCCGCATGGTGAGCCAGGCGGGCAGCGCGCTGGCTGCGGCGAGGGCGGCCAGGGTGGTCCAGGGCAGGGCGCCGTAGCGGGCCTGGGCGATGGTCAGCACCGGCCAGTGCCAGAGGTACCAGGCGTACGACAGGCGTCCGGCGGCGCGCAGCGGGCGGCTGTCGAGGAGGCGCCCGGCGTCGGTGGCGCCGAGCGCGCGGTGGGCGGGGCCGGCGAGCAGGACGGCGGCGGCGCCGAGGACGGGCACCAGCGCGGCGGTGCCGGGGAAGGGGGTGTTCCGGTCGTAGAGCAGGATCGACGCGAGGACGGAGGCGGCGCCGGCCCAGCCGAGCAGTCGCAGCGACCAGGCCGTCCCGCGCCGCTGCGTGCGGCCGGCCAGCGCGCCGGCGAGCAGCGCCGCGCACGCGCCGGCCGCGAACTCCCAGAGCCGGCTGCCGGTGGAGAAGTAGGCGAGCGGCGCCGAGGTCGCCGTCCACCGGACGCACAGCAGCAACGAGACCGCGCCGATGGCCGTGGTGGCCAGGGTGATCGCGACGGTGCGGCGGCGGCCGTGCAGGAAGCGGGCGAGGCCGAGCAGCAGAACGCCCCACAGCAGGTAGAACTGGTTCTCCACGCCGAGCGACCAGAAGTGCTGGAGCGGGCTCGGGGCGTGTTCGGCGGCCAGGTAGTCGGTCTGCTGGCCGACGAAGCGCCAGTTGACGAACTGTCCGGCGGAGGCCATCAGGTCGCGGGCGAGGTCGGTGCCGCGCAGCGGGTCGAGCAGCGCGCCACCGGCGACGGCGGTGGCGACCAGGACGGTGGCGGCGGCGGGCAGGATGCGGCGGGCGCGGCGGGCGGCGAAGTCCCACAGGCCGATCGGGCGGCCGAGCAGCAGTCCGGTGATGAGGAAGCCGGAGATGACGAAGAAGACGTCGACGCCGACGTAGCCGCCGGCGAAGCCGGGAACGGCGGCGTGGTAGGCGAGGACGGAGAGGACGGCGACGCCGCGCAGGCCCTCGATGTCGGGGCGGAAGCCGGTGCGCCGCTGGGCCTGCGGCGGTGCGACGGCTTCTGCGGAGGGGCGCCGCTCGGGCGCGGCCTGCCGGTCCATTCGGACGACGCCGGGCAGCAGCTCGGCCGAGGCGGTGGCGGCAGGAGAGGAAGGGGACGACGACGGTGGTGGTACGGCCGTTGACACGGCGGTGCTCCTCGCAGGGGCAGGCAGCGGGTGGTCGGGACCGCCGGGCCGATGGGGCGGCCGGGCGGCGCATCCGCGCCGGTGGGGCGACGCGCTGGGAAACGCGGTGGATCCGAACGAAGTTGATGGGTCGTCAGACATCGACTTTGACGTCAGGAGTTGATGGAGTGGAATCGACGAGCGGAGTTGACGGAGCGTCAGAAGATCAGCGGATCGGCCCAGCCGGAGGCCAGCAGCCCACAGAGCAGCAGCACGGCGGTGACGGCGACGGCCTCCGCGTGGCCGAATCCCAGGTCGGACCGGCGCCGCACGGGCGGGGCGACCTCTCCGACGGCGGCCCCGTTGCCACCGCGCAGGAGCGGCCACAGGGACCGGATCAGCGGGATCATGGTGTACGCGGTGAGCGCGAGCAGCGCGGTGAGCGCCCAGTAGGGCTGCCAGCCGTACAGCACGGCCGCGCGCACGAGTCCGGCGATGCCCGCGAGGACGACGAACCCCAGCCAGCCGACGCCGATCCGGGCGACCGCCTTGGCCAGTGAACTGCCGCCCGACACGGCGCCGGTGGGCACCCAGTCGGCACTGCGGCGGCGCAGCGCGTGCGCGATGGCGACCACGTGGCAGAGTCCGCCGAGGAGTTGGACCCGGGTGACCTCGAAGCGCCAGCGGGTGCGGGACATCGCGGGCAGCAGGACGAGCGAGACCCAGATCGGCGGCAGGAACGGCAGCACCTGCCACGGCTGGATCTCACCGGGGGCGAAGAACAGCATGATCAGGGCCGGCAGCGGGACGGCGAAGACGTTCACCGCGCTGGTGACGTAGCCGAGGATGCCGTTCCAGAAGCAGAGCCGGGCGGAGCGAGGGAGCGGTCCGCGGCGGAAGTCCGGGTCGCGGACGAGCGCCAGGGAGCCGAGGCACCAGCGGTACTGCTGGCTGATGAAGGCCGGGAGGCCGGTGGGCGACATGCCCTTGGCGACCAGGGCGGGCACGTACCGGGTGGTCCACCCGGCGCGGGCGAGCGAGAGGCCGGTGTAGAGGTCCTCGCTGTGGTCGATCTCGGCGAAGCCGCCGACGCGCATGAGTGCGGCGCGGCGGTAGAGGGCGTTGGTGCCGCAGCAGACGGTGCCGTCCTGCGCGTCCCGGGAGGGCTGGATCCAGCGGTAGAAGATCTCCTGGGTGGCTCCCGCGGCGCGTTCGAGCCAGGACATGTCGGCGTCCGTGTCGAAGCACTGCGGGCTCTGCACGATGCCGACCTCGGGGTTGTCGAGGTAGGGCACCAGGTGGTGCAGGAAGTCGGGGCGGGGGCAGAAGTCGGCGTCCAGGACGGCGACGATCTCGCCGTTGCCCTCGGCCAGGCCGTGGTTGAGGTTGCCGGCCTTCTTGAACCGGCCGCGGTCGGGGCGGGCCCGGTACTGGAAGCCGTAGGACTCGGCGAGTTCGCGCACCTCGGGGCGGGCGGCGTCGTCGAGGACGATGACGGTCAGCGCGCCGGCCCACTGGACGGCGGCGGTGTGGCGGTAGGCGTTCTCCAGGACGGCCAGCGGCTCGCCGGCGGTCGGCAGCAGCAGGTCGACGCTCGGGTGGCGGGCGGGCTGCCAGGCGCGCATCAGCAGGTCGTGCGAGTCGCGGGTGTAGCGGCGGGCGCGCTGGCCGTCGGTGAGCGAGAGCAGCCAGGTGGCCGCGTTGAGCACGGTGAGCACCAGGAAGGGCCAGAGCAGCGGCCGGCTGAGGGCGAACAGGCCGAGGGTGGCGGTGGCTCCCGCGTAGGAGAGGGTGGCGCAGAGCAGCACCCAGCGGCGCTGCGGGCCGAAGTACCAGTAGAGCTCCTCGTCGTCGGGCGGGCTGGGCAGGCGGAGGTCGGGGTCCGCGGGGATCCGGCGCGGGCCGGCCTCGGGCGCGGGCATGGCGGTGCCATGGAGTACGGGCATGCGGAAGTGGCCCCCCTGGGCATGGGACGGAACGTGGCCGTTCGCCCTCAGCCTCTCACATTGGCCTAGACCAATCATGAACGAGGTATGACATCTCCGCATCGCCCCTGGTCAGTGACTTGACATGGCATCACGTACCGACGAACCGTCAAGCGATCATGGATTCGACCCCGAGCACCGCCGGCCCGCACCCCGTCGGTCAGGCCTCCTCCAGCGACCCGTTCAGCGCCTTCGTCAGCTCCTTCGTCAGCTTCTCGAACCGCAGATCAGGGCGCAGCGGGACACCGAAACGCTCGTCGCCGTACGGGAACGGGGTGAAGACCCCGGTCCGGCGGAAGCCGCGCCGCTCGTACCACGCGATCAGGTCGGCGCGCTGCTCGATCACGGTCATCTCCAGCTCGCCCACGCCCCACTCCTCGCCGGCCAGCCGCTCGGCCTCGGCGAGCACGGCCCGGCCGAGGCCGCCGCCCTGGAGCCCGGGGCGCACCGAGAACATGCCGAAGTACGCGCGGTCCCCGCGGTGCTCCAGCTGGCAGCAGGCGACCAACTGGCCGTCCCGCTCGGCGACCAGCAGCACCCCGTCGGAGCGGCCGATGACCTCGGCGACGCCCTCGGCGTCGGTGCGCTGGCCCTCCAGCAGGTCCGCCTCGGTGGTCCAGCCGGCCCGGCTGGCGTCGCCGCGGTAGGCGGACTCGACCAGCTCGACCAGCGCCGGTACGTCGGCGAGGGTGGCGGGGCGGAAGGCGGGCTGCCCGGTGGGCCGGGCGTGGCTGGGGATGGTCTCGGACATGGCGGGTCCTCATTCTGCGTGCGGTGGAACCGCCCGCCGCTCGTGCCTGCGGCGTGGCGCGGGCCGTCCCTGGTGACCGGCCTGCGGGCATCGTGCCACAGCCCGCGAACCGGCCCCGAGACCCGGGACCTGCGGCGACGGCCCCCACAGGCCCGGCCGACGGGGCGCGGGCCCGGCCGCCGTCCACCCCGGGCACAGTTCCGCCGGCTCCGCCGTCGCGGCCTACGCGCCGCGCCCCGGCGTCAGCGGATGACGGGCAGGACCGCCGTGGTGCCGCGACCGGCCGCCCCCTCGATGAAGGCCACCGGGTCGGCGACCTCGGCGAGCAGGGTGCGGGTGAAGTGCAGGGCGCCGTCGGACGGCGGCGGGCCACCGATCGCCGCGATCAGGTCGAGCAGGTGGACGGTCGCCTCCATCAGCGCCACCTCGCCGAGCGCGCCGACCGTCACCGAGCCGAGCAGCGGGTGGGCCACCGCGGCGGTGGGCGACAGGTCGGCGATGCCGGCCAGGGCCGCCGGGCCCTCGGCCCCGAACCGGGCGACCAGCTCGGCCGGTTCGGCCGCCGCGGCGGTCTGCTTCGCCGCCTCGGCGACCTGCTCGGCGGCGGTGTGCGCGATCCCGCCCGGCCGGTTGTAGGCCCGCAGGATGCCGACCCCGGTGGCCACCTCGGCTGGGCCGTCCACCAGGGCCCCGCGCAGCCCGGCGAACATCTCCGGCACCGGCGCCACGTGCGCGTACAGATCCCGGACGGTCCAGCCGGGCAACCGGGTGGCGAGCCCCCACGACGCCTCGTCCAGGGCCGCGCCGCGTTCCGCCCAGGAGGCCCAGGCCTCGGTCAGCAGGGCGGGAACATCGTCGGTCTGACGCGTCATCGGTCCTCCTCGGAGCACATGGCAACTGAGTTGTCATCCTACCGGCCGCCGGCCGAGGACGTCCGGAAAGTCGAGGACTGGCCGGTCGGCCCGGCGGATCAGATCCGGGCGCCGAGCATCCGCAGCACCAACTCGCCGTAGCGACCACCGAGTTCATCCGGCGTCTCGGTGGAGCGGTCGGTGAACCAGCGGGAGACGTCGATGCCCAGCGAGGTGACCGCGCGGGCCGCCGTCCGAACCTCGGACACCTGGAAGACACCGGCCCTCACGCCCGCCTCGATCAGCGCGCTGACCTCGCGCTCGATGTCCAGCCGCAGCGCCGCGACCACCGCGTAGGCGTCCTCGGGCAGCGCGTGCAGTTCGTAGTTGACCACCCGGCCGACCGTACGGGCCCGGGCGTGCCAGGCGGTGAACTCCTCGACCAGCCGGCGCATCCGGTCCACCGGGCCGCCCTCGCCGGACGCCGCCGCCCGGACCAGCTCCAGCGTGGCCGCGTGCCCGGCCTGGCTGATCTCCGCCAGCAGCGCGGCCTTGGACTGGTAGTGGATGTACAGCGCCGCCGGGCTCATCCCGGCGGCGGTGGCGATGTCCCGGGTGGTGGTGGCGTGGAAACCGCGCTCCGCGAAGGATTCGACGGCCGCCTGGAGCAGCCGGTACGCCGCCTCGGGGCGGGAGTCGGCGCCGCCGGGCAGGGTGCGCCAGAGGTCGGCGATGGGCGTGCTGGTCATGGCGCCATCCTCCCAGAGAACTCGTACACACATTCCCGCCGCCCGGTCGACGGACTGTTGACAGGCTCCCGCACCGACACCATGCTGAGCAAGCGCTTAGTCAGCCGATGGGCCGGCACACCCGCCGACCAGGCACCCCCGCCGAACCGGCGTCTCCGTCCACCCGGCACCCCCGTCGAACGTTCCGTGCGAAAGGCAGGACCCTCCGTGGCGCACTCCTTCAAGGGCCGGGTGGCCGTCGTCACCGGATCGAGCCGGGGCATCGGCCTCGGCATCGCACGCGAGCTGGTCGCCCGCGGCGCCAAGGTCTGCCTGACCGCCCGCAACCCCGAGCCGCTCGCCGAGGCCGTCCACGACCTGGGCGGGCCGGAGAACGCCATCGCCGTCGCCGGGAAGACCGACGACCCGGTCCACCAGGAGGAGGCCGTCGCCCGCACCCTGGAGGCCTTCGGCCGGCTCGACCACCTGGTCAACAACACCGGCATCAACCCCCTCTACGGCCCGGTCCTCGACACCGACGAGGCCGCCGCCGCCAAGATCCTCGCCGTCAACGTGCTGGCCCCGCTGGCCTGGACCCGCCGCGCGCACGCCGCCTGGATGGGCGAGCACGGCGGCTCGGTGGTCAACGTGGCCTCCGTCGCGGGCATCCGCTCCTCGCTCGGGATCGGCATGTACGGGGTCAGCAAGGCCGCACTGATCCGGCTCACCACCGAACTCGCCGCCGAGCTGGGCGGCCAGGGCATCCGGGTCAACGCCGTCGCCCCCGCCGTGGTCAAGACCAGGTTCGCCGAGGCCCTGTACGAGGGCCGGGAGGATCAGGTCGCCGCCGCCTACCCGCTCGGCCGGCTCGGCGTGCCCGAGGACGTCGCGGGCGCGGTCGCCTTCCTGCTCTCCGCGGACGCCGCCTGGATCACCGGCCAGACCCTGGTCGTCGACGGCGGCGTCACCCTCGGCGGCGGCCTGTGAGCGGCGCGGCGGACGCGGAGGCAGAGGGCCAGGAGGCCCCGGCAACGGACACAGCGGACACGGACGCTCCGGCGACGGACTTCGCCGGCCAGGGCGTGGTCGTGACCGGCGGCGGGCGCGGCATCGGCGCCGCCCTGGCCCGGGCCTTCGCCGCGGCCGGCGCCCGGGTGGTGGTCAACGACCTGGACGCCGGCGCCGCCCGCGCCGTCGCCGGGGACTGCGGCGGCACCGCCGCCCCCGGGGACGCCGCCTCCCCAGAGGGGCTGGCCGCCCTGGTCGGGCAGGCCCGGGCCGCGCTCGGCGAGATCGACGTGTGGTGCGCCAACGCGGGCGTCGCCCCGGTCGGCGGGGCCGACGCGCCCGCCGCGGCCTGGGCGAGCGCCTGGGAGGTCAACGTCCTCGCCCACGTCCGGGCCGCCGACCTGCTGCTCCCCCGCTGGCTGGAGCGCGGCGGCGGTCGCTTCCTCGCCACGGTCTCCGCCGCCGGGCTGCTCACCATGTTGGGATCGGCCCCGTACGCGGTCACGAAGCACGGCGCGCTCGCCTTCGCCGAATGGCTCTCCGCGACGTACCGCCACCGCGGCGTCCGGGTGCACGCGCTCTGCCCGCAGGGCGTGCGCACCGACATGCTCGCCTCGACCGGCGCGGTCGGCGAGGCCCTGCTCGCGCCCACCGCGCTGGACCCGGAGGACGTCGCCGAGGCGGCGCTGGCCGGGCTGCGCGAGGGCCGCTTCCTGATCCTGCCGCACCCCGAGGTCGCCGAGTACTACCGGGTCCGGGCCACCGAACCGGACCGCTGGATCAACGGGATGAACCGGCTCCAGCAGGGGCTGGAGAGGAGCGAGGCGCTGTGAGGGCCTGGCAGGTGGAGCGGCTCGGCGAGCCGGGCGAGGTGATGCGGCTGGCCGAGGAGGTGCCGCGGCCGGTGGCCGGGCCGGGGCAGCTGCTGGTCCGGGTGCGGGCCGCGGCGGTCAACTTCCCGGACGCGCTGATGGTGCGCGGCCAGTACCAGGTCCGCCCGCCGCTGCCGTTCACGCCCGGCGTGGAGCTGTGCGGCGAGGTGGCGGACGGCGCGCGGCGGGGCGAGCGGCTGATCGGCAACCCGGTGCTGCCGCACGGCGCCTTCGCCGAGTACGCGCTGCTGGACGCGGCCGCCGCCTTCCCCGCTCCCGGGGCGCTGGACGACGCCGAGGCGGCCGCGCTGCACATCGGCTACCAGACCGCGTGGTTCGCCCTGCACCGCCGGGCCCGACTGGCGACCGGCGAGACGCTGCTGGTGCACGCGGCGGCGGGCGGCGTGGGCAGCGCGGCGGTCCAGCTGGGCCGGGCCGCCGGGGCCCGGGTGGTCGCCGTGGTCGGCGGCCCCGCCAAGGCGCAGGCGGCCCGGGCGCTCGGCGCCGACCTGGTGGTGGACCGGACGGCCGGGGACTTCGTCGCCGCCGTCAAGGAGTTCACCGGCGGGCGCGGCGCGGACGTGGTCTTCGACCCGGTCGGCGGGGACGCCTACACCGGCTCCGCCAAGTGCGTCGCCTTCGAGGGCCGGATCGTGGTGGTCGGCTTCGCCGCCGGCCGGATTCCGGCGCCGGCGCTCAACCACGCGCTGGTGAAGAACTACGCCATCCTCGGCCTGCACTGGGGCCTCTACAACACCCACGACCCGCAGGCCGTCCGCGCCGCCCACGACGAACTGACCCGCCTCGCCGCCCAAGGGGTGGTCCGCCCCCTGGTGAGCGCCCGGGTGCCGCTCACCGGGGCCGCCGACGCCGTCCAGCTCGTCGCCGACGGGCGCAGCACCGGCCGGATCGCCGTCCTCGGAGACTGACGGCAGGCTCGACGGGAGCGCGGTGCGGTGGTCGGCGGATGTTGCCCTACCGCGCGTACTCCATCTCCGGGAAGCGCGCCGAGGGCCCGTCCAGCAGGTGGTCGTCGTGTCCGCGCAGCCAGCGGTCGAGGAAGGACGCGACGTAGGAGCGGGTGGCGAGCACCGCCCGGTCGGGGCGGATGTCGCCGACGTCGGCGCTCAGCCGCTCCGGGGTGATCGCGCCCTGCCGGGCGAGCTGGGGCAGCAGGGACTGCGCGTCGGTGTAGGAGCCGTGCCGGGAGCCGTTCAGCGTGACGTCGGCGTGCCAGCCGGTGCTGTGCTGCCAGAGGGCGTCCCAGCCGGGCTGCCGGTGGTGGTCCCCGGAGTCCTCGTTGCGGGTGCCCATCAGCAGGAACGGGCGGTCCAGGCCGTCCTGGGCGACGCTGGGCAGGTACACCCCGGTGTGACCGTCGGGGCCGGGGAAGTGCAGTTGGCCGTCCAGGTTGACGCCGGCCGCGATGCGCGGGTCGTCGTGCATGGCCTGGAGGGCGGTGAAGCCGCCCGCCGAGTGGCCGACCATGCCGATCCGGTCGAGGTCCAGCGAGGCGGCGAGACCGGCCGGCAGCCGTGGGTCCAGGCGCAGACCGCCGAGTTCGTCCAGTACGAAGCGGGTGTCGTCGACCCTGGTCCGCATCGACTTGCGCAGCACCGCGCCGATGTCCAGGCCGGGCTGTCCGACCAGCGCGGGGAACACGGAGGTGGCCAGCTCCCCGTCGGGGAAGGCGACTTCGGAGGCCTCGTAGGTGTGGTCCAGCGTGACCACGACGTAGCCGCGCGAGGCCAGGTCCTCGACCAGCCCGGTGCCCCAGGTGCGCGGGTCGCCGAGGCCGGCCGAGTACAGCACCACCGGACGCGGGCCGCCGGGCAGGGCGGGGGCGTCGGTCCGGGCGTGGGTGCGGATGCCCGCCCAGTCGGTGCGGCCGGGCGTGGCGCCGTAGTTCGCCTGGCCGATGCTGCCCTCGGTGCCGAAGTGTTCGCCGGCGGCGGGCGCCATGTACCGGGCGCGGTCGGCGCCGGTGGCCGGGCGGGCGGTCGGGTACCAGAGGCTGATCATCAGCTCGCGGCGCTGCCCAGGCTTCCAGGGGTCCTCCCGCCCGGCGTCGGTCAGGTGCAGCGTGGTGGTGCCGATCGGGTACGGCCCGGTGGGCTCCGGCAGCCAGGCCCGGGCCTGCCGCTCGCCGCCGCCGTCCGCCCCGGGCGCCGGTGCTGCCGCCACCACCCCGGGGGCGCCGACCACTCCGAGCACCGCCGTCGCCGCCAGCAGTACCGCCGCCGCGGCCCGTCCCCGCCCGCCCATGATGTCTCTCCTCGTCCCCGTCGACCTGCCGGCCTTCTGATCTGCCGACCTGCTGATCAGGACAGTACGGGCGGGGGCGGGCCGCAGCCGTCATACCCAGGAGCCAACCCGCCCCTGAGTACTCCGGTATGACACCCCTACGGGTGCCGCCGCAGCTCCCGCCGGGCCAGCGAGCGCTTGTGCACCTCGTCCGGGCCGTCGGCCAGCCGCAGGGTGCGGTTGCCGGCCCAGAGCTGCGCGAGCGGGGTGTCCTGGCTGACGCCCGCGGCGCCGTGCGCCTGGACGGCCTTGTCGAGGATCCACTCGACGGTGCGCGGGGTGGCGATCTTGATCGCCTGGATCTCGGTGTGCGCGCCCCGGTTGCCGACGGTGTCCATCAGCCAGGCGGTCTTGAGCACCAGCAACCTCAACTGCTCGATCCTGACCCGGGATTCGGCGATCCAGTCCTGCACCACGCCCTGCTCGGCGAGCGGCCGGCCGAAGGCGACCCGCCCGTTCACCCGGCGGCACATCAGCTCCAGGGCGCGCTCGGCGATGCCGATCGCGCGCATGCAGTGGTGGATCCGGCCGGGGCCGAGCCGGGCCTGGGCGATGGCGAAGCCCGCGCCCTCCTCCCCGATCAGGTTCCCGACCGGGACGCGGACGTCCTCGAACAACACCTCGGCGTGGCCGCCGTGGTCCGCGTCGTCGTAGCCGAAGACCGTCATGCCGCGCCTGACGGTGACGCCGGGGGTGTCGCGCGGGACGAGCACCATGCTCTGCCGGCGGTGCGGTTCGGCGGCCGGGTCGGTCTTGCCCATCACGATGAGGATCCGGCACTGCGGGTTCATCGCCCCGGTGATGTACCACTTGCGGCCGTTGACGACGTACTCGTCGCCGTCGCGCTCGATCCGGGTGGCGATGTTGGTGGCGTCCGAGGAGGCGACCTCGGGCTCGGTCATCGCGAAGGCGGAGCGGATCTCGGCGTCCAGCAGCGGGCGCAGCCAGCGCTCGCGCTGCTCGGCGGTGCCGAACTGGGCGAGCAGTTCCATGTTGCCGGTGTCGGGGGCCGCGCAGTTGAGCGCGGGCGGAGCCAAGTGCGGGCTGCGGCCGGTGATTTCGGCGAGCGGCGCGTACTGGAGGTTGGTCAGGCCGGCGCCGCCCTCCCCGGGGAGGAAGAGGTTCCACAGGCCCTGTTTGCGCGCCTCGGCCTGGAGTTCGGCGACCACGGGCGGGATGCTCCAGGCCTCGCGGGCCGGGTCGGCGAGCTGCTGCGCGAGGGCCGCCTCCGCCGGGTGCACGTGCTGGTCCATGAAGGCCAGCAGCTGCTCGCGGAGTTCGTCGGTGCGGGCGTCGTAGGCGAAGTCCATCGGTCAGTGCTCCTTGAGGGTGCTCAGGCCGTACCGGGCGAGGATCGGGGCCATCTCGCCGGCCCGCTCGAAGCCCGCGCCGAGGGTGCGGCCCTGCTGGTAGCGGTAGTGGATGCCCTCGGCGACGACGGCGAGCTTGAAGGAGGCGAAGGCGACGTACCAGTCCAGGTCGGCGGCCTGGCGGCCGGTCAACTCTGCGTAGTACGCGACCAGTTCGTCCGGCTTCGGGAAGCCGGGGGCGGTCGCGGCGGAGGGGATGATGCCGCCGCCGACGCCGGCGACCTCGGTGTACATCACCAGCAGGCCGACATCGGTGAGCGGGTCGCCGAGGGTGGACATCTCCCAGTCCAGCACGGCGGTGATCGCGTCACCGTCGCCGACCAGCACGTTGTCCAGCCGGTAGTCGCCGTGCACCAGGGCGGGCGCCGGGGAGATCGGCCGCCGCTCGGCGAGCAGGGCGTGCAACCGCTCCACGTCGGGCAGTTCGCGGCTGCGGGAGTTCGCCAACTGGGTGGACCAGCGCCTCAGTTGGCGCTCCAGGTAGCCGTCGGGGCGGCCGAAGTCCACGAGGCCGACGTCGGCCGGGTCGATCCGGTGCAGGGCGGCGAGGGTGTCGACCAGCCGTCGGCCGAGGGCGTGGACCCGCTGCTCGCCGAGGGCGGCGAACGGGGCACGGGCCCGGTGCGCGAGGCCGGGGACGAACTCCATCAGGTACCAGGGGGCGCCGAGCACCTCCGTGCCGGGATCGAGCAGCAGGGTGCGGGGGACGGGCACGTCGGTGTCGCGCAGGGCGGTCATGACGCGGTACTCGCGGCCCATGTCGTGCGCGGTGGCCAGGACGTGTCCGAGCGGCGGGCGGCGCAGCACCCAGCGGTCGGTGCCGTCGGTGAGGACGTAGGTGAGGTTGGAGCGGCCGCCCTCGATGAGGTCGGCCCGCAGCGGGCCCTGGACGAGCCCGGGCAGCTCGCGGTCCAGGTAGGCGCGGAGGCGGGCGAGGTCCAGCCCGGGCGGCTCGGCGGGGGTCTCGGGCATCGGGCAGCTCCTCGGGGTGTGGCCTCGTTGACTAAGCGCTTGCTTAGCATTCAGCCGGACGCCGCCCGCTGTCAATGCCACCCCGCACGCCACGAGCCCTGGAAAGCGCCCTGGGGCCTCTGGGACCACGAGCGCCACGAACACATCCGCGCGCCCGGCTCCTCGAACCGGATCAGGCGCTTCTGCACCATCGCCGCCGAGGCATTCCAGCGGCACCTGGCCTCCGCCACCCCATAACCCAGCGCCCCGCGCCGCAACTGCTCCGCCGGACCGCCACAATGGCGCCATGAGGATGATCCACACCCTGGCCGGCGCCCTGCTGCTCCTGCTCATCGTCGGCAGCATCCTGCGCACGCTGGTCGTCCCGCGCGGGCTGTACTCGGCGCTGGTGCAGCGCCTCTGGCGGGTGCTGCGGACCGTGCTCCGGCTCTACGCGACTCCGTTCCGCGGCTACTACGCGCAGGACCGGGCCCTGACCTGGCTGGCACCGCTGATCCTGCTCGGCATGCTCGGGGTGTGGCTCAGCGGCATGCTGCTCGCCTACACCCTGCTGCTGCACGGCACGTCCGAGCTCAGCTGGTCGGTGGCCATCCGGGAGGCCGGATCCAGCCTCTTCACCCTCGGCTACGCCAGCGGCGAGCGCCTGCAACTCTCGGCGATCGACTTCATGGCCGCCGCCAGCGGGCCGCTGGTGATCGCCCTCCAGATCGCCTACCTGCCCACCCTCTACGCCGCCTACCAGCGGCGGGAGACCGAGGTGACGCTCCTCCAGTCCCGGGCCGGCGAGCCCGCCTGGGGCCCGGAGCTGCTGGCCCGGCAGTCCCTCGTCGACACCGAGACCGCGCTCCCCCAGCTCTACCGGGACTGGGAACGGCTGGCCGCCGACATCGGCGAGAGCCACTCCAACTACCCGGTGCTGCTGTCCTTCCGCTCCCCGCAGCCGAACCGCAGCTGGGTGGTCGGCCTGATCGCGGTGCTCGACGCGGCCGCCCTCCACCTGGCGCTCTGCCCGCGCTCGGCCCCGCCCGAGGCCCGCCTGGTGCTGCGCGCGGGCTTCACCGCGCTGCGCGACATCGGCCGCTCCGTGCGGATCGACTTCGACCCGGACCCGGACCCGGACGTCCCGATCCGCCTGACCTACACCGAGTACATCGGCGCCGTCGCCATGATCACGTCCGCCGGTTTCCCCCGCGAGCGCCCGGTCGACGAGGCCTGGCAGCACTTCCACGGCTGGCGCGTCAACTACGAGGCGCTGGCCTACGAACTCGCCCGCCGCGGCGACGCCGTCCCCGCCCTGTGGACCGGGCCGCGCGACTTCCACGCCCCCGTCATCCCTCCGGCCCGCCCCACCGACCGCCGCCCGGGCCCGACCAACCCCACCCTGCCGCCGGTCTGACCTCCGTCGACGGGCGTCAGACCGCGACCGGTGCGCCCGTGGCCAGGGAGTGGTCGGCGCCGGCCAGGATTTCGACCACGCGCAGGCCGAACTCCGCGTCGCAGGGGTGCGGTTGGCCGGTGGCGGCCGAGGCCTGGAGGGCGTCCAGGGCGCGGTGCAGGGCGGCGGCCGGGCCCTCGCCGCGCTCGGGCAGGTGGGCGATGCCGTGCTCGCCGCGCAGTTCCAGGCCGGCGCCACCGGCGCCGACCGGCGCGGTCAGGCTCAGCGCCAGGGTGCTGGAGGCGCCGTCGGCGTGCCGCAGCACCAGGTGGACGGTGTCCAACGGGCCGGCCACCGCCGTGACCTGCGTCGCGTCGCCGAGCACCGGCAGCAGCACCGACAGCGCGTGCGGGCCGACGTCCCACAGCGCGCCCTTCTCCTCGCGCCACGGCGAGGCCGCGTACGGGCTGGTGCTGCCGGGGGCGAACACCGAGCCGAGCCAGTCCGAGCGGCCGGTGAACCAGCCGCCCAGCGCCGCCTGCTGCTCGATCCACGGGATCTGCTCCCCGCCGAAGCGGACGGTGAAGAAGACCACGGAGGCGACCCCGTGGGCCCGGACGGCCTCGGCCACGGCCTGCGCGTCCGGCACGGTCAGCGCGATCGGCTTGTCCAGCAGCAGGTGGCAGCCCGCCTCGGCGGCCCGAACCGCGAGGCCCGCCTGCACGGTCGGCGGCAGCGCGATCGAGACCGCGTCCACCTCGGCGAGCAACTGGTCGAGGTCCGCGTACCCGGGGACGCCGTACGCCCCGCCGAGGGCCGTGGCCGCCTCGGGCCGGCGGGCCCAGACGCCGGTGAACTCCAGCCCGGGGTGCTCGGCGAGGACGGGTGCGTGCACCCGCTCCGCCCAGGGGCCGGCGCCCAGCAGTCCGATCCGCACGATGT
Organism: Kitasatospora sp. NPDC088160; assembly: GCF_044741445.1. Lineage (NCBI taxonomy): Bacteria > Bacillati > Actinomycetota > Actinomycetes > Kitasatosporales > Streptomycetaceae > Kitasatospora > Kitasatospora sp. NPDC088160. Next base: position 192,992 of record NZ_JBIUSS010000015.1, on the reverse strand, counting down.
CTCCGTTCCTCCGTGGTACTTGAAAAGGTTCAGCCCTGTACGCGGGCCAGCGTGAAGCCGTCGTAGCCCTTGCTGCCGACCGTCTGCACCGACGTGGCGGTGACCCTCGGCTCGGCGGCGATCAGGTCGTGCAGGGCCCGGGTGCCGACCACGGCCGGGTCGGTGCTGTCCGCGTCGGCGACGGCGCCGCCGCGCACCACGTTGTCGACGATGATCAGCGAGCCCGGCCTGGTCAGCTGGAGCGCCCGCCGGAAGTACTCGGGGTTGCTGGGCTTGTCCGCGTCGATGAAGACCAGGTCGAAGGGCTCCACGCCCTGCTCCACCAGCGCGGCCAGCGAGTCGGCGGCCCGGCCGAGCCGCACCTCGGCGACCTTCTCCAGCCCTGCGCGCGCGATGTTTCCCCGGGCGACCTCGGCGTGCTTCGGGTCGATCTCCAGGGTGATCAGGGTGCCGTCCGCGGGCAGCGCCCGGGCGAGCCAGATCGCGCTGTACCCGCCGAGCGTGCCGACCTCCAGGATCCGCCGCGCGCCCTGGGTCAGCGCCAGCAGGTGCAGCAGCTTGCCCTGGTTGGGGGCGACGGCGATCTTCGGCAGCCCGGCCGCGTCGGCGGCGGCGGCCGCGGCGGCCAGCGCCGGGTCGTGCCCCACCAGCTGCTCGGAGAAGTACGCGTCCACGGCATCCCACGTCGACTGGGTCATCGGGCCCTCCAGTTGTGCATGATCGGCAGGTACCCGCCGATGCTACTCCGGGGGCCCGACAGCCCCGCCGTGCTCAGTGCAGACGCCTCGTCACTCCGCTTACTCCGCTTACTCCGCGACGGGCGCCTTGGCGACGGGCGCCTTGGCGGCGCTCGCCGCGGCGGCCGCCTCCTCCGCCTCGATCTTGGCGTGGGTCTTGGCGGCCCGGCGCTTCATGAACCAGGCCGAGGCGCCGCCGATCAGCACCGCCGCGGCCAGGCCCGCCCAGGAGAACCGGGACAGCCAGGGCTCGATGCTCTTGCCGACCTTGTAGACCAGCAGTGTCGTGCCGCCGGCCCAGACGATGCCGCCGAGCACGTTGGCGATCAGGAACTTCCAGTACGGCATCTTCAGCGCGCCGGCGAGCGGCCCGGCGAAGATGCGCAGCAGGGCGATGAAGCGGCCGAAGAAGACCGCCCACATCCCCCACTTCTGGAAGGAGCGCTCGGCGGTCGCCAGGTGGGACGGCCCGAAGTGCTTGGGGAACTTCCGTCCGAGCTTCTCGAACAGCGGCTTGCCGCCCTTGCGGCCGATCGAGTAGCCGATCGAGTCGCCGATGATCGCCCCGAGGATCGCGACCACCGCGATCCACTCCGGGCTCACCACACCCTTGACCGCCATCAGGGTGGCCGTGACCAGCGCGATCTCGCCGGGCAGTGGGATGCCCAGCGACTCCAGCCCGATGATCAGGCCGACCAGGGCGTACACCGCGGTCGGTGGGACGCTCTCGATCCAGGCGTCGATGTGCAAGGCCAGTACCTCCGTGGCAGGTCGGAGCCGGCGCGGCCCTCAGCGGTGCCGCACGCCGGTTCCGGCAGTTGTCCGATGGCGGCAACGCGGCCGCTTCCCCATAAGGGCAGCCTAACGTGCCGGGCGGCCTGTCCCCCCGGCCGATCACCCGTGGTTACGACGTGCGGTGGTGCCCCATGGTTCCCGCGTGACCAGCCGTTCTTCAAGATCCGGCAAAGCGAAGTGCGACCACGGACGGCCGCGCGTTCACCCGGCGCACGAGCGGCAGCAGGGCGCGGAGCAGGCCCCGCCCGCCCTCCGGGTACACCTCGCGCACGTCGGTCACCGCCGGGTGCGCGGTGGCCAGCTTGCCGCGCTCGTCCGCGTCCATGCCGAACGGCATCGGCGGGGCCTGGTAGTGCCGGGTCCGCAGCTTGCCCTGGACGGTCCGGGCGCTGAACCAGCGCGGCACCGCGTCCAGCACCATCGACCCGCCGGGGAACCGCTCGGCGCAGGCCGCGATCAGTGCCCGCACCTCCTCCGGCCGCAGGTACATCAGCAGGCCCTCGGCGCAGATCATCACCCCGTGGGCCGGATCCACCTCGTCCATCCAGCCCGGGTCGGTGACCGGGCAGGCGAGGATCCGGCGCCGCTCGTCCGGCGGCAGCAGCCGCTCCCGCAGCGCGGCCGTCTCCGGCAGGTCCACCGACAGCCAGTCCGCCCGGCCGTTGTCGACCCGCCACGCCTGGGTCTCCAGGCCGTCCCCGAGGCCGACCACGGTGCCGCGCGGGTACCGGGTCAGGAAGTCCGCCACCTCACGGTCGAAGCAGGCCGCCCGCAGCGCCTGCAACTGGCTGACCAGCGCGCCCTCCCCGAAGCGCTCCGCGAACGGGAAGTCGATCCGGTCGACCAGCTCGACCGCCTTCGGGTCCTCCAGCACCGTGTCCGGCCGACGCGCCTCCACCGCGCGGTGCCACAGCGTCCACAACGCCGTCTCCGGCACCTCCGCCAACTCCGGCCGCTCCCCGCCGTTCATCGCTCACTCCTTCGGATGTGCTCCGCGCTGGACCTGCTCCGCGCCGGACGTGTTCCGCGCTCGGCGTGCTCCACGCTCGACGTGCTCCACGCTCCGGCCCGAACCCGCCGATTCTGACACCCCGGACGCGGGGACGCTCGGGCCGCCGCGCCGCTCAGCCGATGCTGAACGCGCCGTCCGGCGGGGGCGGGGAGTCGGTGGCGTCGGCGTCCGTGACCGGGGCGGTGCGGCCGACCAGGGCGGCCAGGTCGGCGCCGTCGGTGAGGCGGGCCGGGAAGATGTCGCCGGCCAGCAGCCGGGTGAGCTCGGCGGCCGGGAGCGGCGCCGTCGAACCGGCGAGCAGGATGTTGCCGTACCGGCGGCCGCGCAGCACCGGGGCCTCGGCGACCAGGCAGGTGTACGGGAACACCGCGCCGACCGTCGCGGCCTGGGCCCGGGCGAAGGCCAGCGGCGGGCCGTCGGCCAGGTTGGCGGCGTAGCAGCCGCCGGGGCGCAGGGCGGCGGCGGCCAGCCGCAGGAACTCCACCGAGGTGAGGTGGGCGGGGGTGCGCGAGCCGTGGAAGACGTCCGCGATGACCAGGTCCCGGCTGCCGGGCGGGGTCTCGGCGAGGGCGGCGCGGGCGTCGCCGACGGTCGCGGTGATGTCCGCGCCGGGCCCCTGCCAGGGCAGGTGCTCGGCGACCAGGTCGAGCAGCGGCCCGTCCACCTCGACCACCCGCTGGCGCGAGCCGGGGCGGGTGGCGGCGAGGTAGCGGGGCAGGGTGAGCGCGCCGCCGCCGAGGTGCAGCACGTCCAACGGCTGCCCGGCGGGGGCGAGGGCGTCGGCGAGGTGGCCGAGCCGCCGGGTGTACTCGAACTCCAGGTGGGTCGGGTCGGCGAGGTCGACGTAGGACTGCGGGGTGCCGTCCAGGGTGAGCAGCCAGCCGCCGTCCCGGTCGAGGTCCGGCATGAGCTTGGCGAAGCCGAGGTCGGTGTGGCGCCCGACCGGCACCGGCTCGTCCGTCACCGGCTCGTCCGTCACGCGCTCTCCCCCACGGCCTGGGCGTCCACCGGCCGGACGTCCGCCAGTCGGACGTCGAGGTAGGCGGCGAGCCAGCGGTCCAGTTCGGCGAAGGCCTGGGTGCGGGCGGCCTCGCCCGAGAGCACCAGGTCGTGCATGCCGCCCTCGATCCGGACGATGGTGACGTGCCGGCCCAGTCGCGGGCCCTGGCCGGCGATGTCGTCGGCGCGCAGCACGGCGTCCGCGTGGTGCAGGGCGTTGTGCCACTTGGTGGTCGCGATCGACTTGGTCGACGCCATCAGCAGCACCGGCACGTCGATCCCGAGCCCGTGCCGCAGCTGCCGGTGGCCCTGGTGGATGGCGGCCAGCCAGCCCGCGTACAGCGGGAAGCCCTCGGCGGGCTTGAGGGCGAGGTCGAAGTCCCACTCGCCCCGGTGGTCCTTGTGCAGGCTGTGCGTGTAGTGCGGGTTGAGCGTCGACGGCAGCACGCGGGTGGGCGCCAGTCGGCCGATCGCGGTGACGGCCGGGCCGCCGACGGTCCGCACGGCGGGCGCGGCCGGCATCGACAGGAACGGGCTGTTCAGGAACAGCCCCTCCACCAGGCCGCGCCCCGAGCGCCGCCCCGCCCACAGCGCGCCGATCAGCCCGCCGGTGGAGTGCCCGTTCAGCAGCAGCCTCCGGTGCCCGTCCACCTCGCGGATGATCCGCACCGCCTCGTCGATCTCCTCGTCGTACTCGGCGAGGTCGCGCACGAAGTTCGGCGACTGGTGCGGGCGCAGGGAGCGGCCGTACTTGCGCAGGTCCAGGGCGTAGAAGGAGAACCCGAGCGCGGCGAAGTGGTCGGCGAGGTTGGTCTGGAAGAAGTAGTCGTTGTACCCGTGGATGTACAGCACGGCCCGCTCCGCCCCCGGCACCAGACGGCGCACCAGCGTCGCGCAGACCTCCCCCTCGGCGTCCGGCCGCAGCGTCAGCTCGGCCGTCTCGTAGGGGGCACCCAGGATGTCTTCCCGAAACTCCATCTGCGCCGCACCCGTCCTCATGCTCGACCTGCCGTCCGTCGCAGGTGCTCTTGATCCAGGACCCCGACAATACCGGCCGGTAGCCCGGGGCTGCCTGTCGGGCGGCGCTCTGCGGGGCACCGGTGCGACCCGGCCGTCCGCGCCTCCTGATCGCTCCCCGTGCGCCTGCTGTGCGCCGGTGGTCATGTGGAACGCTACCCGGACAGATCCAACTCCGGTTGTCACGCAGGCGAGTTGAGGAGAACACATGCCGCAGGCCGGCCACACCGATCCGTCGCTGTACCGTTCGGCCGCCGAGGCGATCGCCGCGCCACCGGAGACGCTGGCGTACGTCGCCGGGTTCGACCGGGCCGGGGAGCGGCCGGACGCACTGCTCACCGTGGACACCGATCCGGCCTCGGCGAGCTACGGGAAGGTCCTCAACTTCGCCGAACTTCCGACACTGGGCGACGAGTTGCACCACTTCGGCTGGAACGCCTGCTCCAGCGCACTGGCGCACGCCTGCCACGAGAACCCCGAGCGGCGCTACCTCCTCCTCCCGGGCCTGCGCTCCTCGCGGCTGCACGTGATGGACACCCGGCCCGACCCCGTCCGGCCGCGCCTCGTCAAGACCGTCGAGGCGGCGGAACTCGCCGCCAAGGCCGGCTACTCGCGCCCGCACACCCTGCACTGCGGACCGGACGGGGTGTTCCTGTCCTGCCTGGGCAGCGGGGACGGGAACGACGGGCCCGGCGGGGTGGCGCTGCTGGACCACACCACCTTCGAGGTGCTGCGCGCCTGGGAGACGGAGCGCGGGCCGCAGCACTTCGCGTACGACGTCTGGTGGCACCTGGGGACGAACGTGGGGGTGACCAGCGAGTGGGGCACGCCCTGGATGGTGGAGGGCGGGGTCGTCCCGGAGCTGCTGCTGGGCCGCAAGTACGGGCACGCGCTGCACTTCTGGGAGCTGGACTCGGGGCGGCACCTGCAACGGGTCGACCTCGGCGACCAGTACCAGATGGTGCTGGAGCTGCGCCCGGCGCACGATCCGCAGGCGGAGTGGGGCTTCGCCGGGGTGGTGACCAACGTCGAGGACCTGTCCGCCTCGGTCTGGCTCTGGTACCGGGAGGGCCCGGCGTTCACCGCGCGCAAGGTGATCGAGATCCCCGCCGAGCCCGCCAAGACGGAGGACCTGCCGCCCGCGCTGCAACCGTTCGGCGCGGTGCCGCCGCTGATCACGGACATCAACCTGTCGGTGGACGACCGCTGGCTGTACGTGTCCGCGTGGGGCACCGGCGAACTGTTCCAGTACGACGTGTCGGATCCGTTCCACCCCAGACTCGCCGACTCGGTGCGGCTGGGCGGGGTCGTCGCCCGCACCCCGCACCCGGCCGCGCCGGGACGCCCACTGAGCGGCGCCCCGCAGATGGTCGAGATCAGCCGGGACGGGCGCTGGCTCTACCTCACCAACTCCCTCTACGGCGCCTGGGACGACCAGTTCTACCCGGACGGCATCGAGCCGTGGATCGTCAAGCTGGACGCCGACACCGAGGCGGGCGGGTTGAGCGTCGACGAGCGCTTCTTCCCGCACGGCGCCGACTTCCGGGGTCTACGGGTGCACCAGACCCACCTCGCGGGCGGCGACGCCTCCTCGGACTCCTACTGCTACCGGTAGGACGTCCAGCGGCCCGTACGGCCTACCGGTAGGACGTACCACTACCGGTAGGCCGTACGGCTAGCGGGCGAGCGCCTGGTCGTAGCGGACCTGGGCCAGGGGCAGCCCGGCGGCGAGCAGTTCGGAGCGGACGGAGGCGACCATGCCGGCCGGGCCGCTGACGCAGGCGAGGTGCTCGCGCCAGTCCCCGGTGCCCGCGACGGCGTCGGCGAGCCGGCCTGCGGTGACCGGGGTGAGCGCCAGCCAGGGCTTGTGCAGGCCGAGTTCGGAGAGCGCGGACCAGTCGTAGAGGTCGCCGCGGTCCCGGGCACCGACGAACAGGTGGACGCGGCGGCCGCGCGGGCGCCGGGCGGCCTGCTGCTCGACGATGGCCTTCATCGGGGCCAGGCCGGTGCCGCCGGCGACCAGCAGCAGGTCGCGGGTGTCGTCCTCGGGCAGCAGCCCGCCGCGCGGCGGGCCGAGGCGCAGCCGGTCGCCGACGGCGGTGCGTTCGACGAGGGCCGCGCTGACCCCGTCCGGCCCGGTGCGCCGGACGTGGAACTCCAACTCGTTGTCGGTGCGCGGCGCGCAGCCCATCGAGTACTGCCGCCAGGTGTGCGGGAGCGTCGGGTGCTCGACCGTGCCGTACTGTCCGGCCCGGTACGGGTAGGGCTCGCCGGTGCGCACGCGCAGGACGGCGAGGTCGGGGCGGCGGCGCTCGTGGCCGGTCACCACGGCGTGCCAGTACGGGGGTTCGGTGAGCGCGGAGTCGGCGCCGGCCGTCATCGCCGCGACGGCGAAGCGCAGCATCCGGACCCAGGCCGCTTCCATCTCCTCGGTCCACCGGGCGGCCGCCCGGTGCCGGATCGCCGCGCACAGGGCCTCCTCGAAGGCCTCGTAGTGGACCGGCCGGACGCCCAGTTTGCGGTGGTCGCGCCCGAGTTGGCGCAGGGTCGAGGCCAGTTCGGCCGGGTGGTGGAGGTGGTCCACCAGATGGCGGAGGATCCGCTCCAGGTGGGCCTGCTGGAACTCCATCGAGGCGGGGAAGAGCGGACGCAGGTAGGGGCGGCGGCGGAACATCACCGCGTAGAGGTGGTCGATCAGTTCGGAGAGCGGTTCGAGCAGGCCGAGGTCGCGCCGGATCAGCCGTTGGTCGGCGGCGCCGCCGTACGCGCCGACGCCGACGCCGGCCGGATCTGGACCGAACGGCGAGGCGGGGGTGAGGAGTTGGCGGCGGAGCCGCATCGCGTGGTGGCGGGCGATCAGCCGGTCGTACTCGGCGGTGGTGCCGCTGGTGGTGTTTCCGCTGGTGGTGGTGTCCATGACCCGTCCAGTCAATCGCCGCCCGGTTACCGGCGAGAAGGGCCGATGGCCCCGATCGGACCCGGGACCATCGACCCCTTGACGGGAAGACCCGGCGGGAGGGCCCGGCGGGGAGGCCTCGCGGAAGGGCCCGACAGGGAGGCCGGGCAGGGAGGCCCCGCGTCGCTACCGGGCGGGATCGGCCGGGGTCGCCTCGGCGGGCTCGGGGTGGAACTCGGTGGCCGCCCAACTGGCCAGCAGGCGCAGGGATTCGGCGGAGCTGGAGCCGGGCTCGGCGTGGTAGGTGACGAGCACCTGGTCGACGTCCCCGGCCGGGCGCAGCGTCTCGTACTGGAGGTTGAGCCGGCCGACCACCGGGTGGTGCAGCCGCTTGGTGCCGTGGCCCTTGTCCTGGATGCTGTGGGTGGCCCAGAGGCGGCGGAAGTCGGCGCTCTTGAGGGAGAGTTCACCGATCAGCGAGGCGAGCCTGGGGTCGTCCGGATCCCGTCCGGCGTCCAGCCGCAGCATGCCGACGACGTCGGTCGCCTTGCCGTCCCAGTCCTCGTAGAGCTCGTGGGAGGCCGGTTCGAGGAAGAGCTGCCAGGCCATGTTGCGCCGCTCGGGCGGCATCGCGGCGAAGTCGCCGAGCAGGGCGGTGCCGAGCCGGTTCCAGCCGATGATGTCCAGGCGCCTGCCGAGGACGTACGCGGGCACGCAGTCCATCGCGTCCAGGAGCTGCTGGAGCGCGGGCCGGACCCGCTGCGGGCGGGCGGCGGCCCGGCCGGGGCGACGGCGGGCGGGCCTGGTGAGCCGGCCGAGGTGCTCGCGCTCGGCGGGGCTGAGCCGCAGCACGCGGGCGATGGCGTCCAGGACGGCGGCGGAGACGCTCTCGCCGTGGCCCTGTTCGAGCCGGGTGTAGTAGGCGGTGCTGACTCCGGCGAGCAGGGCCAGCTCCTCGCGGCGCAGGCCGGGCACCCGCCGCCGGGTGGTGCTGTCCGGCAGGCCCACGTCCTCGGGCCGCAGCCGGGCGCGGCGGGATCGGAGGAACTCGCTGAGTTCGGTGCGCTGGTCCATGTCTGCAGTATGCGGGGGATCCGGGCGGCGGGGGCGGGGGGAAGGGTGATACCGCCGTGCGTACGTTCCGTGGTCGTACGTCCGGGGTCCCTAGGCGTGGCGTACGTACGAAAGGCTCTGGTCTGGCTGGTCGCGCCGCACCGACGCAGGCTGGAAGCATGACGAACTCGACGAACGCAACGACGACGAGCACCACCGAGGGCACCACCCGCACGGTCGCCGCCTACGCCGCGGCGCGGCCCGACTCCCCGCTGGAGAAGACCACCGTCACCCGCAGGGCGGTGGGCGAGCACGACATCGTGATCGACATCAAGTTCTGCGGCATCTGCCACTCCGACATCCACCAGGTCGGCGAGGACTGGGGCACCGGCATCTTCCCGATGGTCCCGGGCCACGAGATCGCGGGCGTGGTCACCGAGGTCGGCCCGGGCGTCACCCGTTGGCAGGCCGGCGACCGGGTCGGAGTCGGCTGCATCGTCGACTCCTGCCGGGAGTGCGACAACTGCCGGGCCGGCCTCCAGCAGTACTGCACCGGCCAGGGCGGCACCGTCTTCACCTACAACAGCGTCGGCCACGACGGCCTGCCGACCTACGGCGGCTACTCCTCGAAGCTGGTCGTCGACGAGGCGTACGCGCTGCGCATCCCCGACAACCTGCCGCTGGACGCCGCCGCGCCGCTGCTGTGCGCCGGCATCACGCTGTACTCGCCGCTCGCGCACTGGGGCGCCGGGCCGGGCAGGAAGGTCGCGATCGTGGGCCTCGGCGGGCTCGGCCACATGGGCGTGAAGCTCGCCCACGCCATGGGCGCGGAGGTCACCGTGCTCAGCCAGTCGCTGCGCAAGCGCGAGGACGGGCTGAAGCTCGGCGCCGACCACTACCGGGCCACCTCCGACCCGGCCACCTTCACCGAGCTCGCGGGCACCTTCGACCTGATCGTCAACACGGTCTCCGCCGACCTCGACCTGAGCGCCTACCTCGGCCTGCTGCGCACCGACGGCACCATGGTGCAGGTCGGCGCGCCGGAGAAGCCGGTCACGGTGAACGCGCACGCGCTGCTCTCCGGCCGCCGTTCGCTGGCCGGTTCGATGATCGGCGGGCTGCCGGCCACCCAGGAGATGCTGGACTTCTGCGGCGAGCACGGCATCACCGCGGAGATCGAGCTGATCCGCGCCGAGCAGGTCAACGAGGCCTACCAGCGGGTGCTGGCCGGCGACGTCCGGTTCCGCTTCGTGATCGACGCCGCGACGATCTGACCGTCACGGCCCGACCCCGCACTCCCCCGTGCCCCGACGCCCCGCCCCCTGGTGCTCTCCCATCACCAGGGGGCGGGCGCCGTCGGGGCGCCTCGGGCTAGACCCCGGCCGGGTCGGCCCCGGCCCCGGCCGTGCCCGCTCGGGACGACCGGCGTTCCTGGCGCCGGTCCTCCCGCCGCTGCCGCCCCCGGCGCAGCGGCTGATCGGGCAGCCAGCCGAAGGTGAGGCAGGCGCCCACCAGTCCGAGCAGCATCCCGATCACGAAGCCGCCCAGGTTGGAGGTGAGCCAGCTCGCCAGCGCGGCGAGCACGGCGAGGACGGAGTAGAACAGCCGCTGGGCCGGGTTGAACAGGATCAGCAGGCCGCACAGCACCATCACCGCCGGCACCAGGTAGCCCGCCAGCCCCTGCATCCCGATGTGCAGGACGACGGGCAGCGGGGCACGCAGGGTGAACAGGATCTCGGCGCCGCCGAACAGCACCAGCAGCCCGCCCCAGAACGGCCGCTGGCCCCGCCAGTCGCGTTTGACCGGTCGGGTGGTGGCGGGAGCGGGGGCGGGAGCCGTCCCCACGGCCCCCTCCGCGACGCCCTCGCCGGAACCGGCCGGCTCCGGTACGGACTCCGTCATGGTCAGCAGCCCTGGGAGCTGAAGCTCAGCCGCAGGTTGGGCAGTTTGAACCCGACGGCGGTGCTCGCGTAGTTGTGCTGCTTGAGGTGCGTCAGCACGACGGTGTCGGCCTGCTGCCCGAAGACGCCCGGGTTGCCCTTGCCCGCGTTGCCGGCCTTGGTGTAGGTGCTGGCGTCGCCGCCGATCTCGATGTTGGTGAACTCCGCGTCACCGGACAGCATGTCGGAGTCGGTGGTGAGGTCGGTGGCGGAGACGGGGGTGCCGGCGTCGCCGGCGTGGATCACCAGGTTGACGCCACCGAGGTCCACGCTCTGACACAGGTTGGTGATCTCGGCCTTCTTGATCGCCGAGACCGCGACCAGCACCTGACCGCCGGTGGAGCCCTGGTTGGGGCTGTCGGGGATCATCGAGTCCAGGCTGCCGAACTGGGCGAAGCCCTTGCCGTCGAGCTTGTCCGCGGTGATCGTGAACGGCATGCCGCTGATGGAGAACTGGGCGGCGAGTACGCCCTGGGCGGTGAGGGCCATCAGGACGGCGCCCGCCGCGACGGCCGGAACGGCCATCCAGGCGCTGCGCTTGAGCCGTACCCGCCCTCTCCTGGTGCCGGTCGGCGTCTCCGGGGTCTCGGCCGCGGCGGCGGCGTCCTCGGACATGGCCATGTGTGCTCCCTGTTGGGTGGGTGGGATGTGCAGGCACTGGCACGGTGCCCTGGCGCGGACAGCGTTCCACGGCCCGACCGGGCCGCCCGCCCCTCGGCAGCGGGGCGGGCACGGTCAGGCCGCGCTTTGAGTAACTGGGAAGCTACTGCCCGGTAGTGGCCGGGTCAATACGGGTGCACGAAGGATCTTCACCGATCGGCAACCCGAGCCGGACGGCCGCCTGCGCCGGGCCGAGGAAGGGCGCGAGGCAGAACATGCTCAACACCGGCAGGAGTTCCGGAAGTTGAACCGTCCGACCGGAGTCGATCCGCCGGTAGAGCGCGCTGTAGACCCCGCCCACCACGGCATCCACCAGCTCCACAACCCGCACACCGCCCAGCGGTTGGGGCACCTCGGCGAAGAACGCCCGGAACCGGGTGAGGAGTTGGTCCCGCTCGCGGCGGCCGGCCGGTCCGACCGCCTCGATCTCGATCACCGCCATGGTCGCGAAGGCCGGTGTCCCCGCCAGCAGATGGAGCATCGCGCCGAGCGCCTGCCGGATCCCGGCGCACCAGTCGGACTCCGCCGCGAAGGCCGCCGCCATCCGCCGGAGCACCACCCCGGTGCCGTGCCGGTGCGCGGCCAGGAAGGCGTCCTCCTTGCCGCTGAACAGCTCGTAGAAGACCGGCCTGGTCACCCCGGCCGCGCGGCAGATGTCGCTGACCGTGGCGTGCTGGTAGCCGCGCGCGGCCACCGTCTGGACCAGTCCGTCGAGCAGCCGCTCGCGCTGGGTCGCGGCCACCACGCCCGGGGGCAGCCGGCTCGGGCCGCGCTTGATGGACCGGGCTGGGTCACGACCGGCCCGCGCGCCCGGCAGCAGGATCACGTCGGCACTTCGGAGGTGTTTCCGTTCCATCACCAACTCCTGTTACCTGTATTGACATTGACGCAACATCGGGTTTACAACACTGACAGGTTTCCAACCGGTGGGCGACCCTGTCACCACCGGACGACCTCCAGGGGCTCCGGCGGCCCCGGGCGAGCAGCCCGGGCCACGGGACCACGAGCGGACGCAGGCCCGCGGCGGTGGCAGCCGCCGACGTGCACTCCTGCACTCGCAGCGCACGTCCGCACCTTCACACCGCTGTGCCGTACGAGCGGGCCCGTGGCGCCGGGCCCGCCGCACCACGGCCCCGCGAAGCCCCCGGCACGCCATGCCCACGCACCTCCCCCGCCGTGCACGCCACCACACCCGCACCGCGGGCCACCCCCACCCGTCTCCGCACGGAGAGAGGTCACCCTCATGCGCTTTCGCCGCACGCTCGGTACCGCGGCCCTCGCCGCCCTCGCCTTCACCTGCGCCGCCGTCGCACCCGCCCAGGCCGACGGCTCCGCGGTGCTGACCACCGGCAGCAGCAGCGGCCCGGACGTCGCCGTCGGCGACGTCCTCACCGCCAGTCTGGTCTCGGGCACCACCGCCACCTTCTACAGCAGCGCCAGCGGAACGAGCGGCATCAGCTGTGCCAACTCGGCCTTCTCCGCCACCGTGACGGCCAACCCGGCCGCCCCCGGCAGCGCGGTCGAGCAGCTCAACACCCAGACCTTCGGCTCCTGCTCCTCCAACGTCCTCGGCGTCACCGGCGTCAAGAGCATCACCGTCAACAACCTGCCGTTCACCAACACCGTCGGCGACGGCCCCGGCAACCCGGTCGCCCTCACCCCCGGCGCGGCCGGCGCGATGAAGACCACGGTCGTGCTCAGCACCATCCTCGGCAGCGTCAACTGCGTCTACCAGACCACCACCGGCATCTCCGGCACCACCTCGAACACCGGCAACACCATCGGCTTCACCTCCCAGCCGTTCAACCTGGTCTCCGGCTCGGGCCTGTGCTTCTCGACCGGCTACTTCAGCGCCACCTACGGCCCGGTCACCGACACCTCGGTGGCGGGCAGCCCGCTCATCTTCGTCAACTGACGACCCGAGGGGCCTTCGCCGACTGACGTCCGGTCAGACGTCGTCAACTGACGGCCGACCCGCGGGAACAGACGAGCGGCGTACGGCGACCGCGGTCGCCGTACGCCGCTCCGGCGCGCCCGCACGCCTGCCAGGTGATCCAGAAGCACGCCCCGCCGCCGGCCCGGCTCAGCCCTCGCCACCCGCCGAACCCCCGGGACGGCGAAGTGACCGGCCGGTAGGGTGCTGCCGCACGGACACGGCCGACAGGAACGGGGCGGGCAGATGAGCGGCAGCGGCGACGGCACGGGGTTCTTCGCATCGGTGGCGGACACCGCCGACCAGCTGGCCGCCACCGGCTACCTGGCCTCCACCGCCGTGGCCACCACCGTCTTCCTCGCCGACCGGCTCGGCAAGCCGCTGCTGGTCGAGGGCCCGGCCGGGGTCGGCAAGACCGAACTCGCCAAGGCGGTGGCCGCGATCGGCCGGGCCCGGCTGGTCCGGCTCCAGTGCTACGAGGGCATCGACGAGGCCCGCGCGCTCTACGAGTGGAACCACGCCAAGCAACTGCTGCGGATCACCGCCGGCCGCGACGAGGGCTGGGACCAGGCCCGCACCGACATCTTCGGCGAGGAGTTCCTGCTCACCCGCCCGCTGCTCACCGCCATCCGCGGCGACGAGCCCACCGTGCTGCTGATCGACGAGATGGACAAGGCCGACGTCGAGGTGGAGGCGCTGCTGCTGGAGGTGCTCAGCGACTTCCAGGTCACCGTGCCCGAACTCGGCACCATCGCCGCGAGCCGCCGCCCCTTCGTGCTGCTCACCTCCAACGCCACCCGTGAACTGTCCGAGGCACTGCGTCGACGCTGTCTCTTCCTCCACCTCGACTACCCGGACGCCGAGTTGGAGCGGCAGATCGTCCGGCGCAAGGTGCCCGGCCTGGACGACACGCTGGCCGCCTCGCTGGTCCGGGTGGTCGGCGCGCTGCGCGCGATGGACCTGCGCAAGGCGCCGTCCGTCGCCGAGACCATCGACTGGGCCCGCACCCTGCTGGCCCTCGGCGCGGACACCCTCGACGAGGCGGTCGTCCAGGACACCCTCGGGGTGATCCTCAAGCACCAGGACGACATCCGGAAGGCCGCGCAGAAGCTCACCCTCGCATGACCACCGTCCCGCCCCCGGCCGACACCGCCGCCCGGCTCACCGGCCTGGTCCGCGCGCTGCGCGGGCACGGCCTGCGGATCGGCCCCGCCGAGACGGTCGACGCGGCCGCCGTCCTCGACGTCCTCGGATTCGCCGACCGCGAGCAGATGCGGGCCGGCCTGGCCGCCGCGCTGCTGCGCTCGGACACCCAACGGGCCGTCTTCGACGCCACGTTCGACCTGTTCTTCCCGCTCGGCGCCGGCACCCCCGAGGCCGTCCGCGCCGACCCGCCCGCACTCCCGGACGACCCCCGGCCACCGCGCCCCGGCCGCCCCGACCCGCTGCGCGACGACCTGCGCGAGCGCCTCGCCGCCGCCCTGGCCGCCGACGACCGGGCCGCCCAGGCCCGGCTGGCCGGCGAGGTGGTGGAGGCCTTCGGACGGTACGGCGCCGGTGCCACGCCGGCCTCGGACGGCTGGTCGGCCCACCAGGCGCTCGGCCGGCTCGCCCCCGAGACCCTGCTCGCCCGGATCCTCGCCGCCCTGCGCGAGCAGGCCACCGCCCCGGACCTGTCCGACCGCGTCCTCGCCGACGAGATCCGCCGCCGCATCCAGGACTTCCGCGCCCTGGTCGCCACCGAGGCCCGCCGCCGGGTCGCCGAACTGCGCGGCGCCGAGCGGATCGCCGAACGCGCCGTCGCACCCACCGCGGACCGGATCGACTTCCTCGCCGCCGGCCGGGACCAGCTCGCCGAACTGCGCCGCACCGTCCACCCGTTGGCCCGCAAGCTGGCCACCAGGCTGGCCGCCCGGCGCCGCCGCGCCGCACGCGGACGGATCGACCTGCGCCGCACCCTGCGTCGCTCGCTGTCCACCGGCGGGGTGCCGCTGCGCCCTGCCTACCGGCTGCGCCGCCCGGCCCGGCCGGAACTCGTGCTGCTGTGCGACGTCTCCGGCTCGGTGGCCGGATTCGCCGACTTCACCATGCTGCTGGTGCGGGCGATGAGCGAACAGTTCAGCAAGGTGCGGGTGTTCGCCTTCGTGAACCGCACCGCCGAGGTCACCGCCCTGCTGGCGCGCGGCGACGCCGACCCGGCCCGGCTCGCCGCCCGGATCCTCACCGAGGCCAAGGTGATGGGCCACCACGGCAACAGCGACTACGGCTCCGCCCTGGGCGAGTTCGCCGAACGGCACCTGGACGCGGTCGGCCCGCGCACCAGCGTGCTGATCCTCGGCGACGCCCGCAACAACCACCGCGACCCGAACCTGGACGCGCTGCGCCGGATCGCCGGCCGGGCCCGGCGGGTCCACTGGCTCAACCCCGAGCAGCCCGCCCTCTGGCGGACCGGCGACTCCGCCGCAGCCGCCTACGCGGGCGTCGTGGAGATGCACTCCTGCCGCAACGCCCGCCGCCTCGGCGAACTGATCGCCCGCCTGCTGCCGGTGTAGGGAGCTTCCGAGTCCGCCGCCGTGGCGGCCTAAGCCTGGGCCTTGGCCTGGGCCTGGGCCTGGGCCCGAGCTTCCTCGGCCGCCACCTGGGCGGCCCTGGCTGCCAGCGGGTTGATGTCGGCCCGGCGCGCCCACTGCATGGCCGTCAGCCGCTGGACCACCACGATCGCCGCGACGGCCGCGACCAGGCGCAGCGCCGAGCCGGCGGTCTCCACCCGGATGGTCTCGCGCAGGTCCTCCAGGCTGTCGAGCACCGTCAGGTTCACGTGCTTCATCATCGAGCTGGCGATCCGGTTGACGACCAGCGCGCCGATCCAGGTGGACCACCACAGGACCAGGACCTTCTCCGACACCGCGCGGCGCCGTCCCTCCGCGTCCAGCGGAGCGCTCGCCCGCCAGCAGTCCACCATCAGCTGCCAGGGGAACCAGAGCAGGACGAACGGGGTGACCCAGGCCCCGATGGTCCAGCCGCGTCCGCGCCGGTGCCCGTGCGGCAGCAGCAGGTCGGCGTTCTGGCGGATGCGGTAGAACCAGATGATGAACACCACGGCGGTGACCAGCGCCAACGGAAGGAAGACCCCGTTCAGCCCTTTCACCAGGGAGTCCACGGCATCGAAGTCGTCGAGGTCAGCCGACCCGTCCGCCAACTGGCCCAACAGGGCATCGGACCAGAGGCCGGCCACGACCGCCCCCGCCGCCAGCATCGCGTTCACCCCCAGCAGGACGTAGACCGCGATGGCAAGGCTGTTCGCCGGTCGGAGCGCCGCCGCCCAGCCCGGCGCCGCCTCCGCGCAGCCGAAGCAGCGTCGGCTCTCGGTCCCCGCGGGACGCGCCCCACACGCCACACACACCATCAGATCGTCAACTCCTGGAATCGCCGCGTGCTCGGACTCGCACGCCGGTGCCGCCAACGCCCCGACCGGGGCGGGCGCGCCGACTCTAGGGGATCACCGACGTCCGCTGCCAGCGAGATTTCGCAGCTCAGCGGCGGTATCGCCGGATAAACGACAGATCGCGCGGGAATCGAGCCCCGGGGAGCCGACTCCGGCTCACCGCCCCGACCCGGCGCACCCGTCCCGCTCGATCCGGGTGTGCGGTCGACGGACCTCGGGCGCAGGACTGGTGAAGGGGTGCGAGCGTCCCGGGGAGGTCGAACGCGGCGTCAGGCCGAGGGTACGGGCAGCAGCCGGTAGGCGTCCCCGTGCGTGAGCACGCGACCGGCGGTGGGCGGCGCGAAGTGGGTGCCGAGCAGGAGGGTGTCCGTGTCGGCGAGGGAGCCGAGGAGCTTGCGGCGCGAGGCCTCGGACTGCCGCGGGTCGATGTCGACGCAGGCGCCGATGGCGGGGTGGGCGAGCTGGACCGGGTGGTGGACGCAGTCACCGGTGATCAGCGCCGTCTCGCCCCGGCTGGTCAGTTCGACTGCGACGTGGCCGGGGGTGTGGCCGGGGGTGGGGATCAGGCGCAGGCCCGGGGCGATCTCGACGCCCTCGGCCGGGACGTCGACGAGGTCCAGCATCCCGGCCCGCTCGACCGGGATCACGGAGTCGAGGAACATCTGCCTCCGCGCCTCCTCCAGGTCGTACCCGGCCCAGAACTCCCGCTCGGCGCGGGAGGTGACGTAGCGGGCGTGGGGGAAGGTGGGGACCCACTCGCCGTTCACCTCCCGGGTGTTCCAGCCGACGTGGTCGGCGTGCAGGTGGGTGAGGATCACCAGGTCGACGGAGTCCGGAGCGAAGCCGGCGGCGGTGAGGCGCTCCAGGTAGTCGGTCCGCAGGTGGTGCCAGGCCGGGTTGGCCCGCTCCTTGCCGTTGCCTATGCCGGTGTCGACGAGGACGCGCAGCCCGCCCACGGCGAACGCGAAGCTGTGGCTGTCCAGGTGCAGGACACCCTCGTGGTCGGCGAAGTGGGGGTGCAGCCAGTCGTGGCCGGTCACCACCTCGGGGGTGGCCTCGGGCAGCAGCCACGGCCCGGTCGCGGGCGGCAGGAGGGTCTCGTCGATGCGGTGGACGGTGACGCCTCCCACCGTCCAGGCGGGGATGGGGGCGGGGGCTTCGGACGTGGCGCCGGACATGGGGCTCCTCCCGTAAACGCAATCGGTTTGCGTTAAGCCATCGTAGGACCTACAGTCCGACTAACGCAAACAGTTAGCTTTTGGTGCGGGTGCCATCTCGCTCCAGCCCCGATCAGGAGAGAACGCCCATGTCCTCCGCCGAACCGCCCACCACCGAACACCCCTCCGCCGAACCTCCCGCCGAACCGCCCACCGGTCCGTCCGCCGCCGAACGGCCCGCCACCGACCTCACGCCGCCCGAGGCCGCCCGCTGGGCCGCCCGGGCCGGGCTCCCCCTGCCCGCCGACCGCCACGACCCGGTCGCGGCCACCGCCAACCAGTTGCTCTCCGTCGTCGCGGTCCTGCGGGAGCTGGACTTCGGGGACACCCCGCCCGCGAGCGCCTACCGCGCGGAAAGCGCCCACTACACGGACGAGGAGACGCACGATGCAGCCGTATGAGCTCTCCCTTGCCGCCGCCGCGGAGGAGATCCGGGCCCGGCGACTGTCCCCCGTCGAACTGGTGGACTCGGTCCTCGACCGCATCGAGCTGGTCGAACCGCACCTCGGCGCCTACGTCGCGGTCACCGCGGAGCGGGCGCGCCGGGCGGCCCGCGAGGCCGAGCAGGAAGCGGCGCGCGGCCTGCACCGAGGGCCGCTGCACGGCGTGCCGATGGGGCTCAAGGACCTGATCGACGTCGCCGGGCTGGCCACCACGGCCAGCTCCCGGGTCCGCGCCGACCACCGCGCGCAGGCCGACAGCACGGTCGCCGCCCGCCTGGCCGCGGCCGGCGCGATCCTGGTCGGCAAGACGCACACCCACGAGTTCGCCTACGGCCTGACCACCCCGCAGACCGGCAACGCCTGGGACCGCGGCCGGGTCGCCGGCGGCTCCAGCGGCGGATCCGCCGTCGCCGTCGCCGCGGGCGCCGCGACCTTCGCGCTGGGCACCGACACCGGCGGCTCGATCCGGGTGCCCGCCGCGCTCAACGGGGTCGTCGGCCTCAAGCCGACCTACGGCCTCGTCCCCCGCCACGGCGTCGCGTCCCTGTCCTGGTCGCTGGACCACGTCGGCCCGATCGCCCGGACCGTCGAGGACACGGCCCTCGTCCTGGACGCCCTCGCCGGGCACGACCCGCGCGACCCCGCCTCGCTGGCCACCCCCGCCGTCGGCCATCAGCCGGGCGCGGACACGGACCTGACGGGGCTGCGCGTCGGCGTGCCGCGCAGCTACTACTTCGACCGCGTCGACGTGGAGGTGGAGGCCGCCGTCCGGCGCGCCATCGAGCACCTGGAGGCACTCGGCGCACGGCTCGTCGACGTCGACATCCCGATGACCCGCTACCTCCAGGCGACTCTGTGGGGGCTGGTGGCACCGGAGGCCACCGCCTACCACGAGCGCTCCCTGCGGGCGGTGCCCGAGCTGTACCAGGCGGATGTCCGCGCCCTCCTGGAGGCCGGCGAGCTGATGACCGCCGGAGACTACCTGCGCGCCCAGCGCTCCCGGACGCTCATGCGGCAGGAGTGGGCCCGGATGCTGGAGGAGGTCGACGTGATCGCCGCCCCGACCGTCCCGGTCACCGCGGTACGGACCGACCAGGAGGCCGTCACCTGGCCCGACGGCACGGTCGAGAGCGTCCCCGACGCCTACGTGCGCCTGTCCGCCCCCGCCAACATCACCGGGGTGCCCGCCCTGTCCGTCCCGGTCGGCCGGGACGCGGCGGGCCTGCCGATCGGCATGCAGTTGCTCGGCCGGCCGCTCGGAGAGCGCACGCTGCTGCGGGTCGGCCACGCCTTCGAGCGGACGCAGCCCGCCCGGGCGCTCGCGCCGGCGGTCTGAGAACAGCAGGCGGGCCGGGCCGGACGGCGCCGGCCCGCCGTCCGGCTCCGAGGCGGGCCCCCGGCACCCCGGCACCCCGGCACCCCGGCACCCCGTAAACGCAAGGATTGTGCTTTAAGGTGTTTGTCATGAGTCGCAAACAGATGGTGCGCCCCGGCGGGCGCAGCGCCCGGGTCCAGGCATCGGTGCACACCGCTGTGCGTGAACTCCTCGCCGAGGTGGGCCGCGACGCGCTGACGGTGCCGCTGGTCGCGCAGCGCGCGGGCGTCACCCCGTCGACGGTCTACCGCCGCTGGGGCGACCTCCAGGAGCTGCTGTCCGACGTCGCGGTGGAGCGCCTGCGGCCCGACACGGCGCCGGAGGACCTGGGCGACCTGCGGTCCGACCTGACGGCCTGGGCCGAACAGTTCCTCGACGAGATGGCCTCCCCCTCGGGCCGCGCCTACATCCGCGACGCCCTGCTCGGCGACCCGGACGGCGGCAACGCCGGCCAGTGCTCGGACTACGCGGCCGAACAGGTCGGCGCCGTGCTGAGCCGGGCGGGCGGCCGCGGGGAGGACACGCCCGGCGTCGAGGCGGTCATGGACGGCGTCGTCGCCCCCCTGATGTACCGCATCCTCTTCCGCCCGGCCGGCCTCGACCCCGCGTACGCGCGCCGGCTCGTGGCCGAACTCCTCGACCCGTACGGGGCCGGTCCTTCGGGCGGATGATCGTTCGCCGGGCGAGGACGGGCAGCTCACGTTATCGACGGGCAGCTCAAGTTATAAGCTTCTGCGGGACGTTCACGAGCCCGGCCGCTGGCCGGGACCTCGCCTGGGAGGAAGCGTCGTGGGGAAGAAGATCCCGGTCCGGACCGGATGCCAGAACTGCTCGCGGTGCACCGGCTCGATCGGCGGCAACGCGGCCCGCAAGACGGTGCGGGGCACCGGGGTGGCACTCGGCGCGGTGGTCACCGTCGGCCTGAGCCTCCTCTTCATCCGGAGGTGCCGCGCCTGCGACCACCCCATGGGCAGCCACCACCACCACTGATCGCGCCGCCGGACCTCCGCAACCCGGCTCCGACCCGGCATCCGGGCCGGAGCCGGGCGGGCGTCAGGCGTCCAGGTGCTTGAGGAAGTCGAGCAGCGCCTCGTTGACCTCCGCCGGGCGCTCCTGCTGCGTCCAGTGCCCGGTGTCCGGCAGCCGGACGTGGCGGTGCAGCTTGGGCACCCGGCTCAGCAGGTGGGCCAGCACCTCCGGTGGGACGAGCGCGTTCACCATGTCCTGTTCGCCGGCCACGTACAGCGCCGGCACGTCGATCGTCACGCCGTCGAAGGCGGCCATCAGTTCGGCGTTGCGGTCGATGTTCCGGTACCAGTTGAGCCCGCCCGTGAAGGCGTGCTCGCCGTGCAGGGCGTAGTCGGCCGCGAGGGCGTCGATGTCCGCCTCGGTGAGCCAGGCCGGCAGCTGCGCCGGCTCCGGGATGGTGTCCAGCAGGACCTTGCCCTCGGGGACGACCCATGGCTGCGGCTTCCCCCCACCGCGCGGGCCACCGCCCAGGATGCGGCGGAAGCTGGACTTCACGTCGGCCGCCAGTTCGGCGTCGGCGCGGCCCGGCTCCTGGAAGTAGTTCTGGTAGAAGCCCTCGCCGAAGTTCTCCCGGGACTCCCGCAGCGGCCGCGGCCCGCTGGGCAGCGGCGGCACGCTCAGCCCGGCGACCCCGCGCACCAGGTCCGGCCGCAGCGCGGCGGTGGCCCAGGCGACCGGCGCGCCCCAGTCGTGCCCGACCACGACGGCCCGCTCCTCGCCGAGCACGCGGATCAGCGCCGTGACGTCGCCGACCAGGTGCAGCAGGGAGTACGCGTCCACCCGCTCGGGCTGCTCGCTGCGGGCATAGCCGCGCTGGTCGGGGGCGACGACCCGGTAGCCGGCCGCGGCGAGCGGGGCGAACTGGTGGCGCCAGGAGTACCAGCTCTCCGGGAAGCCGTGCAGCAGCAGGACCAGCGGGCCCTCGCCCTGTTCCGCGACGTGCAGACGGACACCGTTCACCTCGACGTGGCTGTGCTTGATCGCGTCGTTCAAGTCCCGCTCCCGGTCCGGTGGAAGGGCCGGGGCATCCGTTTCGCCCCGGTCCTTCCCGGCGCAACACCGCCGGGGCGCGGGGCATTCCCGCCGCCCCGGGGAGAACGGCCGAGGCCGCCCCGGAACTCCGGGACGGCCTCGGCGTGGTGATGGAAGGTCAGTTCACCGTGTAGCTGTAGGGGATCGCCGCGAGCACCGAACCGGTGGTGCCCAGGGTGTTGTTGGCGGTCGCCACCGAGCTGGGGGCGGACACCAGGTACAGCACACCGTGGACGGTGCTGCCCTTCGCACCGGTCGGGGTCACGGTGACCTGGAGCGAGCCGCTGGCGCCCGGCTGGACGGTCACCGGGTTGGCGGCCGGGGCCGAGGCGTTGACCGCCAGGGCGTACGGGTCACCGGTGCTGGAGGTCAGCGCCGGGTCGAACGCCTGGGTGTGCGCGGTCGCGGTGATGGTGGCGGTGCCGGCCGGGGCACCGGCGGTGCCGAACGGGCCGACCTGCTGCAGGAAGGTGCCCCACACGCCGGGGAGGACCGGCTGCGACGCGCTGCCGTTGTCGGTCACGACCGAGATGGTCGAACCGTCCTGGGCCTTCTTCAGGTCGCCGAAGAGGTCCGGCGAGCCGGTGGTGCCGGACAGCTCCAGGTGGGCCGGCGTCGAGGAGGCCGCCACCGCCTTCAGCTGGTCGGTGCCCGGCGGGACGAGGAAGGACGGCACCGCGGAGGTGAGGCTCAGCGGCAGGGTGACCGTCGCGGAGGCGCCCTGCGGCACCAGCGGGATGTCGGTGCGGCGGTCCAGGCGGCCGTCGGCCGAGATCTTCTGGGTGGCGACGGTGTTGTTGGTGTAGTTCACCTGGACGGTGACCGGCTTGCCGGCCGCCAGCTTGGCGTGCGGGTCGTTCGGCAGGCCGGCGGCGGTGGCGACGTTCTGATTGAACGCGACGGTGCCGGCGAAGTCCTGGGCGAGCTCCTGGCCGCTGACCGGGCCGAGCACGTTCAGGACGAACCGCCAGCGGCCGGCGGCCGGGTTGACGGTGGTGGCCGAGACGCCGGCGGTGGTGCCGGTCAGGTTGCCCTGCGCGTCGAGCAGGCCGTTGCCTTCGATGTCGATCGGGGTGCCGTTCGGGCTGATCAGCGCGCCCTGCATGAGCAGCTTCGGGTCCTTGGCGACGGTGACGCCGACCCGCAGGTCCTTCTGGCCCTTCGGGACGTCGAAGGCGTACGCGAAGCTCTGCGTCGGCGAGGCGTTGCGGCCGTTGCCACCGGTGATGGTGCCGGTGAAGGTGCCCTTGCCCTGGTTGACCGGGACGAGGCTGCGCAGCACGACCGGAACGCTGGTGGCGGTGCCGTTGGAGCTGGCGACGGTGATCGCCTGGCTGGAGTCGCCGCTGGTGCCCGGGGTGGTGAGCTGAACCTTGAGGGTCTTGGTCTCACCCGGCTTCAGGTCCGCGACGCTCGGGCTGACGGCGCCGGCCGGCACCGCGCGCTGGGTGGCGGTGCCCAGCTGGACCGGACCGTTGTAGCCGGCCTTGCCCGCCGGGGTGTACAGGACGGCGGTCCACTCGCCGGCCACCGGGTGCGGGACGTCCACCAGGCCGAAGTCGGCCGGGGTGGCTCCGCCCTGCGGACGGGTGTTGGTCTCGAAGCGGCCCGACGGGTCGAGCAGCGTCATGCGGACCACGGAGCCGTTGGTGACCGGGCTGGCCGCACCCTGCCAGGCGATCGACGCCGCGAGGCGGTCGGCGCCGGCCGGGACGGTGAACTTGACCTGCTTCTGCACCCAGGTGGCGCCGTTGGTGGCGTACTTGAAGGTGTCGGTGGAGGCCGTGTCCAGCTGGACGGTCTGCTGGTTGCTCGACTGCGGCACGAAGGTGCGGGTCGCGCCGCTGACCGTCTGCGGGGCGGAGCTGGTGTTGGTGACGGTCACGTCGGCGGTGTGGGTCGAGCCGGGGTTGCCGGCGATGTCGACCTGACCGGTGGTGACGACGACGGTCTTGCTGTCCGACGCGCCGGAGCCGGCGTGGTAGCCGCGGGCGGCCTCGACGGCGGCGCGGACGTTCAGCAGGCCGGCGCCCTGCTCCTCGGCCGGGACGCCGAGGTCCTGGGCGGTGCCGGTGATGAACTTCTTCACCAGCGCCGGGGCGGGCGACTGGCCGTTGTGGGTGTCGCGGTAGGCCTGGATGACCAGGGCCGCGGCGCCGGTGACGAACGGCGCGGCCTGGCTGGTGCCGCCGAACGACTGGATCGGCGAACCCTGGCCGCTGTAGCCGGTGCAGTCGGTGTACTTGCTGGTGTCGGGCGAGCAGAGCGCCCAGTCCGACTCGCCCGGCGCGACCAGGTCGACCGTGCGGCCGGCCTGGGTGAAGCCGCCCGAGGAGAGCGCGGAGATGCGGTTGTTGCTCCAGGTCTTGTTGGAGAACTGGGCGGCCGCGTAGCCGGTCTGCTGGTAGTTCTGGTTGTCCGTCGAGGCGCCGACCGCGATCACGTTCGGGTCGGTGGCCGGGGTGCCGATGGTGCCGCTGATGCCCGCGTCGCCGGTGGAGACGGAGACGGTGACACCGGCCTTGACGGCCTGGTCGTTGAAGAGCGAGATGGTGTCGTGCGCGCCGCTGTCCGGGGTGACGTTGCCGCCGAAGGACTCGTTCAGCACGTCGACCTTGGCGACCGAGACCGCGTAGTCGATGGACTGCAGGATCGACGAGTTCGACATGATCTCGCCGCCGGCCCGCAGGGCGACCAGCGAGGCGTCCGGGGCGAGGCCGCGGATGCGGATGTTGCAGCCGGCCGGCAGACCGCGGGAGGCGTTCACGAACTTCGAGACGTCGTAGACCTGGCGGCCCTGGGCGATGACCGCCGAGGCGTCGCCGAAGGCCTCCGCGCCACCGGTCGGCGCGTCCACGCCGTCGCCCGCGAAGTCCTGGTAGTCGACGACCGCGTGCGAGCCGTCGGCCCGGATGAAGTCCGGGTTGTTCGGGTCGAGGCCGTCCGCGATGTAGGCGACCTTGACGCCCTTGCCGGTGGCCAGGTCGGCCGCGCCGGGCTTGCCGTCGGCGCCGACGGCGTGCGTCGAGTAGAGGCCCTCCGGCTCCAGCAGCGGCTGGGACGGGTCGGACGGGCAGATCGTGTTGGTCGCGTTCTGCTCGGCGCCCTGGCCGTTGCTGCCCGAAACGGCCTGCGGGGCGGCGGCCTTGGCCGACTTGGCACCGGACTTGGTGTCCGCGGCGTCCTTCGCGGCCGCGGCCTTGCCGGCGGCCGGCGGCGTGACGGTGACCTGCTCGTCCGCGACGACCGAGGCGACGGCCGGGTCGGCCAGCAGCGCGGCACGCAGCGCGGGGCTCACCGTGGCCGAGAACGCGTTCCCGACCACGAAGCTCTTGATGTTGGTGCCGCCGTTGGCCTTGACCTTGTCCAGCAGCGGCGCCTGGGCGTTCGCGGCCTTCTGCTTACGGGCGCCGAGGTGGCCGTTGTCGGCCGGGGCGTCCGCTATCTGGTCCTTGAGAATCACGATCACCGGCACCGGGGTCCCGTCCGCGGACGCCACGGGGGCGTTCTGCGGGTCCGGGAGCGGAGCTGCGTTGGCGCTGGACCCGAAGGTCAGGACCATGGACGCGGCGGTGACCGTGACGGCAGCTGCTAGCTGGGATTTCCGCCAGCCGATCAATGGACATCCTTTCGTCTGATGAGACGTCAGGTTGCGCGGCCCAGCGTACGCGAATCCAGGTCGGACGCGTGGTTGCTCCGGACCGCGCGTCCCGACAGCGGTCGCATTCCAGCGCATCCGACACGACCACGACAAGGGGGGAAATCCCCATTAGAAAGTAAAAAAGACCATCAGAAAGTAAAATTCACGGCAGAAATCGGGCCATGTCCGCCCCTTTTCGCTGACCAGACCCGGTCGGAACTGTCCGATCCCGGTCGGAAAAAATCGGTGGCGAACTCTGGACAGTGGCGGACCACCGCCACCTGGGACACACCGTCAGCACCGCCACACACCCTTCCCCCCGGACCCACTCTGAAACCGGACATGACAGAACGGGCGCGCGGTCACACCGACGCCCGGTGGCCGGAACCCCCCGACCGCCGAGCGATCAGCACCCGATCAGCCGGCGGCCAATCGCTCCTGGGCGTCCGCCAGATCCTCGGCGGTGGGCGCGTCGTCCTGGGTCAGCCGGTGGCGCCAGTACCCGGTGAAGTCGATCGACCGCTTCGGCACGCCGCGCTCCGCCACCAGGTGGCGGCGCAGTGCCCGCACCGCGCCCGCCTCCCCCGCGAGCCAGGCGAACGGCGCGCCGGCCGGCAGCGCGGCGGCCCGCACGGCCCCGGCCAGCACGACCCCGGGGGCCGCCCCGCCCCGGACCGACCAGTGCACGGCCAGCTCGGCACGGCTCTCCAGCGGCTGCCGCTCGGCCTCGTCCGCGACCTCGACGAACGCGAGGGCCCGCACCCCGGCGGGCAGCGCCTCGACCAGCGTCGCGATCGCCGGCAGCGCCGTCTCGTCCCCCGCCAGCAGCACCCAGTCGGCAGCGGCGGCGGCCTCGGCGAGCGGGACCGGCGGGGCGTACAGCGCCGAGGGGCCGACCATCCCGAGCCGCTGCCCCGGCTCCGCGCGCTCCGCCCAGGCGGCGGCCGGACCGGTGTCGCCGTGCAGCACGAAGTCGATCTCGACCAGGCGGGTGCCGGGCCGCCGGCGCCGGAGGGTGAAGCTGCGCAGCAGCGGGCGCCCCGCCTCGGGGATCGCCAGGTACGCCTGGTACCAGCTCATCGGGTCGTCGCTCTGCGCGGGCAGCTCGGGCACCGCCTGGCCGGGACGGGGGAAGCACAGCTTCACCTGCTGGTCGGGCGCCGTGCCCACGGAGTCCGCCAGGGCCTCGGCCTCGAAGGTGACCCGGGCGGTGCGCGGCGTGATCCGGCGGACCTCGACGACCTCGGCGAAGGTGACGGGCAGTGTCATCGCAAAACCCCTTCGGTTGATAACCTTACGACATAAAGAGTTGTCGCGGGCGAGGATACTTTACGCCATAAGGAGTTGCTGCATGGTCGTCTACGCCGGACAGGGCGACGCCCACCGGTCCCTGTCCCTGCTCTGGGGCGCACCACCGCAACCGCGCACCGGGCGCAGCGGCCCCAAACCGGGCCTCAGCGTCGACGCGATCGTCTCCGCCGGCATCGCGGTCGCCGACGCGGACGGCATGGCCGCGCTCTCGATGCGCGCCGTCGGCGAACGGCTCGGCCGCACCGCCATGGCCCTCTACACCTACGTCCCGGGCAAGGCCGAACTCCTCGACCTGATGCACGACCGGGCACTCGGCGAACTGCGGCCTTCCGTCGCGGACTTGGAGGGCTGGCGCCCCGCCGTCACCGCCTGGGCCGAGGAACTGTACGCCTGCTACCTGCGCCACCCCTGGATCCTCCAGGTATCGCAGGCCCGCCCGGTGCTCGGACCGGCCGAACTCGCCGCCATGGAAAGCCTGTTACGTGCCCTGCAATCGGCCGCCCTCGCACCCCCGCGGCTGCACGGCGTCGTCGCGGCGCTCTGGCAGTTCGTCCGCGGCACGGCCGCCGTGGCCGCCGAATCACGCGGCGCCGCCGCCGCGACCGGCATCGCCGACGAGGACTGGTGGACCGCCCGGTCCGCCCGACTCGCCGAACTGGCACCGGACTTCACCGAGCGCTTCCCCCTGCTGACCGCCCTCCAGGGCGCCTCCGACGGCACGCCGCAGGACCGCGACCGGGCGGCCTTCCGCACCGGGCTCGCCGTCCTGCTCGACGGCGTGGCGGCCTCGGGGGCGGGGGCTGATCAGAGTGCCGGTCGGGGTGCCGGTCGGGGCTCGGGTTGAGCCGCTGATCAGCCTCGGCGGGCCGCCGGGATCGCCAGCAGGATGCCGAGCACCAGCAGGGTGGCGTACCCGGCGGTCTCATGGCCGTCCGGGACCAGGAAACGGACGAAGCCGAACAACCGGAAGCCCCCCAGCCAGTCCGCCGCCAGGCCGGACCCGCCGCCGAGGATCAGCACGAAACCGAGATAGCCGAGCAGCGTCTTCATGCCCCGAGCCTAGGCAGCTCCCGGCGCCCGGGAATCCGACTTTCGGCGCGACCCGGGGATGACCAAAGTCGTCCCGGCGGCTTCCGCCGGCCGTCCCGGAGCCGCCGGTCGCCGCCCGCCCGCCGCCCGGCCGTCCCGGTGCCGTACCGCCCGGGGTGCGGACCGCCGTACCCGCCCGGGATCCGGACGGAGCAGCAGGCGCGGCGGCCCGGCGGCGCCCCGGGTACGTTCGCCGTGTGCAGCAGATGCCACAGCATGTCAGCAGAGTGGCGGCGGCCGCCGCGGTGTCCGCCCTGATGCTCGCCGCCGGCGCCCCGACCGCCCCCGGGCAGGACGCCGCCGGTGCGATCGGCGGCGAACGGCTCGGCCGGTCCGCCGTCCAGGTCGCTCCGCTGGCCGGGGCGCCCGCGCTGCCGCCCACGTTGACCGGGCGGTCCTGGCTGGTCGCCGACGCCGGCACCGGCGAGGTCCTCGCGGCCCACAACGCCCACCTCCAGCTCCCCCCGGCCAGCACCCTGAAGATGCTCTTCGCGGACACCGTGCTGCCCAAGTTCGACCGCACGACGGAGCACAAGGTCACCACGGCCGAACTGGCCAACGTCGGCGCCGGCAGCAGCCTCGTCGGCGTCAAGGAGGACCTGCCGTACCGCGTCGAGGACCTCTGGCGGGGCGTCTTCCTCAGCTCCGGCAACGACGCCGTCCACGTCCTCGCGCACATGAACGGCGGCCTCCAGCAGACCGTCGCCGAGATGCAGTCCCGTGCCCAGGCCCTGCAAGCGCGCGACACCAAGGTGGTCTCCCCCGACGGCTACGACATGGACGGCCAGGTCTCCTCCGCCTACGACCTCACCCTGTTCGCCCGCGCCGGGCTGCGCAACGCCGACTTCCGCTCCTACTGCTCCACCCGCACCGCGCACTTCCCCGGCGGACTCGACAAGCTCACCGGGCAGCGCACCAGCTTCGACATCGCCAACACCGACCGGCTGCTCGGCAAGTACCAGGGCCTGATCGGCGTCAAGAACGGCTACACCACCAACGCGGGCGCCACCTTCACCGGCGCCGCCCAGCGCGGCGGCCGCACGCTGCTGGTGACGGTGATGCACCCGGACACCCAGACCCGGGTCTACGACGAGGCGGCCGAGCTGCTCGACTGGGGCTTCGCGGCGGCCGACAAGGTCCAGCCGGTCGGGCAACTGGTGGAGGACACCGCCGCCGCCCGCCCGGCCACCATCACCGGCCGGGCCGGCGCTGCCTCCTCCGCCGCCCCCGCCGCCATCGCCGGTCAGGCGCACCCGCAGGCCGTCCGGGGCAACGACCCCGGCCTCGCCCCGGCCGCCTGGACGGCCATCGCACTCGGCGCCGTCCTCGCCCTGTGGGCCGCCGGGCGCACCGCCGCCCGCCGCCGCGCCGCACTCGCCGCCGACCCGGCCGCGCTCCCCGACCCGGGCGCCACCGCCCTCGGCGGGCACGGCCACCGCGGGCTGGCCCGCCGGGCCCGGGCCCTGGTCAGGCACGCCCTAGACTTCCGGCCATGACCACGCCCGACCCCGTTTCCTCCGACCGGCTCGCCCGGATCGTCAGCCTCTCCTCCGGGAGCTACCTGCTCGTCACCACCTACAAGAAGGACGGCACCACCGTGCCGACCCCGGTGTGGGTGGTGCGCGACGGCGAGGCGCTCGGCGTCTGGACCGTCGCCGACTCCTGGAAGGTCAAGCGGATCCGCAACCGCGCGGACGTCCTGGTGGGCCCCTGCGACGTCAAGGGCCGGCCGACCGGCGAGCAGTACCCCGCCACCGCCGAGATCCTCAACCCCGAACGCACCGCCGCCTACCGCACCCTGCTGCGCCAGAAGTACGGCCTGCTCGGTGTGCTCACCCTGCTCGGCAGCCGCCTGCGCCGCGGCGAGCGCGGCACCGTCGGCATCCGGATCACCCTCACCTGACGCGCCACCCGGCTGGCGGGGCCCCCGGTCACTCGCCGGGCCGGCCCGGGGAAAGGCGTGACGAGGAAGGGCGTGGGAGAGGCCATGGAGGACAGGGACGCGGACGGGGCCCGGGGCGGGCTGCCGCTGCTGGTGGTGGACGCGGCCAACGTGGTCGGGTCGGTGCCCGACGGGTGGTGGCGGGATCGACGGGGCGCCGCCGAGCGGCTGCGGGACGCGCTGGTCGCCGTCGCCGGGCAGGGCCTGCCGGAGCGGCCCGGGCCGCTGGAGGTGGTGCTGGTCGTGGAGGGCGCGGCCCGAGGTGTGGACGGACTGCCCGAGGTACGGGTGGTCGCGGCGGCCGGCAGCGGTGACGACCGGATCGTCGAGCTGGTCCGGGCGGCCAGAGCCGAACAGCCGGACCGGGACTGCCTGGTCGTCACCGCCGACCGCGAACTGCGGGCCCGGGTCGGCGCGCTGGGCGCGGCGGTCACCGGGCCGCGCAGCGTGCGGCGTTAGGGCCGGTCCCGTTCAGTCCCGTTCGGTCCTGTCGCGCGCGCGGCAGGACCGAACGGGACCCGTTCCGGGACGCGCGGCGGGGTCAGTCCGCCTGGGTGGCGTACATGCCCCAGTGGATCGCCTGGTCGGAGGCGGTCACCGTGAACAGGAGGTCCCGGCCGGGCCGGGCGGGGATCTCCACCGAGCCGATGCCGGTCGCGCCGACCGGGCACTGGACCGTGAAGTCGGCCGGCGCCAGGCCGGCGACGTGGACCTGGACCGAGCCGCCGCCCTGGCAGCCCACCGTCACGGTGAAGGGCTGAGAGGGGTTGACGGAGGCCGTCACCGCGCCACCGTCGCCGATCCAGTCCGGGATCCAGATCAGGCCCGTCTCCCCCGGGTGCGGCAGGATCTCCCCCGTCCCCATACCGCTCTGGACCGCAGCCGGGCCCGGCTGCGCCGAGGCCGTCCCGGCGACCGCCAGTACCGCCGCCAGCGCGGCCGCGCTGGCGGCCAGCATCCGCTTCCCCGTACGTGTCATCGCTACTCCCCGCTGCGTTGACCATCCGTCCGGCCGCACGAGCGCGCGCGGCCGGGCCGGGTGCCGACCCTCGGCACACGAAGGGATCTTATGACGATCAGATTTCGCCGAGGGCGGATTCGCCTGAACCCCGGCCCTCGAACCACGCCCCCGCGCGGCGGGCTGAAGCGACCCCGGGGCTGAACGCGTATGGGCGCCTCCCGGAACCCGACCACGGGCACCGGCATCTAGTTGACGGGTAGTAGCCGGGGCCCAGCGCATCGGGAGGCGCCGTCCCGGACGCTACCTGGTCACACCGGGTGCGTCATCCGAATTAATCCGGGCCCGAGGCCCGCCGTACGGGTCTCGCCGGGCCCGCGACGCCAGGGCGCTCCCACCGGTCCCCACCGGTTCGGACCGTACGGGAACCAACCGTGCCCGTCGTCCGACTGCTGGGGGGTGAGTGCGAAGTCGCCGGGTGTCCGGCCCTTGAGTGTGCTGGCGGGGTTCGCCCTGCTGCTGGTGGTGGTGTTCGTGGTGGCGTACGCGGTGGGACGGCAGGCGGGCCCGGTGTCCCCGGGGCTGACGCCCGGGGGCGGCGCGTCGCCCGGGGCACCCGGGATGGGCGGGCACGACATGGGCGGGATGCGATGAGCCCGGTCGCGGGGGCCGACGCCGGGGCCCTGGTGAGCACCGATCTGGCGGTCGGCGGGATGACCTGCGCGGCCTGCGTGGGCCGGGTGGAGAAGCGGCTGGCCCGGATCGACGGAGTGACGGCCGGGGTGAACCTGGCGACCGGTCGGGCCCGGGTGCTGCACCCGGCCGGGGTGCCGGTCGCAGAGCTGGTGGCGGCCGTCGAACGAGCGGGATACACCGCCGAGTTGGCGCCCGCCGGGGCGGGCGTCGGGCTGCCGGACGAGGAGCCGGCGGAGCGCTGGCGGCTGCTGGTGACGACGCTGCTGGCCGTCCCGGTGGTGGTGCTGTCGATGGTGCCGTCACTACAGTTCCCCGCCTGGCAGTGGGTCTGCTTCGCGCTGGCCGTCCCGGTGGTGACCTGGGGGTCGGTCGGGTTCCACCGCCGGGCCTGGCAGGGGCTGCGGCACGCGGCGGCCACCATGGACACCCTGGTCAGCCTGGGGGTGGTGGCGTCCTTCGGCTGGTCCGCGTACGCGCTGGTGTTCGACGGCGCCGGGGAGGTCGGCATGCGGATGCCGTTCTCGCTGACCGCGGACGGCGGCGGCGCGGCGCACGTCTACCTGGAGGCGGCGGTCGGGGTGCCGCTGTTCGTGCTGGCCGGGCGGCTGCTGGAGGGCCGGGTGCGGCGGCGCAGCGGTTCCGCGCTGCGGGCGCTGGCCGAACTGGGCGCGAAGCAGGTGTGCGTCCGGGACGGCGGGACCGGCGAGGAGCACCTGGTACCGATCGAACTGCTGCTGCCCGGGCAGGAGTTCGTGGTGCGGCCGGGTGAACGGGTGGCCACCGACGGGGTGGTGGTCGAAGGCGGTTCGGCGCTCGACCTGAGCCTGCTGACCGGGGAGAGCGTGCCGGTGGAGGTCGGCCCCGGGGACGCGGTGGCCGGCGCGACCGTCAACGTCGGCGGCGCGCTGGTGGTACGGGCGACGGCCGTCGGCGCCGACACCCAACTCGCCCGGATCACCGCGCTGGTGGCGGACGCCCAGGCCGGCAAGGCCCGGGCGCAGCGCCTCGCCGACGCGGTGGCCGGGGTGTTCGTGCCGTGCGTGCTGGCGGGCGCGGTGTGCGTGCTGGGCTTCTGGCTCGGCGCGGGCGCGGCCCCGCAGGCGGCGGTGACGGCGGCGGTCGCCGTGCTGGTGGTCGCCTGCCCGTGCGCCCTGGGCCTGGCCACCCCGACGGCGCTGCTGGCGGCGACCGGGCGGGGCGCGGAACTGGGCGTGCTGGTGCGCGGCCCGGAGGTACTGGAGAGCCTGCGCCGGGTCGACACCGTGGTGCTGGACAAGACCGGGACGCTGACCACCGGGCGGATGGAACTGGCGGCGGTGACGGTCGCCCAGGGCTTCGACTCGGGGCTCGGCGAAGGTCTCGACGAGGGTGCGGTGCTGCGGCTGGCCGGCGCGGTGGAACACCGCTCGGAGCACCCGATCGGGCGGGCCGTGGCGGCGGCCGCGCGGGAGCGCTGCGGTCCGCTCCCCGCGGTGGACGGCTTCGCGGCCGCCACCGGGGTCGGGGTGGCCGGGGTGGTCGAGGGCCGGAGGATACGGGTGGTCCGCCCGGACGGCACGGCGCAGCCGCTGCCCGCCGACCTCGCGGACGCGGTCACCGCCGCCTCGGACACCGGCCGCACGGCCGTGGTGGTCGAACTGGACGGGCGGGCCGCGGCCGTGCTCGCCGTCGGCGACACGCTGCGCTCGGGCAGCTGGCGGGCGCTCCACCGGCTGCGCGGGATGGGACTGGAGACCGTCCTGCTGACCGGCGACGGCCCGGGCGCGGCCCGGGCGGTGGCGCGCGAGCTGGGCATCGAACGGGTGCACGCCGCGGCCTCGCCGGAGGGCAAGGCCGCGGTGGTGGCCGAGCTGCGGGGCGCCGGGCGGACGGTCGCGGTGGTCGGCGACGGCGTCAACGACGCGGTGGCACTGGCCTCGGCGGACCTCGGGGTGGCGCTGGCCTCGGGCAGCGACGCCGCGATCGGCGCGGCCGGACTCACCCTGGTGCGCGGCGACATCGAGGCGGTGGTGGACGCCGTCCGGTTGGCCCGGCGCACCCTCGGCACGATCCGGGCCAATCTGCTGTGGGCCTTCGGCTACAACGTGGTGCTGATCCCGCTGGCGGCCGTCGGCCTGCTCAACCCGATGCTGGCGGCGGTGGCGATGTCGCTCAGCTCGCTGCTGGTGGTCGGCAACAGCCTGCGGCTGCGCACCTGGCAGCCCGGGCGCGGCGCCTCGGCGGCCCGGAAGGGGGTACGGCGATGAGCGCGATCGGACGGCTGCGGGTGGTCGGCCCGCCGGTGGGCGCGGCGGCGCTGACGCTGGTGCTGCTGACCGGGTGGACGGCGGTCGGCGGGGCCGGGCGGCCCCGGCCGGTGGAGGCCGGCCCGGGCTGGCTGCTACTGCCGACGGCGGGCGCGGCCCCGGCCACGGCGGCGTTCTTCACGATCCGCAACCCGGGCGACGTACCGGACGAACTGACCTCCGCCAGCTGGGAGTTCGGCGGCAGGATCACGATCAAGCGGCACCTCCACCAGGGCGCCGCAGGCCGCTGGGAGCCGGTGGCCGCCCTCCCGATCCCGGGCCGCGGCGAGCTGGCGATGGCCCCGGAGGACGCCGACCTGATGATCGCCGACCCCCCACCCCTACGGGCCGGCCAGTGGGTGGACTTCACCCTCGGCTTCCGCCACAGCCCGGACCTCCACCTCAAGGCCCAAGTCCTCCCCCCGGGCACCCGCCCCCGCCCGACCGAACCCCCGGCAACCTGACACTCCCCGGCCGGATCACGCCCCGCCCCCGTCGAGGCGTGATCCGGCCCGGCCGATGGCCTGTCGGGCGGAGGCAGAGAACACGAGATTGCGGTTCGAACAGGATCAGGCCCCTTTCCCGGCTCCCAGTCCGGGACCGGAACGGACCGGATTCATTTGCCGGCCTCCGACCCGTACCACTGGAGGGCCTGTCCGGTGACGCTCGCGATGCACTCGAAGTCGCGGTCCCGGTGCAGAAGGGTCAGGCCTTGCAGTTCCGCTGTGGCCGCGACGACCAGGTCCACGGCTCCGGCGCTGCGGTGCTGACCTCGTTTGGTCAGCATGCCCTGGACGTACCAGGCGCGGTCGTAGGCGCGGTCATCGACCGGCACCCAGCCGAACAGCAGCCGCATGTCCTCGATCCCCTGAGCGCGGTCGGCCGCTGTCCGCGCGCTGTAGAAGAACTCAAGTTCGGTGATGGGGCAGGTTGCGACCAAGCCCGCCGCTGCGGCTTGGTCCCAGCCGTACTGCTCGGCGTCGCCGCGCATGAAGCGCGCGAGCGCGCTGGTGTCGATCAGGAATTGCGCCGCGTTCACCGGCGGTAGTTCCTCTTGTCCTCGAAGATCTCCAGGTCGAAGGCCCCCGCGTCCGCCGCGGCACGCAGCCGTGTGAGGGCGAGCGCTCGCCGTCTGTTCTCCAGCACCTCACGCAGAGCGGTGTTGACCGTCTCCCTCTTGGTGCTGGTGCCGAGAGCCTGAGCCACGTCGGCGAGCAGCTCGTCGTCCAGGTCGATCACGGTCCGGCTCATGTGATGCACCTCCTGATATCAACTCGCATCTGAAGTATATCTCGACATGTTCCAGGCGGAAGGGATGCGTGGACGGCGATGCCCAGCACTGCCGGAACGCCTGCGACGCCGCGCACGTTGGCGCCCCCCTGGGTTCCTCGGACGGGATACGCCGATGGCCCGGACCGCTGTGCGGTCCGGGCCATCGGCCGGCGGAGGAGGTGAGATTCGAACTCGTGAGGGGTTGCCTGGGCCCGCTTTCCGAGCGTGCGCCGCCGGGGTGTCGGTCAGGGGTGGGGGATGACGGCGACCGGGGACTGGGCGTGGTGCAGGGCGGCGTGGGCGACGCGGCCGAGGCGGGGGCCGAAGTCGAGGGAGCGGTGGCGGCGGCCGACGACCAGGAGGGCGGCACCGGCGGAGGCTTCGACCAGGCCGCGGGCGGAGCCGAGCCGGACGTCCTCGATCACCACGGTGTCCGGGTGCCGCTCGCGCTGGCCGGCCAGGGCGAGGGTGAGCAGCTTGGCCTCCAGCGCCTCCAGTTGGGCGATCTCGGTGGGCGGCACGGCCCCGCCGGCGTAGCCGAAGACCGGCGGGAGGTCCCAGCCGTGCACGGCCCGCAGCCGGGCGCCGCGCAGGGCGGCCTCCTGGAAGGCGAAGGCGAGCACCTCCTCCTCCGGGGCGTGCGCGTCGACGCCGACCAGCACCTCGGGCCCGTCATCGCCGGCCCCGTCGGGCGCGCCCGGCTCGCGCACCACGACCACCGGCACCGTGCTGCGGGCGGCCGCGGCCATGCCGACCGAGCCGAGCAGCAGCCCGGTGAAGCCGCCGAGGCCGCGCGAGCCGAGCACCAGGAGGGCGGCGTCCGCGGCCGCGGCGACCAGGCCGTCCACCGGCGCGTCCAGGACGGCGTCGGTGTGCACCACCAGGTCGGGGTGGCGCTCGCGGATCGCGTCGGCGGCCGAGGCCAGCACCCGCTGTGCGGCGGCCGGCAGGTCGTCGGGCTCGGCGAAGGTGGCCACACCGTCGGTCAGCCACGGCCAGGCGTGCACCAGGCGCAGCGGGGCGCCCCGGAGCACCGCCTCGTCGGCGGCCCAGAGGGCGGCGGTGGTGCTCTCCGGCGAGCCGTCGACCCCGGCCAGGACGGATGGCGTCATGAGGGTTCCTCCACTGTGTCGGCGCTTGGCGGGGCGGCGCGGGGACGGTGTGCGCACTGACGGCCCGTCCGCTCCTCCCCCACCCTGGCGGTCCGCCAGGGCCTCGCGACAGAGGCCGCAGGCCCCTCGGTGACGGGACGAAAGGCCCGCCCGTGGGAGCGTACGGCGCACCCCGGCGTGCGGGGTGCCGACACCCGGGCACTACCGTGAATCCGGCAATCGCCCTGATCGGGCGGCACCTGGCGCCCTCCGGCGGCGGGTGGAGGACGGGCCGGGGCGAGTACGAGGAGGACAGCGGTGGGCGGAGCGGACGGCAGCGCGGCGGTCGGCGGCGCGCGGATGCCCCGGCTGCGCCTGGACGAGCTGCTGGAGGAGCTCCAGTGGCGGATCGACGCGGCGCGCGGCACCCAGAACCGGGTGCACAGCCTGCTGGAGGCGGTGCTCGCGGTCGGCCGGGAGCTGGACCTCGCCCAGGCTCTGCACCGGATCGTCGAGGCCGCCGCCGACCTGGTGGACGCCCGCTACGCCGCGCTCGGAGTGATCGGCCCGGACGGGCACTCGCTGTCGCAGTTCCTGACGGTGGGACTGTCCGAGGAGGAGATCGCCGAGATCGGCCCGCCGCCGTCCGGCCGGGGCATCCTCGGGGAGTTGATCCGCGACCCGCAGCCGCTGCGCTGCCCGGTGCTGTCCGAGCACCCGGCCTCGGCGGGCTTCCCGCCGAACCATCCGCCGATGCACACCTTCCTCGGGGTGCCGGTGCGGGTGCACGGCGAGGTGTTCGGGAACCTGTACCTCACCGACAAGCGCGGCGGGCTGGACTTCGACACCGACGACGAGGCGGTGATCTCCACCCTGGCGGTCGCGGCCGGGGTGGCGATCGACAACGCCCGGCTGTACGAGGAGGCGCAGTTGCGCCAGCGCTGGCTGCGGGCCAGCGCGGAGATCAGCCGCAGCCTGCTGTCGGGCGCGCCCCGGCTGGAGGTGGTGGAGCTGATCGCCCGCCGGGCCGGGGAGATCGCCGGCGCCGAGCTGGCCGACGTCTCGGTGGCGCTGGACGGTCCGCAGGAGCGGGCGGAGGAGCTGACGGTGGAGGTCGCGCTGGGCGGGGCGCCCGCCGCGCGGCTGGGGGTGACGGTGCCGGTGGACGGCACGCTGTCGGGCGCCGCGTACGCCTCCGGTTCACCGGTGACCAGCGACGACCTGGCCTGCGACGCCCGCTACCCGGCGGGCCCGGCGGGGCGCTTCGACGGGCTGGGCCCGGCGGTTGCGGTGCCGCTGGGCACCGGGGCGGGGTACGGGCGGGGCGTGCTGCTGCTGGCCCGCGCCGCCGGACAGCCGGCCTTCGGGCCGGACGAGACCGGGCCGCTGCTGGGCTTCGCGGACCAGGCGGCGCTGGCCCTGGAGCTGGCCGAGCGGCGGCGCGACGCCGAGCAGCTGACGCTGCTGGAGGACCGTGACCGGATCGCCCGGGACCTGCACGACCTGGCGATCCAGCGGCTGTTCGCGACCGGGATGACGTTGCAGAGCGCGGGCCGGCTGATCGACAGCCCGGCCGCCGCCGACCGGGTCGCCCGCGCGGTGGCGGACCTGGACGAGACCATCAAGATCATCCGGTCGACGATCTTCGGGCTGCGCGCCCACAGCGAGCCCGACCGGGGCCTGCGCGCCCGCGCCACCCGCGTCGTCGCCGAGGCGCAGGGGACGCTCGGCTTCGCGCCCCGGCTGAGCATGGAGGGCCTGCTGGACACCGACGTGCCGCAGGAACTGGCCGACCACGTGGTGGCCGTCCTCGGCGAGGCGCTCAGCAACGCCGCCCGGCACGCGCGGGCGGGCCGGGTGGAGGTGACGCTGCGAGCGCTCGCCGGGCGGCTGTCCCTGGTGGTGGCCGACGACGGGGTGGGCGTTCCCGAGGGCGGCCGGCGCAGCGGGCTGCGCAACCTCGCCGAGCGGGCCGAGCGGGTGGGCGGCGCCTTCACGGTCGGGCCCGCCGAGGGCGGCGGCACCCGGCTCTCCTGGGAGGCCCCGCTCAGCTCCTGACGTGCCGTCACCGGGCCTTCGCCCACGTCGCTCCGCCCCCTTGCGCACGCCGTCCCTACTCGAACGACCGAACGTCCT
Organism: Kitasatospora sp. NPDC088160; assembly: GCF_044741445.1. Classification (NCBI taxonomy): domain Bacteria; kingdom Bacillati; phylum Actinomycetota; class Actinomycetes; order Kitasatosporales; family Streptomycetaceae; genus Kitasatospora; species Kitasatospora sp. NPDC088160. Next base: position 154,989 of record NZ_JBIUSS010000015.1, on the reverse strand, counting down.
CGGGCGGGTTCACACGTCAAGCACGCCCCCTTCGAAGAACGCTCTCAACATCCATTGTCGCCACGCATGTTCGACGGTAGAGTCGCCGTTCGCCGAGCACGGATGAGCATTCGACGGCATCATTTGGGGCGGCCATGTCAATTAATCAGGACACCCTCCAGGTCGTTCCCGACCTGATCCACGCGTTCACGGAAATGGCACGCCGCAATCCCCGGCACCCCGCGATCGTCCAGCGGGGTCGCACTCTCGACTACGGCCGGCTCGCAGAGCTGGCGAACACCCTGGCCAGGCGCCTGGGACCGGACCCCGGCACGGTCTCCGTGCCGGCCGTCCACACGGCCGAAACGGTGGTCGCACTTCTCGGCGTGCTGACCGCCGGGGGCGTGTACTGCCCGATCGATCCGGCATTCCCGGCGGCCCGTCGACACGCCATGGCGACGGCCGCGAACTGCCGCACGGCGATACTCGGCGACGCCGTCGCGGAGCACCAACTCGACGCTCGATTAGTAGAGTTACCCGCCCTCTCGGAATTCCCCGGAGAACCGCCCGGAACCCTTCCGGCGGACCGTGCCGCAAGCGGCCCGGAACATCCGGCCTACATTCTCTTCACGTCGGGTTCGACCGGGCAGCCGAAACCCGTCGCCACTCCCCGCCGGGCCGTCGCGGCCACGGCCCACGCACTGCGCGACCTCTTCCACCTCACCCCCCAGGACCGGGTGCTCCAGTTCGCCTCGCTCAACTGGGACACCTGCTTCGAGGAGATCCTCCCGGCACTCACCGCGGGCGCCACCCTCGTCCTCGACCCCGACGCGCACTGCGGGTCGTTCCCGCGCTTCCTGCGGATGGTCGAGCGCGAGCGGATCACCGTCCTGGACCTGCCGACCGCCTTCTGGCACGAACTCGTCCACCACCTGGTCGACGACCGGGCCGAACTGCCGCCCTGCGTAAGGCTCCTGGTGATCGGCGGGGAGGCCGTCCAACCGGCCCGGCTGGACGACTGGGCCCGGCTGGACACCGGGCGGATCCGGCTGCTGAACACCTACGGCTGCACCGAGACCACCCAGATCACCCACGCCGTCGACCTGTCCGGACCGCTCGCCCGCGAACCGGCCCGGCCCGGCGCCGACCGCGCACCGGCCGCCCGCGCACCGATCGGCCACGCCCTGCCGCACGTCATCGAACGCCTCGGCGAGCAGGGCGAGTTGCTGATCGGCGGGCCCGGCCTCGCGCTCGGCTACCCCGGCCTGCCCGAGGCGACGGCGGCCCGGTTCACCACCGTCGACGGCGAGCGGTACTTCCGCACCGGCGACCGGGTGAGCCGCGGCCCGGACGGCCTGCTCACCCACCAGGGCCGCCTGGACGGCGAATTGAAGGTACGCGGCGTCCGGGTGGACCCGGCGGAGGTCGAGGCGCACCTCACCGGCCACCCCGAGGTGAACGCCGCCGCCGTCACCGGCGCCGCCCTGGCCGGCCGCACCACGCTGCTCGCGTACGTCGTGGCGCGGCGGCACACCTCCCCGCCGGACCTGGCCGGCGAGTTGCTGTCCTACCTGCGGGCCCGGGTACCCGGCCACCTCGTGCCCGGGCGGATCACCGTCGTCCCCCGGCTCGTGCACACCCCCAGCGGCAAGGTCGACCGGGCCGGCTGCCACCTGCGCTACGGCGCCCACGACAGGTCGAAGGAGACCTCCGTTGAGCACTGACCTCACCACCCCCGCCACCCCACAGGACCTGGTGGCCGTCTTCCGGCGCGTGCTGGAACGCGACGACGTGGCGCCCGACTCCGACTTCTTCGACCTCGGCGGCGACTCGCTGATCGCCACCCGGGTGCTGAGCGCCGTCGCGCGCGGCTACGCCGTCGAGCTCACCTTCGACGAGTTCCTGCTCGGGCCCACTCCCACCGCGCTCGCGCGCAGAATCACGGCCGCGAGATGAACGACCACCCGTTCAACGGCCGGCAGTTCGACGCGCATCAGCCAGGAGGAACCGCCGTCGTGGTCGGCGCCGGACTGGCCGGGCTCACCGCCGCCACCGGGCTGGCGGCCCACGGTTTCGACGTGACCGTCCTGGAGGCCCGGGACCGGGTCGGCGGGCGCACCCACGGCATCGAGGCCGCCCCCGGTGTCCTGGTCGACGCCGGAGCCGCCTACCTGGGCGACCGGCACACCGAACTACTCGCCATGATGGACGAGTTGGTGCTCAAGACCACCCCCACCACGATGTCCGGCGCCAGCCGGTTCGCGCTCGGCAGCGGCAACCACAACGGCAGCAGCACCGACGCCGCGACCCGCGACGGCCGGTTCCCGCCGCTCGACGGCGTCGCGCTCGGCGACCTGTTCGACCGGCTGTCCGAACTCACCGCCGCCGTACGGCCGGAGGCGCCCTGGCTCACCCCGGACGCCGAACGCCTGGACGCCCTGACCGCCGCCGAGTGGGCCGAGCAGCACCTCACCCACCCCGACGCCCGGCTGTTCTTCCCGTTGTTCCTGGGTGAGATGACGGCCGCCGACCCGGCCGACATCTCCGTCCTCCACCTCGCCTTCTACCTGCGCTCCGGCGGCGGCCTGCGCTACCTCAACGCCTTCGCCGGCGGCGCCCAGCAGGACCGGATCTCCGGCGGCGCCCACCAGGTGTGCGAGCGGCTGGCCGAGCGCCTGGGCCGCCGGGTACGGCTGGGCGAGCCGGTCCGGGCCGTCCACCAGGACGCCGACGCCGTCACCGTGCACACCGACCGCGGCGAACACCGCGCGGACGTCGCCGTCATGGCGCTGCCGCCGCTGCTCGCCGACGCGATCGACTACCGGCCCGGCCTGCCGGTGCGCCGGGCCGGCGAGCGCACCGCGCGCGGCTGCGCGGTCAAGGTCCACCTGGTCTACCCGGCGCCGCTGTGGCGCGACCACGGCCTGTCCGGCTGGTCGGTCAACGCCCGGGGGCCACTGCTCTCCACCGTGGACGACTCCCCCGCCGAGGCCGGCATCGGCGTCCTGACCGGCTTCGTCACCGGCACCGAGGCGCACCGCTTCGCCGCCCTCACTCCGCGGCAGCAACGCGCCGCGGCCGTCGGGCAGGCCGCACAGCTCTTCCCGATGCTCCCCGAGCCGACCGCCTGCCACGTCACCGACTGGCTCAACGACCCGTACAGCCAGGGCTGTTACGCCGCCCTGCTGGGGCCCGGCGACTGGCCGCGGCTCGGCCCGGCGCTGACCGCGCGGCACCACCGGGTGCACTGGGCCGGCACCGAGACCAGCACCGCGTACTTCGGGCTGATGGAGGGCGCGATCCGCTCCGGCCACCGGGTCGTCGCCGACATCCTCGCCCATACCTGAGACCCGCGCCCGACGTCCGGGTCCGACGCCCGCACCTGAGACCCGCGCCCGACGTCCGGGTCCGACGCCCACTCCTGACGCCCGCGCCCCGAACCCACGCCTGACGCCCCACCCCCCGTTCTTCCCCGGCCTTTCCCCCTCCCCGGCGCCGGTTCCACGAGAACCCGCGCCCGGCCCCCCTTCGGGAGACCCCCATGAGCGACCGCAGTTCCATCGCGCCCCTCGCCGCCAGACAGCGGCTGATGACCGAACCCGCCCTGGGCGCGGGCAACTTCCTCGACCACGCCCTCGCGGCCAACCCGCACCGCGCCGTCCCGTCCGTCTTCACCCACCGCACCGACCACCGCGGCGAGGTGGTGCTGCGCGGCCACAGCCTGCTCGACCTGGCCGCGCTGCGCGACCGCTACGCCGCCTGGTACCACGCCAACGGGGTGCGCCCCGGCGAGCCGGTGGGCGTCGTGGTCGGCGAGGGGCTGGAACCGCTACTGCACTTCCTCGCGCTGACCTCGCTGGGCGCCGTCCCCGCGCTGGTCAACGACGCGATGCGGCACGACGTGCTGGTCCGCTACCTGGACCACGTCGGCGTGGTCGGCGTGGTCGCCGACGACCCCACCCGGCTGGCCGCCGCCTACCGCGAGGACCCTGGCCGCCGCCCGCGCTTCCTCGCCCTGGCCGCCGAGGTGCAGGCCTTCGACGCCGACACCGTCGAGCTGCCCGCCGGCCACCCGTACCGGCACGCCCCGGACGACGTGGTGGCGCTGATCCACTCCTCCGGCACCACCGGCACCCCCAAGTCCACGATGCTGGCGCACCGCCAGTTCTGGGACGGCAAGCAGCCGCGGATGGAGCGCTTCCCCGCCGAGCCGTACGACCGGCTGATGTCGCTGATGCCGCACACCCACGCCGGCGGGCTCAGCTACTTCCTCACCGCGACCCTGCTCGGCCTGCCCACCGTGGTGATGTCCGACTGGCGGCGCGCCGTCGTCGAGCCGGTGATGGAGGCCTTCCAGCCGACCATGGTCGCCTCCTTCCCCCGGACCTTCGTCGAGCTGGCCACCGGCGAACTCCCGGTCCGCGGCGCGGCCCGGGTGCACTCCTGGTTCAACACCGGTGACAGCGCGCACCACGGGCACATCCGCCGCCTGGTGACGCTCGGCGAGCGGCCGGCCGGGCTGATCCGCCCCTGGCTGCTGCCGCAGGACCGGGCCGACCAACCCGCTCTTCCCGGTTCGCAGTTCGTCGACGGCCTGGGCTCCTCCGAGATGGGCATGGCGCTCTTCGGCCAGGTGACCACCCCGGAGAGCGCCCGCGACGACCGCTGCGTCGGCAAGCCGCTGGAGGTGGTCCTGAAGGCCGCCGTGCTCGACCAGGACGGCACCGAACTCCCGGACGGCACGGTCGGGTTGCTCGGCGTGGTCAGCCCCTCCCGGACCCCGGGCTACTGGCACGACCGGCGGCTGACCGAGAGCTTCGAGCTGGCCGGCTACTGGCTCACCGGCGACGTCGCCCGCCGCTCGCCGGACGGCCGGTTCTACCACCTCGACCGCACGGTGGACGTCATCGACACCGCCGACGGCCCGGTCTACAGCCTGCCGATCGAGGAGGTGCTGCTCGCCGACTGCGCCGACCTGGTGCAGGACTGCTCGGTGGTCGGCGTGCCCGGGGCGCCCGGTGAGGGACAACGCCCGGTCGCCGTCGTCCGGTTGCAGGCAGGGGCCGGAGGGGCCGCCGGGGCCGGCGCCGAGGAGGTACAGGACGCGGCGAACAAGGCGCTGGCCGCGGCCGGGCTGGCCGCACTCGCCGCCGTCCGGATCGCCCGCACACCTCAGGACTTCCCGCTCGGACCGACCGGCAAGGTGCTCAAGCGCGAGCTGCGCACCCGCTTCGCGGGCCTCTTCACCGACGTCCGAGCCGACCCCCAGGCAAGCCCTCGAACAGACCCCCTGGTCGGCCCCTCCACCGCCCCCTCCACCGGCCAGTAGCCGGCCGTGGACCACCCCGTGATCCGCCAGCCGTACACGTACGCGCGGACGGCGCTGGTCGAGCCGGACTGGCGGCGGCTGCCGGGCTGGCGCCGCGTCACCGAGGCGCAGTGGCGCGACGCCCAGTGGCAGCGGGCCCACTCGGTGAAGACCGCCCGGCAGCTGCGGGCCGTCGTCGGCGACCGGCTCACCGACCACTTCTACCGCGAACTCGCCGCCGACCAGGCCGGGTTCGCCACCATGCCGATGCTGCTGCCGCCGCAGCTGCTGAACACCATGGCCCCGGACGCCCCGGCCGACCCGCAGGCCTTCACCGAGGCGTTCCTGGCCGACCCGGTGCGCCGCTACATGCTGCCGGTGCGCACCGACCGGCACCCGCACTGGCCCAGCCATCCCCGGGCCGAGCGGGATTCGCTGCACGAGGCGGACATGTGGGCCGTCGAGGGACTGACGCACCGTTACCCCACCAAGGTGCTGGCCGAGTTGACCGCCACCTGCCCGCAGTACTGCGGCCAGTGCACCCGGATGGACCTGGTCGGCACCTCGACGCCCCAGGTGGCCAAGACCCGGTTGCTGCTGCGCCCCGCCGACCGGCAGGAGCAGATGCTCGACTACCTCAAGCGCACCCCCGCCGTGCGCGACGTGGTGCTGTCCGGCGGCGACCTCGCCAACGTCCCCTGGCCCCGGCTGGAGTCCTTCCTGCTGAGGCTGCTGGACCTCGGCACCGTCCGGGACATCCGGCTGGCCAGCAAGGCCGTGGTCGGCCTGCCCCAGCACTGGCTGCAACCGCAGTTGCTGGACGGCCTGGCCCGGGTCGCCGAACTGGCCGCCCGCCGCGCGGTCAACCTGGCCGTGCACACCCACGCCAACCACGTGCGCTCGATCACCCCGCTGGTCGCCGAGGCGGCCCGGGCCCTGCTGGACGCGGGCGTGCGGGACGTCCGCAACCAGGGCGTGCTGATGCGGGGCGTCAACGACACCGCCGAGGACCTGCTCGACCTCTGCTTCGCCCTCCAGGGCGAGGCGAACATCCTGCCGTACTACTTCTACCTCTGCGACGTGATCCCGGGCGCCGAGCACTGGCGGACGCCGCTGCACCAGGCGCAGCGCCTCCAGGAGGCGATCATGGGCTACCTGCCCGGCTACGCGACCCCGCGCCTGGTCTGCGACGTCCCGCACGTCGGCAAGCGCTGGGTGCACCAGGCGGTGGCCTACGACCGCGAGCTCGGCATCTCGTACTGGACCAAGAACTACCGCACCGGCCTGGAGAGCGGCGGCGGCCAGGACGCCCCGCTCGACCGGCGCCACCCCTACTACGACCCGGTGGACACCCTCCCGGAGACCGGCCGCCGCTGGTGGTCCGAGCCGTCCACCGCACGAGGAGCGCGATGAGCACCCCCGCCCCGAGCCCCGACCCGAGCCCCGCCCCTCCCCGGGACGGCGAACTGCGCCGCCTGTGCTGGATCTTCCCCGACCGCGAGTCCTCCCGGATGGCCGCGATGTGGCACGGCTTCTTCTGGGACCTCTACGCCGAGAGCGCCGCCGACCTCGGCCTGCGCTGGACCAGGCACGCGCCGGAGGCCGTCACGGTGGACGCCACCGGGCCCGGCCGCCCCCGGGTCTACGTGGACGACGAGCCGGTCACCCCCGAGGACACCCTGTTCATCACCGCGCTCTACTCGCTGCCGTACCAGTCGATGGACGTCTTCAACCAGTACGCGCTGTACGCGGTGCTCGAACAGGCCGGGTTCTACCTGCCGTTCCCGCCGCAGGTCTCGCTGATCGGCAACGACAAGCTGGCCACCCTGCTGTTCCTGGGCGGCTCCCCGGTGCCGACCATCCCGACGGTGCGGATCGGCACCGGCCGGGACATCAGCAAGCACGGCTACGAGGTGGGCCTGCGGAACATGACCTACCCCGCGATCGTCAAACCCGCCGGCTGGTGCGGCGGCGGCGGGATCAACCTGGCCCGCGGCCCCGAGGACGTCCGGGGCCTGGCCAGCCTCGCCCAGGGCGGCGACACCACGCTCGTGGTCCAGCCCTACCTGGGCGACGGCACGATCGACTACCGGGTGTACGTCGTCGACGGCGAGCCGTACGCGGTGATGAAGCGGACCCCGGAGCCCGGCTCCCCGGTCGCCAACGCCAGCCGGGGCGGAGCCATGGAGTTCCCGCCGGTGCCGCCCGAACTCGCCGCCGCCACGGCCTGGTTCGCCGAGCGGCTGCCGATCCCGTTCTTCTGCGTCGACTTCCTGTACGACGGCGAGCGGTACTGGTTCTCCGAACTGGAACCGGACGGCGTGATCGCCCCCGACCTCACCGACCCGGACCGCACCCTCCAACGGGACGTCACCCGCGCCCGCTTCGCCGCCTACCGCGACGGCCACGCCAGGTGGCTCGCGGACGGCGCCCGCCCGCTCACCCTCGACCCCGCCCGAAGCCCCGCCCCCACACCCACACCCACCTCCAACCGCGACCTCGACCTCGCCCCCCGGACGGACTCCCGATGACCGCCTCCTTCTCCCTGCCCCCCGAGGCTGCCGAGCCCCGCCTGCACGTGGCCCGGCGCACCCTGGAGCGGCTGCGCAGCGTCCCCGACCTGGCCCCGCGCTACGCCAGCCACGTCAACGTCCACACCCTCGACCGGCTCGCCACGCTCCCGCCCCTGGCGAAGGACGACCTCAACACCGCCCTCGCCCACCTGGAGCCCGCCGCCGACCAGGCCGCCACCTGGCTGTTCCAGAGCGGCGGCAGCACCGGCGCCCCCCAGGTCGGCTACGCCCCCACCGGCTTCTACATGGGCGGCGTGCACGCCCACTGGCAGCCGCTCGACCGGACGGACGTCTTCGTCAACGCCTGGGGCGCCGGCCGGATGTGGGGCGCGCACTTCCTCGCCGCCGCGCTCGCCGACCTCTCCGGCTGCCGGATCATCGCGCTCGGCTCGGTCGCCGCCGAGGAGTACGGCGACTGGCTGGCCTTCCTGGCCGCGCGCCGGGTGACGGCCATCGGCGGGACGCCCAGCGTGCTGCGGCTCTGGTTCGCGCACGCCCGCGCCGCCGGCATCCGACTCCCCTCCCTGCGCAAGGTGTTGTGGCTCGGTGAGGCCTGGCAGCCCCAACTCGACGAGGACCTCGCCGTGGTGGCGCCCGAGGCGCGGCGCTGGGGCATGTTCGGCAGCACCGAGACCTGGGTGGTGGCCACCAACACACCCGACTGCCCGGCCGACACCTTCCACCCGCTGCCCGACCAGCTGGTCCACGCCGACGCCGGCGGCCTGCTCGACTTCACCACCCTCAACCCCGAGATGCTCAACCCCGTGCTGCGCTACCGCACCGGCGACGCGGGCGAGTTGACCGACTGCCCGTGCGGGCGACCGGGCCCGGCGATGCGGGTGCTGGGCCGACGCGACAACGTCGTCCAGGTCCGCGGCCTCGGACTGGACGTGGCCGAACTGATCGCCCGGGCCGAGCGCGAACCGGGCGTGGCCCAGGCCCAGGTGGTGCTGACCGAACAGCGCGGCCGGGCCACCGGGGTGGAGGTCCTGCTGCTCACCGGCGGGCCGGGCGCCACGCCCGACGCCGAGCGGCTGCGCAAGGAGCTGTTCACCGCCACTTTCACGCTCAGCACCGCCTTCCAGCACGACCCGGAGTCCTTCCGGGTACGGCCGGTCGAGGAGCTGATCAGCAACGGCCGCACCGGCAAGACCGCCGGGCTGGTCCTGCGGGAGGGTGCGTGAAGTCCGACCGGACGGGCGAGGGCGTGACGTCCGACCCGGTGGGAGGCGGGACGGCGCCCGAGCGGCCGGCGCCGCTGGGCCGGGGCTTCGACCTGTTCTGGGCCGGGCAGACCGTCAGCCTGGTCGGCGACAAGGTCACCGTGTTCGTCGTCCCGACTCTGATGATCTTCGTTCTGCACGCCTCCGCCCTCCAGGTCGGCGTGGTGGCGATGGCCCAGTACCTCGGCATCCCGCTGCTCGGGCCGGTCGCCGGGGTGCTGGTCGACCGCTGGGACAAGCGCCGCACCATGCTCGGCTGCGACCTGGTCCGGCTGGCGGCGGTGGCGGCGATCCCGCTCGCGTACTGGCTCGACGTGCTGTCCACCCCGCTGCTGTTCGGCTGCGTGGCGGTGATCAGCGGCGCGACGATCTTCTTCAATGTCGGCTACCTGGTCGCCGTCCCCGCCGTGGTGCCCGAGGACGGCATGGTCCGCGCGTACTCCCGGCTGGAGGGCAGCGGCTCGGTCGCCGAGGTCGCCGGCCCCTCCATCGCCGCCGCCCTGTACAGCGCGCTCGGGGTGGCCGCCCTGCTGGTGGACGCGGCCAGCTACCTGGTCTCGGCCGTCTGCTTCCGGTACATGAGCCCGTGGGGCGAGCGGACGGCCGAACCCGGCTCGATCCGGGAGCGGCTGACCCTCGGCTTCCGGCTCAACTGGGCGGACCCGGTGCTGCGCCGGGTGGTGCTGGCGGCCGTCACGCTCAACTGCGGCGGGCCGGTCTTCGTCACCGTCCTGCCCGTCCTCGCCTACCGGGGCCTGGGCGTGACGGTCGGCGCCTTCGGCGCGGCCATGTCGGTGGCCACGCTCGGCGCGCTGATCGGCGCCCTGGTCGCCCCGCGGCTCAGCCGGCGGTTCGGCCTGGGGCGGACGATGGCCTGGTCGCTGCTGCTGCACTGCCTGGCCGGCCTCGGCCTGCTCGCCGCGCCCGCACTGCCGCCCGGGCCGGTGATCGCGGTGACCATGGGCTGCTACGGGTTCTTCATGTCCTGCATCAACGTGTGCAGCGCGCCCACCCGGCAGGCCCGGATGACCGCCCGCAACCAGGGCGTCATGCACGCCGCCTTCCGAACCGTCACCTGGGGCGTGATCCCGCTCGCCGCGCTGGTCGGCGGCCTGGCCGTCACCCTGCTCACCGGCCCGCTGGGCATCCTGGACGCGGCCCGGGCGGTGATGGCGGGCGGCACCCTGCTGGCCGCCTGTTCCTTCCTCCCCGCCCTCGGCCTCCAGCCGCTGCTGGACGCCGCCGGGCGCGAGGCCGCCGCCCCCGGGGAGCTCGCGGAGAGCGCGTCATGAGCGGCGGGAGCGCTGGGAGCGCTGGGAGCGCCGGGAGCGCCGGGAGCGGCGCGAAGGCCGGGAGCGCCGACGGGAAGGTCCTGCTGATCACCGGGACGTCCTCCGGCATCGGCCTGGCCACCGCCGTCGCGGCGGCCCGGGCCGGGTACCGCACGGTGGCCACCCTGCGCGAACCCGGCCGCGCCGGGGAGCTCCGGCGGGCCGCCGAGGCCGCCGGCGTCACCGTGGACGTCCGCCGCCTCGACGTCACCGACCCCGGCTCGATCGCCGCCTGCCTGGACGGCGTGGCCCGGACGTACGGGCGGCTGGACGCCGTGGTCAACAACGCGGGCGTCTCCAACTCCGACCCGACCCTGGAGATGTCCACCGACGCGGCGCTGCGGGCCAACCTGGAGGTCAACTTCTTCGGGGTGGCCGCGGTCAGCCGGGCCGCGCTGCCGCTGCTGCGGGCCGCCGCAGGCCGCCTGGTCGCCGTCGGCAGCGTGCACGGCGTGGTCGGTCAGCCGTTCAACGAGGCCTACTGCGCCGCCAAGTTCGCCGTCGAGGGGTTCCTGGAGGCGCTCGCCCCGGTCGCGGCGGCGCACGGCGTCCAGGTCTCGGTGGTCGTCCCCGGCTACGTCCCGGACACCCGGTTCGGGGTCTTTCCGGACATCGACCGCGGCACCGTCCAGGCCGCCTCCGGCCCGTACGCGCCCACCTTCGCCGGCTACCTGGACTGGATCGGCGGCCAGGGCTGGGAGTCGGCCGGCCAGCCCGCCCGGGAGGTCGCCGAGGTCGTCGTGCGGACCCTGCTCTCCGACCGGCCGCCCTTCCGGGTGCCCGCCAACCAGTGGGCCGCCGACTACCTGGCCGCCAAACTCGCCGACCCGGACGGCTCCACCGTCCAGTCCCTCGCCCGGACCTGGCTCGGGCAGCCCGAAGCACGCCTCCAAGCGCGAGTCGAAGCACCCCCCGCAGCACCCGCCGAAGCACCCCCCGCCGCACCCTCCTCCTGAGCAAGGGACCCGACCACCATGCCCGCCAAGCCCCTGGCCGAGCTGATCGCCTTCGCCCGCGCCAACTCGCCGTTCTACGCCGAGCTGTACCGCGACCTGCCCCCCGCCGCCGAGCGCCTCGACCAGCTCCCCGTCATCGACCAGGCCGCCTTCTGGGCCGCCAACACCTGGCCCGACAACCGCGTCCTGACCGGCCCGCTCAGCGACGCCGGCATCTACAAGACCGGCGGCACCACCGGCGTCCCCAAGTTCTCGCCCTGGACCCGCACCGAGCACGCCGACTCGGTCACCGCCTTCGGCGCCGGACTCGTCCGGGCCGGCCTGCGGCCCGGGCACCGGGTCGCCAACCTCTTCACGGCCGGCGAACTCTACGGCGGCTTCCTCTACATCGAGGGCGCCCTGCACCACGCCCCCGTGGACAACGTCCGCCTGGGCGTCGGCGGCGCCGCCCCCGACCCGTACATCGCCGACCTCATCACCGGCTTCGGCGTCCACGTGCTGGCCGGCGAGCCGATGAAGCTCAGCGCCGTCGCCGAGTGCCTGGTCCAGCGCGGGGAGACGGCCGACGGGGTCGAACTGCTGCTGTTCGGCGGCGACCTGCTCTTCGCCGACCTGCGGCCGATCCTCGCCCGGGCCTTCCCCCACGCCGCCGTCGCCTCCGTCGGCTACGCCTCCAACGACGCCGGGCTGGTCGGCTCGCCCGTCCCCGGCGACGACGTCCGGGTGCACGAGGCCTTCGCGCACCGCACGGTGGTGGAGCTCGTCGACGACGTCACCGGCAAGACGATCACCACGCCCAGGACTCCCGGCCGGGTCGTCGTCACCAACCTGTTCCGCACCCTGATGCCGATCCTGCGCTACCCGACCGGCGACCGCGCCGAGTGGACCGACGCCCGCTGCCGCCGCTTCCGCCTGCTCGGCCGCTCCACCGAGGGCGCCCGGGTCGGCACCGTCGCCATGCCCACCGAGGAGATCCGCGCCGTCCTGCTCGCCGCCGACCCGGAGCGCCACATCACCGGCATGCAGCTCGTGCAGCGCCGCTGGGCCGGGCGCGACGGCCTGATCCTGCGCCTCGGCTACACCGGGCAGCGGCCGGCCCCCGAGCTCGCCGACCGGCTCGTCGAGGCCGTGTACACGGCCCGGCCGCTCTACCCCGACGAGGTCGCGCTGGGCAGCATCCACGACCTCGCGGTCGAGTGGGTGCCGCGCTCCGAACTGGTCACCAACCCGCGCACCGGCAAGCTCCAGCAGGTGCTGGACGAGCGTCCACGGTCCTGACCGGGAGGTGACGACGGGGGCCGGGCAGCGGTGAGGGGCCGGGCGCTCAGTCGGTCTGCGGCCGGCCCCCGATCACCACGCTCTGCCCGCGGAACTCGGCGATGGCCTTCCCGTCCGCCCGCCGGACCGTCACGTCGTAGACCCCGCCGCGCCCGGCCCGCGACCGCTCCACCGCCTCCGCCACCAGTTCGTCCCCGACCGCCGCCGGGGCCAGGAAGACGACCTGCGCCGCCTGCGCGACCGTCACCGGGCCGTGGCTGTTGCAGGCGAACGCGAACGCGGCGTCGGCGAGCAGGAACAGGAAGCCGCCGTGCGCCGTCCCGTGGCCGTTCACCATCGTCGCGGCCACCGTCATCCGCGTCACCGCTCGACCGGCGGACACCTCGTCCAGCGCGATGCCCAGCAGCCGACAGGTCTCGTCCCGCGCGTAGAGGGCGGCGGTCCCGGGGTCGAGCATGGCGTCCTGTTCCCTCCGTCGACGGCGTCCCGAGCCAGCCTAGGGCACGGCGCCCGCCCGCCGTCCGGGGGAACTCGGCCACGCCGCCCCGCCGTTCGGCCCGCCCCGCCGCCCGCCGACCCTAAGGTCTGTCCGGCAAGATCCGCCGGACAGGCCCTGGCCTGCTCAGGTTCCCCGAGCGCAAGGACGGCTGATGGCCCAGAAGTCACCCGCGACCGCCACCCCACCGGGCCCCGCCGAGATCCCGTCGGCGCAGCCGCCCAGCGGATCCGTGACGGCCCTGCGGATCGGGGCCGCCGTGGCCGGCGCGCTGCCCTCCGTGGTGCTGCGGCTGGCCGGGGTGCACCTGGCGCCCGTGCCGGGCATGGTGGTCTTCGGCCTCGGCGTCCTGGCGGCGGCGCTCCTGCTGATGTGGGCCGCGGAGACCGCCCGGGCCGACATCTCCGGCCCGCTCGCCCTGGCCCTGCTGGCGTTCATCGCCGTCCTGCCCGAGTACGCCGTCGACCTCTACTTCGCGTACGCGGCCGGCACCCGGCCCGAGTACGCCGCCTACGCGGCCGCCAACATGACCGGCGCCAACCGGCTGCTGGTCGGCGTCGGCTGGCCACTGGTCGCCCTCGCCTCCTCCTTCGCCGCCCGGCGCCGCGGCGCCGCCCCCGGGATCACCCTGCGGGAGCACCGCCGGATCGACACCGCCTTCCTCGGCGCCGCCGCCCTGGTGGCCTTCGTGATGCCGCTGACCCGGCAGATCTCCTGGGTGCTCGCGGTCGTCCTGATCGCCTGGTACGGCTACTACCTCTTCCGGGTCAGCCGCTGTAGCGAGGACGACGAGGAGGAACTCATCGGCGTTCCGGCCCGGTTGGCCGCCCTCCCCCGGCAGCGCCGCCGGGCGACCACCGTCCTGGTGTTCGCGGTCGCGGCCGGGGTGATCTTCGCCTGCGCCGAGCCCTTCGCCACCTCGCTGGTCGACGCCGGCGCCTCGCTCGGCATCGACCGCTTCCTGCTGGTGCAGTGGCTGGCCCCGCTCGCCTCCGAGGCGCCCGAGCTGATCGTCGCGGTCGTCTTCGCCTGGCGGCTGCGCGGGGACGACGGCCTCGGCGCGCTGCTCTCCAGCAAGGTCAACCAGTGGACCCTGCTGATCGGCTGCCTCCCGCTCGCCTACCTGGCCGGCGGCGGCGCGGCCTCCCTCCCGCTGGTCGAACGCCAGGTGGACGAGGTGCTGCTGACCGCCGCGCAGACCGTCCTGGCCGTGGTGCTCCTGCTCGACCTTCGGTTCCTGCCCTGGAAGGCCGGGCTGCTGTTCGCCCTGTTCGCCGTCCAGTTCGCCCTCCCCGGCGAGTCCGCCCGGGTCGCCCTCAGCTGGGTCTACCTCGCCCTGGCCGTCCCGCTCCTCGCCGTACACCTGCGCCAACTCCCGCCGACCGTCCGCGCCTTGGCGGGCCGCATCGAGGGCGATCCGCACTAGTCGGTGCGCGGGGGCAGCCGCCGGCCGACGACGAGTTCCGGGCGGATGCGGATCCGGACGGCCCCGGGGGCGCGGCCGGCGGCGGGGCCGACCTGGGCGCGGCCGAGGACGGTCACGTACCAGCCGGAGCCGTCCACGCCGTCCACCTCGTCGGCCTCGAAGGCGATCACGGCGTCGTCCACGGCCCGGGCGAGTTCGGAGCCGGCCGGGGCCGAGAGCAGCACTCCGCCGCCGTCCGACAGGTCGAGCCGGAAGGACACCGGCAGCACCGCCGGGAGGGCGCGGATGGTGTAGACCACCCGGCCGACCGCGGCCCTGGCCAGCAGTTCCAGCGCCCGCTCCCGGTCCAGTTCGAGCAGGTCGTGATCACCGTTCATGCTCTCGATGCTCGCCCCGGCGGTGGCGGCGCCGCGAGGGCCGATGGTCCCGCCGGGGGTCCCGGGCCCGGACGTCGCGTCAGCCCCGCAGGGAGCGCAGGTGCGCCGGCTGCGCGGCGGTGGCCGCCTGGCGCAGTTCGGTGGAGATCAGCGCGGCCTGCACCCGCCGCTCCACACCCAGCTTGGCGAGCAACCGCGACACGTGGTTCTTCACCGTCTTCTCGGCGAGGTAGAGCCGTTCGCCGATCTGCCGGTTGGTCAGGCCCTCCCCGATCAGCGCCAGCACCTCCTGCTCGCGCACGGTCAGCGCGGGCCCGGTGGTGACGGGCTGCGCGGGCTCGGCGTCGCTGCGCAGGCGGTTGAGCAGCCGGGTGGCGGCGCCCGGGTCCAGCATCGAGCGGCCGGAGGCGACGGTCCGCACGGCGGCCACCAGGTCGGTGCCGCTGATCTGCTTGAGCACGTACCCGGCGGCGCCCGCCATGACGGCGTCCAGCAGCGCCTCCTCGTCGTCGAAGGAGGTCAGCATCAGGCAGGCCAGGCCGGGCATCCGGGAGCGCAGTTCACGGCAGACCGACACCCCGTCGCCGTCGCCCAGCCGGACGTCCAGCACCGCCACGTCGGGCCGCAGCGCGGGCACCCGGACGAGCGCCTGCTCGGCGGTGGCGGCCTCGCCGACCACCTCCAGATCGGGCTCGCCGTCCAGCAGGTCGTGCACCCCGCGGCGCACCACCTCGTGGTCGTCCAGCAGGAACACCCGCACCGGCGCCGGTGCCCCGGCGCCCGCCGTCTTGGTCGCCATCACGCGGCTCCACCTTCGTCACCCCCGCACACTCCCGGCAGGGCCCAGGGCATCATCGCCCACCGACCGCCGCAGGACCCAGGGCCCAACGACCCCATTCGGGCGAGCACACGGGCGGCGCGGCCCCCGGAGGAGCCGCGCCGCCCGTACCGGAGGGGCCGTCAGCGCCGCCGCGCGCTGCCGAGGCCCGCCAGCAGGAAGGCCAGCGCCACCCCGGCCCCGCTGACCGCCGCGAGCACCACCCGGGAGCCGACGGCGCCCTCGTCCGACAGCAGGATCGCCACCGCCCCCAGCGAGGCGACGGCGGCGCCGACGACCAGCCACCCCGCGAGGGTGACGGCGGCGGGGCGGCCGGAGCGCGGCGCCGGCCGGGCGCCCAGGGCCGCCCAGCGGGCGGCGGCCTCGTGCTGCTCCCCGCGCCGGTCCCACCGGGCGCGGACCCGCAGCGCCACGCCGCCGACCAGCCCGGCGAGGGCGATCTGCGCGGCGGGCCGCCAGTCGGGCACGGCGAGCAGCAGCCCGCCGGCCAGGGCGAGGGCGGCCCACCACAGGACGCAGGCCGCCGCGGCCGTGCGGGTGGAGCGGGGCCGGTCGGCGCCGGCCTGGAGGTCGGCGATGGCGGGCAGGTACCAGACGCAGCCGCTCGCGGTGAGCGCGGCGGTGCCGATGGCGAGGACGGTGTGGGTCATGGGGCCGGCCTTCCAGGTCGCGAGGGGAGGGAGCCGTCCCCGCCCGTGACGGGGGCGCGGGCGGAGACGGCGGTCGGAGGGTTCGGAGCGGGTGGCCGGGGCGCGCCCGGCCTCGGGTCAGCTGTCCACGGCGGACCGCGCCCGCTCCGCCCTGGTCTGTGGCAGGTCGTACTTGGCCGGGCTCACGTCGCCCAGGTGGGTGGCGGGCTTGCCGGTGTTCTCCAGGACGTCCAGGGCCGCGATGTCGGGGTGGTGGAGGTCGAAGGCCGGGGATTCGGAGCGGATCCTCGGCAGCCGGACGAAGTTGTGCCGGGGCGGCGGGCAGGAGGTGGCCCACTCCAGCGAGCGGCCGTAGCCCCACGGGTCGTCGGCTTCGACCTTCTCGCCGTACTTGGCCGTCTTCCAGATGTTGTAGAGGAACGGCAGGATCGACAGTCCGAGCAGGAAGGAGAAGATGGTGGACAGGGTGTTGAGCGTGGTGAAGCCGTCCGAGGCCAGGTAGTCGGCGTAGCGGCGGGGCATGCCCTCGGCGCCGAGCCAGTGCTGGACCAGGAAGGTGCCGTGGAAGCCGACGGTGAGCGTCCAGAAGGTGATCCGGCCGAGCCGTTCGTCGAGCTTCTTGCCGGTCATCTTGGGCCACCAGAAGTGGAAGCCGGCGAACATCGCGTAGACCACGGTGCCGAACAGCGTGTAGTGGAAGTGGGCGACGACGAAGTACGAGTCGGAGACGTGGAAGTCGATCGGCGGGGCGGCGAGCAGCACGCCGGTGAGGCCGCCGAAGAGGAAGGTGACCAGGAAGCCGACCGTCCACAGCATCGGTGTCTCGAAGCTGAGCGAGCCCTTCCACATGGTGCCGACCCAGTTGAAGAACTTGACCCCGGTCGGGACGGCGATGAGGAAGGTCATGAAGGAGAAGAACGGCAGCAGCACCTGCCCGGTGACGTACATGTGGTGCGCCCACACCGTCACCGACAGGCCGGCGATGGCGACGGTGGCGGCGATCAGCCCCGCGTAGCCGAACATCGGCTTGCGGCTGAAGACCGGGATGATCTCGGAGATGATCCCGAAGAACGGCAGCGCCAGGATGTACACCTCGGGGTGGCCGAAGAACCAGAACAGGTGTTGCCAGAGCATCGCCCCGCCGTTGGCCGGGTCGAAGACGTGCGAGCCGAACTTGCGGTCGCATTCGAGGGCGAGCAGGGCGGCGGCGAGGACGGGGAAGACCAGCAGCACCAGCACCGAGGTGAGCAGCACGTTCCAGCAGAAGATGGACATCCGGAACATGGTCAGCCCGGGTGCGCGCATGCAGATGATCGTGGTGATGAAGTTGACGGCGCCGAGGATGCTGCCGAAGCCGGAGAGCGTCACGCCCATGATCCACATGTCGGCGCCGACGCTGGGCGAGTGGACGGCGTCGGACAGCGGCGCGTAGAGGAACCAGCCGAAGTCGGCGGCGCCCTGCGGGGTCGCGAAGCCGGCGGCGGCGATCAGCGAGCCGAACATGAACAGCCAGAAGGACAGCATGTTCAGGCGCGGGAAGGCGACGTCCGGGGCGCCGATCTGCAGCGGCATGATCCAGTTGGCGAAGCCGGTGAACAGCGGCATCGCGAAGAGCAGCAGCATCACCGAGCCGTGCATGGTGAAGGCCTGGTTGAACTGTTCGTTGGAGAGGATCTGCGTTCCGGGCCGGGCGAGTTCGGCGCGCATGACCAGCGCCAGGACACCGCCGATCAGGAAGAACCCGAACGCCGACACCAGGTACATGGAGCCGATCGTCTTGTGGTCGGTGGTGGTCAGCAGTCTGACCACGGCCGAACCGGGCCGTTTCGGCCGAACCGACGGCTGCGGTACGGAGGTTGGCGGTGGCGTGGGGTCGCCCTGTGCCGGGGTGGCGCTCAAGGACGCACTCCTTAGGAACGTCGTGCGAATGGCTGGCGATCCATGATCCGAACGCACCGCCCCCGCCCCCTAGGGCCGTTCGGCCCGCGCCCCCGGGGCCGCACGGCCCGCGTTCCGGCACCCGGACCGGGACCTCCGGTGGCCGTCGGTCCCTCCCCGGCCCCTCGGGCGGCGCTCACCGCGCCGACGAGCACCGCTGGAGGAACGCCGGAACCGCCCCGGCGCCCGCGCCCCGGACCTCGCCCGCCCGTCCCCGTCCGCCCCGGGGCCCGCACCCCCGGCCCCGGCCCTCCGCCGCACCCCGCCGGCCTCTCCCACCCCACCCCACCGGCCACAACACCGCGCCCGCCGGCCGCCACCGCCCCCGGCCGCCCCCTCCCCCGGATGCCCCCTCCCCCAGGTGCCCGAAGTGTGAGGGTCGCGTGACCGAAACAGGCCGATTCCGTGCCCTACAGATCGGATCGGCCGTCAAGTAGCCTGCGCCCACGCCCGCACCGCACCGGTCACGCACCCCCGCTCGGACACGCCCTGGCCCCCACCCACGCCCCGGAGGTACGCCGATGCCCCTGGCCCAGCCCGCCGCCCCCACCCGGCCGCGCTTCTCCGTCCTCGGCCCGCTGACCGGCGAAGCGGACGGCCGCCCGCTCGCCCTCGGTCCGCTGAAGCAGCGGCTGGTGCTGGCCGTCCTGCTGAGCCGCGCCAACACGGCCGTCCCGGTCGACCTGCTCACCGACGCGGTCTGGCCCGAGGAGCCGCCGCGCACCGCCCGCAAGAACCTCCAGGTCTACATCTGCACCCTGCGCACCCTGCTCGGCCGCGACCCCGGGCCCGAACGGCTGGTCCACACCGCCGGCGGCTACCTGCTGCGGGTCGCCGAACCCGAGCTCGACGTCCTGCAGTTCCGCGCCCTCGCCCGGGCCGGCCGGGCCGCCGCCGACAGCGGCGCGCTCGCCCCCGCCGCCCGGCTGCTGCGCCAGGCCCTCGACCTGTGGCAGGGCCCGCCGCTCGCCGACCTGCGCTGCTCGCCCGCCGTCCAGGCCGAGGCCGATCGGCTGGAGGCCCGCTGCCTGGGCGTCCACGAGGACTGGGCGGAGACCGAGTTGGAGCTCGGCAACGCCACCGCCGTCGCCGAGGAACTCGCCGACCCGGCCGAGCGCCACCCGCTGCGCGAACGCCTCCAGGCCGCCCGGATGAACGCCCTGCACCTGTCCGGCCGGCAGGCCGAGGCGCTCGCCGTCTACGACACCCACCGCCAGCTGCTCGCCCGCGAGTTGGGCCTCGAACCCAGCCCCGCCCTGACCGCCCGCTACCGGCAGCTGCTCGCCCACGGCCCGGCCCGCCCCGCCACCGCCCGGCCGGCGCAGCACCCCGGCCCGAGCGGCGCGCTGCTGCCCGCCGACACCACCGACTTCACCGGCCGAAGCCACGAACTGCGGGAGCTGATCGACGCGTTGGCGGAGGGCGGCGAGCGCGTCGCGGTCCTCTCCGGCCCGGCCGGCGTCGGCAAGACCGCCCTCGCCGTGCACGCCGGACACCTGCTCGCCGACCGCTTCCCCGACGGCCGGCTGCTGCTCCGGCTGCGCACCGAGGACGGCGCCCCGCGCCCCCTCGCCGACATCCTCGCCGAACTCGCCGCCCTCACCGGCCGATCCGGCCCTAGACCGGCCGACCCGGCCCAGGCCGCCGCCCTCTGGCGCGCCTCCCTGGCCGGACGCCGGATGCTGCTGATCCTCGACGACGCCCCCGGCGAGGCCGTGGTCCGCGAACTGCTGCCGGGCTTCGGCCCGAGCGCCACCCTCGTCACCTCGCGCAGCCAGCTCGCCGGACTGGCCTCGGTGCACCGGGTCACCGTGCCGCCCTTCGCCCCCGCCGAGGCGCTCGACCTGCTCGGCCGGATCGTCGGCACCGGCCGGACCGGCACCGACCGCGCGGCCGCCGCCCGGATCGTCGAGGCCTGCGGGCTGCTGCCGCTCGCCGTCCGGGTCGCCGGCACCCGGCTCGCCGTCCTGCGCCACCTGCCGCTCGCCGAGTACGCGGCCCGCCTCGCCGATCCGGCCGGCGCCCTGGACGAACTCGTCGCCGGGGACGTCACCGTCCGCGCCCGCCTCGACTCCGGCTGGCGCGACCTCACCGACCAGGGCCGCCTCGCCCTCGGCCGGCTCGCCGCCCTCCCGCTCTCCCTGCTGTTCACCCTCCCCGAGGCCGCCGCCGCCCTCGGCCGCCCCGAACGCCTCGCCCTGCGCACCCTGGAGGCCCTCACCGACACCGGCGCCGTCACCTCCCCCACCGGCGAGGTCACCGCCCACGCCGCCCTCTACGCCCTCCCCCGCCTCACCCACCTGCACGCCCGCGAGCACGCCACTGCTTTGGCCGACAACCTCAGCTGAGCCCGCCGCGCCGGCCGGCACCCCTCGGGCCGAGCGTCAGCACGTCCAGCAACTCCCCGCCCTCCGAGCCCTGTTCGACGGCCCGCAGGGCCAGCAGGACGCCCGCCGCCCCGGTGTGCAGGTCCGCCGAGAACCGCCGCAGCCGCATCCCGGGGACGAGCAGGCCCTCCGGCCGCGCGACCAGGTGCCACTGGAGCTTGCGGACCTGCTCGCGGACGGCGTCCCGAACCGCCGCCCCGCCCAGCCGGTCCAGCGCCAGCAGCAGCCCGGCGCGGCCCCGGAACAGCCCGGGCTCGCGCACGAATCCGGGTGCGCACACCCGCCGCACGTCGGCGAGGAACTCCCCGAACCCGCCGAACTCCCCGGGCCCGTCGAATCCCCCGAACCCGCCGAACTCCCCGAACCCGCTGCCGCCGAGCGCCTGGTACTCCTGGGCGACGAGCGCGATCCCGCTGCTGCCACGGTCGAGGTAGGCGAGCCGCCGCCCCCGGTCGAGGACCTGGACCGACCCGTCGGGCACCCGCACGCACTGCGCCACGGCCCGCCCCAGCGCCTCGCGCCCGGAGGCCAGCAGCCAGGGCTCACCGGTCCGCTGGTACAGCCGCAGCTGGACGAGGGCGATCCCGGCCAGGCCGTACAGCAGTCCGGCCGCCGTCGGCGCGCCGAGCCCCGGGACGGTCTGCCCGCGCAGCACCGCGTCGAGCGCCCGCGCGTCGGCGAGGGCGTCCGCGAGTTCGCGCCGGCTGCCGAGGGCGTCGGCGAGCCGCAGCCGGGCGAGCGCGGCGCCGGCCCGGCCGCCGTGGAGGGCGACGGTGGGCGCGGGCCGGGCCTGCCGGGCCTGGGCGGCCAGTTCGGCGGCCTCGTCGCCGCGGCCGACCCGGGCGAGCACGGCCGCCACGCCGAGCGGCCCGTCGAAGAGCCCTCCGGCGCCCGGTCTCGGGCCGCGCCGCCGCATCGCCGCGATCAGCCAGTCCGCGTACTCGTCGGGGCAGGGCGCCCCGGCGCGGTGCAGCGCGTACAGCACGCCGGCGGCGCCGTGGGCGACGCCGGTGCCGCCGTCGGCGAATCCGGCCGGGTCGCCGGGGAAGAGCCGGTCCGGCCGGTCGGGGGTGGCCCCGGCGTGGATGCCGGCGACGAGTTCGTTCCTGGCGGCGTCGAGGGTGGGCCCGGCGAGGAGTTCACGGACCCGCCGTTCGCCGACCGGTTCCACCCGCGCCACCGGTGCCACGGCGCCCGGCCGCACCGGCCCCTCCTCCGGCCCGAGGCCGAACCACTGCCGTGCCCGCCGTTCCAGCGCGGGCAGTTTGCCGGGATCGCGTTCGGCCAGCTCCATCACGGGCATCAGCAGCATCAGCCAGGTGGCCCAGAGCATGTGGCGGTCGGCGTCGGCCCCGTCGAGCCCGGGCGGGGGCTGCAGCGCGCCCGCGCCGGCGAGCGGGACACGGCGGCCGGTGAGTTCCTCCGCGTACTCGAAGTCGACGAGCACCACCGAACCGTCCGGACGGACGATCACATTGGCCGGGTGCAGGTCGCCGAACCGGACGCCCCGCTCGTGCAGGGCACCGAGCGCCTTCTCCAGTCCGGCCACGACCCCGGCCACCCAGTGCGCGTACTCGGCGCGCTGTCCGGCGGTGCAGTTCTGGTGCACCAGCGGGTAACGGCGGATCGCCTCGGCGAACAGCTGGACGCCCTCGATGTGCTCCTGGACCAGGAAGGTGTGCTCCCAGACCGTCCGGACCTCGTGCAGCCGGGGCACGCAGTCCAGGCCGGCGAGCCGTTCCAGCGCCCACTGCTCGCGCCGCAGCCGGGTGACGGCGTCGTCCCCGGCGGCGTCCAGCCCGGCGTGCGGGCGGGCCTCGCGCAGCACCACCCGCTCCCCGGTGGTCCGGTGCTCGGCGAGGTAGATCCCGCCGGCGTTGGAGAACTGCAGCACCTCGACGATCCGGTACGGCAGGTCGCCGCCGGCCGCCTCCCGGGCGGCCAGGTGCGGGCGCAGTTCCTCGGGCGGTTCGACCCAGGCCGGCAGCTGGAACACCGGGTCGCGCCGGTCGGGGACCAGCTCGCCGGACGGGTCGCGCAGCGCGGGCACGGGCCGCCCGTCCTCGTCCTGGCACCACAGCTCGACGAACGCGCCGTAGCGCACGTACACGGGGGCCGTCCCGATCCGCAGGTCGGTGAGCACGTACGGCCCCCGGCGGCCCGCCAGCACCTCGGCCAACTCCGCCGCCACGGCCAGGAACTCCGCCTCCGACCCCGGGTAGACGGTGACGAACTTGCCGCTGCTGCCGCGCCCCATGTACTTGCCGTTCGCGACCCGCAGCGCCTCGTCGCTGCGCAGGAACTTGAACGTCGTGCGGCGCGCCATGCAGACCCGCGCGACGGCCCGCAGAGTCGCCTCGGCCTCCTCCGGCACGGTCGAGACGTGGATCTTCCAGCCCTGCTCCGGCAGCCGGGCGCCGTCCGGCCGCAGCGCCGTCCACAGCCCGCGCCGCTCGCGCCGCCACCCGGCGGGCGGTGCGCCGAGCCCCAGCTGGTACCGGCCGGCCCGGTCGCGGAGCCGGCCGGGGGTGTCGTAGTACGTCGGATCGGCGAGGCAGTACAGCTGGGTCTCCTGGGCGCCGGCCATGGCGCGCCTCCTCTTCCGGGTCGTCTTCCGGGTCGTCTTCCGGGCTCTTCCGGGTCGCTCGTCTCCCGGGCCGCCGAACGGTTCAGCCTGCGGGTGCGGGTAGCGGTGCGGGGGCCGGGGCAGGCGCCGGACCGCGCCGGACCGGCGGCGCCCAGGTGACGACGGCCGCGCAGAGCGAGATGGCGAGCGCCAGCAGGGCGAAGGTCCGGGTGCCGCCGAGAGCGCCGAGCAGCGCGCCGCCCACCAGCGGGCCGAACGGCTGGACCAGGGTGGACAGGAAACCGGCGGCGCTCTGCACCCGGCCGATCCGGTCGGGCGGCGCGGCGAGCAGCATGCCGGAGACGAAGCCGATGCTGGCGACCGTGGACAGGCACATGCACACCGCGCACAGCAGCCCGATCAGCAGCGGGATCCGAGTGAGCACCAGCACCCCGGCAGTGGCCGCGGCCGCCCAGCAGCTGAGCGCCACCAGCCTGCCGTCGCGCACCCCGGGGCGCGTCTCAGGGCGTGTCTGACAATTCCCGTCGGGCGCGTGAATTGTCAGACGCGCCCTGGCCTCCAGCCTCGGGGCGAGCAGCGCGCCGGCCAGAGCGCCGGCCGCGGTGCAGGAGACCACGGTGCCGCCGCCGATCCCGGAGCGGCCGCCGTCGGAGGCCACGGCCAGGGTGGTGAACATCAGCGCGCTGAACGCGAAGTTCATCCCGAGCCCGAAGATCAGCAGCAGGGTGCGCAGGTAGGGCTGG
This sequence comes from Kitasatospora sp. NPDC088160, assembly GCF_044741445.1. Taxonomy (NCBI): domain Bacteria; kingdom Bacillati; phylum Actinomycetota; class Actinomycetes; order Kitasatosporales; family Streptomycetaceae; genus Kitasatospora; species Kitasatospora sp. NPDC088160. The sequence goes on along the minus strand of NZ_JBIUSS010000015.1, from coordinate 130,899 downwards.
CGCCAGATGAAACTGAGCCCGGCGGTCAGTTCGCCGCGGCTGAACGCCGCGCCGCTCCTGGCGGCGGGCACCGAGCGGGTCCGCATCAGCGCGACGCAGACGGTGGAGAGCAGCAGCCCGACGCCCTCCGCGAGGAACGGCAGCACCGGGTGCCAGGCGAACAGCGCGCCGCCGGCGATCGGCCCGACCAGCCGGGCGGCGGCGCCGCGTGCCTGCATCCGGGACGAGGCCGCGCGGACCTGCTCGCGCGGCACCACCGCGCGCAGCAGGCCGCCGGCGGCGGGCCCGTAGGCGCTGGTGATGAGCGCCCCGGCGGCGGCCACCAGCAGCACCAGCGGCAGCGGGGTGTGGCCGCGCAGGACGGCGATCACCAGCGCGGTGACGGCGAGCAGGCTGCCGACGTCGCACACCCGCATCAGCCGGCGCCGCTCGATCCGGTCGGCGATGACGCCGCCGGGCAGCATGGTGAGCAGCAGCGCGCCGATCGAGACGGTGCCGATGGCGCCCGCCTGGGCGGCCGATCCGGTCTCCCGCAGGACGAGCAACGGCAGGGCGATCGAGGCGAGTTGGGAGCCGAGCGAGGCCATCAGGCCGCCGACCCAGAGCAGCCGGAAGTCCCGGTTGCGGGAGAGCGAGGTGGGCTCCATGGCCGTCCTCCGGGGTGGGGGGTGGAATCGGGCCGGGGCGGTCCCGCACCGGCGGGACCGCCCCGGAAGCCAATCACTGCCCGGCGGCCGGGGGCGGTGGTGCGCCCGCCCCCGCGCCGGACACCGCTGACCTGCCGCTGGTCAGGCGGAGGTCTCGGCGGAGCTGACGTAGCTGATCAGGCTGAAGCAGCTGCCGTCGGAGGCCTCCTGAAGGACCTTCATCGCCTGGAGGTCCAGGACGTTGGCGGCGTGCGCCTCGACCTCGGGGGCCTCCTCGCTGTCCTCGCCGACGATCGGGTCGATGTTCTCGGCCATGGCTGAACTCCCTTCACTGGGTTGATCGGTGGGGGTTCGACGGGTGGTGGCCCGTCGTGGTGAAGACGGTAGGCAGGCGGGGCTTCGCACGGCCTGCGAACCGGTACGGCACCGGTATGGCCGCAGGTCGGGGCGCCGGCGGCGGCGCCTCCCGGCCCGCCGAGCCCGCCCGGCGGCCCTGCGCACCCGCTCCGGGCTGCGGCCATACCGCCGGCAAGGCGGCCGCGAACCGGGCTCGAAGCCGGGCCGGGGAGCCTGGCCCGGCACGCCCGCACGCCCGGCTCCGACCACGCCCACCCCGGCTCCATGCGCACCCCGACCCCGCGCACTCTCCAGCCTCATGCACTCCCCGACCCCACGCACTCCCCCGACTCCACGCACACCCCGATGCACTCCCCGCACCGCGAAGGACTAGCGAAGGACTGCCACCATGCCCTGCCCGCTCTGCGCCCAACTCGCCAGCACGAACGACCAGTTCTGCCCCGCCTGCGGCACCCCCCGGGCCGCCGCCCTCGACCTGGCCGCCGAGGAGCGCAAGCTGGTGACGGTGGTCTTCTGCGACCTGGTCGACTCCACCGCCCTGTCCGGCGCGCTCGACCCGGAGACGCTGCGCGAGGTGATCCTGCGCTACTTCGAACGGATGCACCGTCAGATCGAGGCGCACGGCGGCACCTTGGAGAAGTTCATCGGGGACGCGGTGATGGCGGTGTTCGGCGTCCCGGTGATCCGCGAGGACGACGCCCACCGGGCGCTGGCCGCCGCGCTCGCCATGCTGGAGGACCTGGAGGACCTCAACACCGAGCTGGACGCCACCCTCGGGGTCCGCCTGGACGTCCGGATCGGTGTCAACACCGGCCAGGTGGTGGCGGGTTCGGACGCCTCCGCGCGCCAGGCCCTGATCTCCGGCGAGACCGTGAACATCGCCGCCCGGCTCCAGACCCAGGCCGCCCCCGGCCAGGTGCTGATCGGCCCGCAGACCCTGCGCGCGGCGGGGCCGGCCGCCCAGGTGCACGAGGTCGGCCCGCTGCGGCTCAAGGGCAAGGCCGAGCCCGTCACCGCGTACCGCCTGGTCGGGCTGGACGAGGACGACCCCGAGCTGCTGCGCCGCTTCGACGTTCCGCTGGTCGGGCGGGAGCGCGAACTCGCCCAGCTGGACGCCGCACTGGCCCGGGTGGCCGGCGGTCAGGGCGCCGAACTGCTGCTGGTCGTCGGCGAGGCCGGGATCGGCAAGACCCGGCTGGTGCGCGAGTGGCAGGAGCGGACGGGCCGGCACACCGCGCGCTGCGGCACCGGCCGCTGCCGCAGCTACGGCGAGCAGGGCGTCCTGACCCCGCTCGCGGAGGCCGTCGGGGCCCTGCTCGGCGGCCCGGGGACGCCCGCGCCCGCCGAGGCGCTGGACCGGCTGGCGCAGGCCACCGCGCCCGGGGTGAGCGCCGAACAGTCCCTGGACCGGCTGGCCGCGATCCTGCGCGGGCGGACCGTCGAGCGCCCGGCCGTGCTGGTCCTGGACGACTGCCAGTGGGCCGGCCCGGTGCTGCTGGACGCCGTCGAGCGACTGGTCGCCGCCCTCGGCCAGGCCCCGGTGCTGCTGCTGTGCCTGGCCCGGCCGGAGCTGCCGGCCTCCCGCCCGGAGCTGCCGGCACTGCCGGTCGGCGGCCTGTCCTGGGACGAATCGGCGCTGCTGGCAGCTCAGTTGACGGAGCTGAGTGCCCACCAGGACGCGGTGCCGACCCGGCTGCTGGAGCGCGCCGAGGGCAACCCGCTGCACCTGGAGGAGCTGCTGGCCGCCCTCACCGAGGCGGACGGCCCCGCGCTCGCCGACGAACTCCCGCCCACCGGCCGGGCGCTGCTCAGCGCGCGGATCGACGACCTGGAGCGCGACGAGCGCACCACCCTGGACCTGGCCGCCGTGCTCGGCCGCGCCTTCACCGCCGCCGAACTCGCCCAGCTCGCCCACGGCGGCGCCGACCAGGACGCCTTCGCCGACCCGGAGGACGACGTCTTCACCGGCCCGTTCGACGGCCTCCCCGGTCTGCCCGCGGGCGACGACACCCCGCCTCGGCTGCACGCCGCGCTGGCCCGGCTGACCGAGCGCCGCCTGGTCGAACCGGCCGGCACCAGCTTCCGGTTCAGCAGCGGCCTGGTCCAGGAGTCGGTCTACCAGTCGATGTCCAAGCGGGCCCGCGCCGAGCGCCACGAACGCGCCGCCGACCTGCCGGCCGTCCGCGCCGCCGGGGACGCCGCCGTCGGCGGCCACCTGGAGCGCGCCCACCGCTACCGGCTCGAACTCGGCCTGCTGGACGCCCGGACGGACGCCCTGCGCACCCGCGCGGCCGCCGCCCTCGGCGTGGCCGGCGCCCAGGCGCTCACCCACGCCGACCTGCCCGCCGCCACCGACCTGCTGGAGCGCGCCGTCCGGCTGCACTACCCGAACGAGCGCACCGCCGGCCCGGCCCTGCGCCGCCTCGGCGAGGCCCGGCTGGCGCTCGGCCGGGCCGACGAGGCGCTGCCCGTCCTGGCGCAGGTCCGCGACTCGGCCGCCGATCCGCTGGACGCCGCGCACGCCCGGCTCGCGCTGGCCGCGCGCGGTCTGCCGCCCGGCCCGGAGCAACCTGCCGCCACCGCCCGCGCCGTCCTCCCGCTCTTCATCGACCTGCGGGACGACCTCGGCCAGGCCCGGGCCGGGCTGCGCCTGGCCGAGGAGCACCTGCTGGCGGGCCGGCACACCGAGGCGGAACGGCTGCTGGACGACGCCCTCGACCACGCCGCCCGCACCGACGCCGAGCTGGACCGGGCGGCCGTGCTGGCCGCGCTGGCCGCCTCCCTGCTGGCGGGCCCCGAGCCCGTCCCGAACGCCGTCTTCCGGCTGCGGGCCCTGCTGGCCGGGCACGGCGCCGGCCACCGGACGGTGCGGGTCGCGCTCAACGGCCCGCTGGCCGTCCTGCTCGCCCTGCGCGACCGGCCCGACGAGGCCGAACTGCTGCTGGCCGAGGCCAACGGCCTGGCGGGCGAGCTGTCGCTGGCCGACGCGATGATCTCGCTGCCGGCCCTGACCGCCCAGGCCGCGGCGGCCACCGGCCAGACCGCGCAGGCGCTGGACCTGCTCGCCGACGCCGCCGAGGTCGCCCGCCGGCTGGGCAACTCCGCCCCGCTGCCCCGGCTCGCCCTCACCACCGCCCGCGCCCTGCTGGACACCGACCGCCCGGGCCCGGCCGCCCGCCACCTGGACGGCGTCGACGCCACGGCCGCGCTGCCGCCGGTGCTGGCGATCGAGCTGGACGCGCTGCGCGGCCGGCTCGCCGCCTCCCGGGGCGAGGCCGACCCGGCGCTGGAGCTGACCGCGGCCGCCGCACAGGCCGCCGAGGCCACCGAGTCGCTGCTGCTCCAGGCGCTCACCGCGCTGGACCGCGCCCACGCGCTGCTGCTGCTCGACCGGCGGGCCGAGGCCGCCGTGGCGGCCGGCACCGCCCGGGACCGGTTCGCCGCCAAGGGCCACCTGCCGGGCGTGCGCCGGGCCGAGCGGCTCGGGGGCGCCCGGTGAGCGGCCCGGCCGGCCTCACCTGGAGCCTGCGCGGCCGGACCGCCGCGGACCTGCCGGTGCTCGCCGACACCACCGCCCACGACACCACCGCCCACGGCAGCGCCGGCCCCGACGGCGCCCTCGACGGCGGGGGCACCGGCGGCGGGGGCACCGGCAAGGGCGTGCGGGTGTGCGTCGTGGACTCCGGCATCGAGCCGGACCACCCGCTGGTCGGCCCGCTGAACGGCTCCTGGGTGGTCGTCAAGGACCCGACGACCCGGGAGCTGGTGGTCCGCCCCGACCGCACCGGCGACACCTGCGGCCACGGCACCGCCTGCGCGGGCATCATCCGCCGTACCGCCCCGGACTGCGAGCTGTACAGCGTCCGGGTGCTCGGCGAACGCTTCACCGGCACCGGCGACATGCTGATCACCGGGCTGCGCTGGGCCGTCGAGCAGGGCTTCGACGTCGTCAACCTCAGCCTCTCCACCACCCGGACCCGCTTCCTGGAGGAGCTGCACGCGATCGCCGACGACGCCTTCTTCGCCCGCACCGCGATCGTCGCCTCCGCCCACAACACCCCGGTGGAGAGCTACCCCTGGCGGTTCTCCTCGGTCATCTCGGTCGGCAGCCACCAGGAGGACGACCCGGCCCTGCACCTGTACAACCCGGCGCCGCCGGTCGAGTTCTTCGCCCCCGGCCAGAACGTCCGGGTCCCCTGGCTCGGCGGCTCCACCATCCGCACCACCGGCAACAGCTTCGCCACCCCGTACGTCGCCGGGCTGTGCGCCCGCATCCTGTCCGGCCACCCGAGGCTGACGACCTTCCAGCTGAAGAGCGCGCTCTACCTCACCGCAGCCAACGTCCAGGTCGGCCCCGGTGCCGGTCCTCACCGTCCCCCAGGCGGGAGTTCGACGACCGAGCCCACCCCGTCCACCCCCATCACGGAGGCGCCCGATGACCCTCAGCACTGATCCCGCCGTCGACCCGCTGGCCCGCGAGCTGCTGCAGTCCGTGGTGGACGTGGCCCGAGCGATCTTCGGCGCCGAGGCCGGCTCGGTCTGCCTGCTCGACGAGGCGGCCGGGGAACTGGTGTTCCAGGCCGTCTCGGGGCGCGGCGAGGAGTCCCTGGTGGGCCGCCGCTTCCCGGCGGGCAGCGGCATCGCGGGCTGGGTCGCCGCCTCGGGCGAGCCGATGGTGGTCGACGACCTGGGTGCGAACCGCACTTTCGACCGGGCCTTCGCCGAGTCCACCGCGTACGTCCCGAACGCGCTGATGGCGGCGCCGCTGACGCACGGCAGCCGGGTGCTGGGCGTCCTGGAGGTACTGGACCCGGCCCCGCAGGCCCGGTCCAGCCTGCCCGAGCTGGACCTGCTCGCCCTGTTCGCCCGCCAGGCCGCCGCCGCCCTGCGGGTCATCGCCGAGCGTTCCCCGGCCCCGGCGGCGGTGCCCGACCGCGCCGCCGCCCTCGACCTGCTGGCCGACCTGGAGGAGCTGCTGCGCCGTCAGCCCTGACGCGGCGCCGACCTCGCGATCGATCCGCGCTCCAGCGCCGCGTACACCGCGCCGTCCGGGCCGACGGCGATGCCGTGCGGCTCGGCGGCCGGGCCGGGCAGCTGGTAGCCGTCGAGCAGCCCGTCCGGGCCGAGCACCCCGATCCGGCCGGCGCCCCACTCGGTGAACCAGAGCCGGCCGTCCGGGCCGCAGGTGATCGCGTGCGGCCGGGCCGCCCGGTCGGCCAGCGGGTACTCGGTGACCTCGCCGTCCACGGTGATCCGGCCGACCAGCCCGCCGCCGATGCCGACGTACCAGAGCGCGCCGTCCGCCCCGGCGGTGATCCCGACCGGGGCGGTGCCCCCGGTCGGCAGCGGGTGGACGGCCACCTCGCCCCCGACGGTGATCCGGGCGACGGCGTCCGCCTGGTTGAGCGTGCACCAGAGCGCGCCGTCCGGGCCGGCCGTGATGAGCGACGGGAAGGCCCCGGCCCGCGGCAGCGGGTACTCCGTCACCTCGCCCTCGACGGTGATCCGCCCGATCCGGTCGGCGTTCAGCTCGGTGAACCAGAGCGCCCCGTCGGGCCCCGCCGCGATCCCGTACGGCCCGGCGCCCGCCGTCGGGACGGCGAAGGAGCACGCCTTCCCGTCGGTGTCGATCCGCCCGATCCGGTGGTCGCGCATCCGGGTGAACCAGAGCGCGCCGTCCGGGCCGACGGTGAGCACCGCGGGCCCGCACTCCGGCGCCCCGAGGCCGTACCGCTCGACCGTGCCGTCCGCCGCCAGCCGTCCGATCTCCCCGGCGTGCACCAGCGTGAACCACACGCCCCCGTCCGGCCCCACGGCGACCCCGTACGGTCCGGCCCCCTCCTCGGCGACCTCGATCAGCTCCGCGATCCGTGCCATGCGAACCCCCGTCCTCACTATTGCGACTTCCGTCGCATTAGCGATCCTCGCACGCCCTCCCCTCCCCCGGCAACCGGGTTACACCTCGTTCCCCGCGCGGCGGGCGGCCCGCGGGGCGGGGACGCCGCGCAGGACGGAGACGATGCCCACGCCGGCGGCGCACACCGGGACGGCGAGCAGGGCCCCGAGGATGCCGGCGATCCCGGAGCCGGCCACCACCGCGACCATGATGGTGGCCGGGTGCAGCTCCACCGTCCGGCTCTGGATGAGGGGTTGGAGGACGTTGCCCTCGAACAGCTGGACCGCCATCACCACGCCGAGCGCCCACAGCGCCGTCCCGATCCCGCCGTCGGCGAGCGCGACCAGCACGGACACCGCCCCGGACAGGAAGGCCCCGACGAACGGGATGTAGGCGCCCATGAACACCAGCGCGCCCAGCCCCGGCGCGCCGGGCACGCCGAGCGCCACCAGGCCGATGGTGATGAAGGTCGCGTCGATCAGCGCGATCAGCGAGGTGCCGCGCATGAAGCCGGCCATCGCGTCGAAGGCCCGCTCGGCGCAGGCGATCACGGTCTCGGCGCTGCGCTCGGGCAGGTAGGAGCGGATCGTGTCGCCGGTGCGGTGGCCGTCGCGGAGGAAGAAGAACACCAGGGCGAGCGCCAGCACGCCGCCGGCGATCAGCTGGGTGGCCAGGCCCAGCCCGGACAGCACGCCGTTGGTGACGGTCGAGACCAGCGAGTTGGTCTCCCCCTTGGCGTTGTCCAGCGCGTGCCGGATCTTCTCCCCGGTCGGGCCGAGCCACGCGGCGAGCTGGTTGCCCGCCTGCTGGAGGGACTCGGCGATCTGCGGGGCGCTGTGCACCAGCGCGTTGACCAGCAGCGCGATCACCCCGCAGACGGCCGCGACCAGCAGCACGCAGGTGAGCCCGGCGGCCAGCCCCCGACTCACGCCCCGCCGGACCATCCACGGCACCGCCGGGTAGAGCAGCGAGGCCCCCAGCAGCGCCAGCACCACCGGCACGGTCGCGGCCCGCAGCTCGACCAGCGCGAAGACCAGCAGCGAGGCGAGGGCGAGCAGCAGGATCACCGCCGCCGACCAGGCGGCCGCCTGCCGGACCACCGGCGGCAGCATCAGGTACGGCCTGCGGGGGTCCGGCGCGGCCCCGCCCACGAACCGGGGTTCCACCGCCGGGCCCTCCCCGGCCGGGTGCTCCTCGGGCACGGCCACCTCCGCCTGGCTCGTCGACGAGTCCGAATCGCCCCGTCCCGGCGGACGATCCGTCAGCGTGCCCGTGCCGCCGGGCTGCCCGGCGAACCCGCCACGCCGCCGTCCGGCCGATCAAGGGTGGAGCCGATTCAATCCGCCCCCGTCCGTCGCGTACAGAGCAGCCGGTGGAGCTCACCTCATCGGACGAAGCGCCCTGGCGGACACATTCGAGTGCCGGACCTCAGTTCGCCTCGAAGCGGCCGCCCCGTCCACCCGGAGCGGTCGCCCCCGTCCAGCCGGTCGGCACGCTCAGCGGCGGCCGTCCAGGACGGCGCGCAGCACGCCGATCCGGTTGCTGGTGATGGAGGCGACCCCGCTGTCGCGCAGCCGGCGCATGGTGCGGCGCAGGTCGGCGGTCCAGGTGGAGACGGCGAGCCCGGCGTCCGCGGCGGCGGCGGTGAACTCGGGGGTGACCAGGCCGAACGGCGGGTTGAGGTAGCGCGGGCGCAGGTCGTCGAGCAGGGCGCGGACGGGCAGCCGGGGCTCCTTCCAGGTGAGGGCGATCTCGGCGCCGGGCGCCAGCGCGCGGACGGCGAGCATGGCGGTGGCGGGGCCGCAGAAGGAGACCAGCCCCTCGGCGTCGAGGTCGCTGACGACGGACCAGGTGGCGGCGACGGGGCCGGGGTCGTCGAGGTCGATGAGCAGCCGGGGGCCTCCGGCGGCAGCGACGACCTTGATCGTCTCGGCGAGGGTCGGGACGGCGAGCGGCCCCCGGCGCAGTTCGTCGAGCTGCGCGGTGGTGACCCGGCCGATCGACCGCGGGTCGCCCCAGAGGCGCTCCAGGGTGCGGTCGTGCAGCAGGACGGGCACCCGGTCGCGGGTGAGCTGGACGTCCACCTCGACGGCGTCGGCACCGGCGGCGAGCGCTGACTCGACGGAGGGCAGGGTGTTCTCGCGGTGGCGGTACGGGTCGCCGCGGTGCGCGACGGCGAGCACCCGGCGGCGGTCGGTGGCCGGTTCCCCGACCGCGCGGACGGCGCTCTGGGTGGTCGGCAGATGCGGGTGGGACATCCCGGGCGGGGCCTCTCGTTCGGAACCGGTTCGGGCGGGGCTCGACGCGCCGTCGGCGCGCGGCACCCGGTGGAGCGTGCCGTGGGGCGTGCCGTGCGGGTCAGGCCGGACCTAACGCCGCTCGATCATCACATTGGTGGACTTGATGACCGCGGTGGCGGGGGCGCCGGGGACGAGGTTCAGCTCCTCCGCCGACTCCCGGCTGATCAGCGACACCACCCGGAAGGGCCCTGCCTGGACCTCCACCTGGGCCGCGACGTCGCCGAGCACCACGTGGGTGACGATCCCGGGGAAGCGGTTGCGGGCCGAGGACGGACGGCCCTCGGCCTCGGCGTTCTCCGGGCGGGCCAGCTCACGGGCGAAGGCGGCGAGGTCGACGCCGGGGATGATCCGGTGGCCGTGCTCGTCCCGCTCGGCCGCGACCCGCCCCGCGTCCACCCAGCGCCGCATGGTGTCGGCACTGACCCCGAGCAGCGCCGCGGCTTCGCCGATGCGGTACGGGTTGACCGGCGCCTCGGACTGGCCCATGTGCGACTCCTGACACTGACTCGGGGACTGGCTCGGGGAACGTGGGACGGGAACGGGGACGCCGCACGCGCGGCGGGCCGTCGCCGTCATCCTGCCGTACCGGCGGCCGGGGCCGCCAAGCGAGGCGGGTCAGGACTCGCCGAAGAGGTCGCGGCGCACCGCGTCCCCGGCGGTGAGGACGGCCCCGGCCAGCACCGCGCCGCCGCCCGCCGTGCCGGGCCGGACCTCGGTGCGCAGCGGGGACAGCTCGGCCAGCCGCCGTTCGACCCGGCCGGCCAGTTCGGCGCCGCCGGCCCGGCCGAGCTCGCCGCCGAGCACCACGCAGCCCGGGTCGAGGACCACGCAGATGCTGGCGGCGCCGACCGCGATCCGCGCGGCCAGCTCGTCCAGGAACGGCCCGCCGGGCCCGTCCGGGCCGAGTGCGTCCAGCGCGGCGCGGACGGCCGCCTCGGCGGCGGGGGCGTCCCCGGCCGCGCCGGCGGGCAGTCCGTGGGCGCGGGCGAGCTCGCAGACGGCGGCGCTGCCGGCCAGGCTGTGGAAGCCGCCGTCGCAGCCGGTGGCGCTGGGCAGGCCGCCGGTGCCGGGGACGGGCAGGAAGCCGATCTCGCCGGTGCCGCCGGAGAAGCCCCGGCGCAGCCGGCCGTCCAGGACGACGGCGGCGCCGACGCCGTGGCCGAGCCAGAGCAGCACGAAGGTGTCGCGGTCGCGGGCGGCGCCGATCCGGTACTCGGCCCGGCCGGCCAGGTTGACCTCGTTCTCCAGGATCACCTCGGTGCCGGGCAGCCCGCGCAGCTCGGCGAGCAGTTCGGCGTGCCAGGCGGGGAGCTTCCCGGTGCTGTTGAGGCGCCCGGTGGCGGGGTCGACCAGTCCGGGGGCGCCGACGGCGACGGTGTGCAGCCGGTCGACGCCGACGCCGCGCGCGGTGTCCAGCAGGGTGCGCACCAGGTGCCCGGCGGTGTCGGGCGTTCCGTCGCCGTGGACCGGGATCTCGGCGCTGGCGAGGGTGCGCCCGGTGAGGTCGGCGACGACCAGGCTGACGCCGCCGGAGCGCACGTCGAAGGCGGCGAGGTGGGCGCGGGAGGCGACCAGTGCGTAGAGCCGGGCGTTGGGGCCGCGCCGCTGTTCGCCCCGTTCGCCGACGACGGCGACCAGGCCGGTGCGCTGGAGGCGGTCGAGCAGGTCGGCGACGGTCGGCCGGGAGAGGCCGGTGAGGTCGCGCAGCTCGGTCGCGGTCAGGGGGCCCTGTTCGAGGAGCAGGTTGAGGGCCAGCCGGTCGTTGATCGCCCGGGCGGTGCTCGGCGTGGCCGTGCGCGCGGTGGTCATGGCGGCTCATCCTTCCAGAGTGTTTCTATCAGGTTCCCTTCCTGATAATTTTATCGAACCATCCGCCGGACGGCCGTCGCCGCCGCGCGGACCGAACGGCCTGCACGTAGACCACCCTCAGGCACGTCAGAACCACCGCCGGGCACGTCAGACCACCCACCAGCACGTCAACCACCCACACAGGGCACCGTCGCGCCGCCCCACCTGCGCGACCCGGGAGGGAACGCCGGATGAGCACGACCGCACACTCACTGGAGCCGCTGGCCTCCCCACGCCGGGCCAGGGCCGGCATCGCCCTGGTCTTCGGCGTGCACGGCGCCGTCAGCGGCAGTTTCGTCACCCGCATCCCGTGGATCCAGGACCGCCTCGACCTCTCCCCCGGCCAGCTCGGCCTGGCCCTGGTGATGCCCGCCATCGGCTCCTCCCTCGCGATGCCGCTGGCCGGCCGGTTCGTCCACCGCTACGGCGGGCGGGCGGCGGTCCGCGGACTGATCTCGCTCTGGTGCCTGGCCCTCGCCCTGCCCGCGCTCGCCCCCTCGCTGCCGGTGCTGTGCGTGGCGCTGCTCGCGTACGGCGCCTCGGCCGGGATGGCGGACGTCGCGATGAACGCGCAGGGCGTGGAGATCGAACAGCGGCTCGGCCGCTCGATCATGTCCGGACTGCACGGGATGTGGAGCGCGGGCGGGCTGCTGGCCTCCGGCTTCGGCATCCTGGCCGCCCACCTCGACCTCGACGCCCGGCTCCAGCTGGCCGTCACCGCGCTCGTGCTGCTCGTCCTCGCGCAGCCCGTCTGCCGGAACCTGCCCGACCTGCGGGCGCCGGAGGGGGCGGAGGAGCCGCCGCGGTTCGCACTGCCGCCGCGCAGCTCGCTGGTGATCGGACTGGTCGGCTTCTGCGCCGTCTTCGCCGAAGGCGCCTCGATGGACTGGAGCGGCGTCTACCTGCGGGACGTCACCGGCGCCTCTGCCACCGTCGCGGCCGCCTCCTACACCGCCTTCTCGCTCACCATGGCCGTCAGCCGCCTGTGCGGGGACGCGGTGGTCCGCCGGCTCGGCGCCGTGCGCACCACCCGTCTCGGCGGCGCCGTCGCCACCGTCGGCGGCCTGCTGGTGGTGGCCGCCGACAGTCCGGCGCTCGCCATCCCGGGCTTCGCCCTGATCGGCATCGGCATCGCGGTCACCGTCCCGCTGGCCTTCGCGGCGGCCGGGCGGATCGGCAGCAACCCCAGCCAGGCCATCGCGGGCGTCGCCACCGTCACCTACACCTCCGGCCTGGTCGCGCCCGCGATCATCGGCGCCCTCGCCCAGGCGACCTCGCTGACCGTCTCCTTCGGCCTGGTCACCGCGCTCGCCTTCGCGCTGCTGCTGAGCGCCGGGGCGCTGCGCCGGGCCGAACGGAATTCCCCCGGATCCGGCGCCGAAAATGTGACCGCAACGTCACCGGAAAGCACTTCGAAAAAAGATCTCTCTGCGATATGATCTAGAGAATTCCGGGGAATTCCTCGCTAATATCGCCGACCGCCGGGCGCATTCCGCGCCCGGCGGTTTCGCGATCCGTGAGGTGAACCCCGTGTGCTACGACCCCGACGCCGCCCCGCCCGCCGTCACCCCCGCGCTCTGGCCCCTGGCCGAGGCTGCGGCGCTCACCCTGACCTCGGCGGACGGCACCGAGTTCGCCGCCTTCCTGGCCCGCCCCGAGGTGGCCACCGGCGTCGGCGTCCTCGTCCTGCCGGACAACAAGGGCCTTTCCGGCTTCTACCGGCAGACCGCCGCCCGGCTCGCCGAACAGGGCCACCCCGCGCTCGTCGTCGACTATTACGGCCGCACCGCCGGAGCCGATCCGGAAATCCGCCCGAAGGAATTCGGCGACCTGCCCGGCCTGCTCCGCCACCTGCTCGCCCTCACCCCCGAAGGCCTGGACGCCGACCTCGCCGCCGGCCTCGCCCGGCTGCGCGCAAGCGGGCCGGCCGAGGTGGTCGCGCTCGGCTTCTGCTTCGGCGGCCGGCAGGCCTTCCGCGCCGCCGCGCCCCGGTTCGGGCTGGCCGGCGCGGTCGGCTTCTACGGATACCCCGACGCGATCAACGGCTCCCCGGGGCCCACTCAGCTCGCGGCCGACCTCAGCGCGCCGATCCTCGCCTTCTGGGGCGGCGCGGACGAGCACATCCCGCCCACCGCCGTCGACGCCTTCGACGCGGCCCTGACCGCCGCCGGCAACCCGCACGAGTTCGTCACCTACCCGGGCGCGCCGCACAACTTCTTCGAGCTCTCCGCCGTCGAATATTCGGACGCGGCCCGGGACTCCTGGCGACGTCTGCTGGGATTCCTCGCCGACCGCTCCGCATCCGCGACCCCCCGGAGGACGCTCTGATGTCCCGCCTGTCCCACCCGTCCCGCATTTCCCGGCTGGCCCGCCTGTCCCGTCGTGCGCGGCTCGCCGCCGCCACGGCCGCCCTCGCCGCCGCCGCGGTGGCGCTCACCGCCCCGCCGGCCCCCGCGGCCACCCCCACGACCACCCCCGCGGCCACCCCCGCCGCCGACTTCGGGCCCGCCGAGATCCGCACCGGCATGTACCCGGGCCCGAACGACCTGTGCCTGGAGGTCGCCGACTGGCGCACCGACGACGGCGCCCCGGTCCGGATCTGGACCTGTACCGGCGGCGCCAACCAGCAGTGGACCCAGAGCGCCCGCGGCTGGGTGAACCTGAACAGCGGCAAGTGCCTGGACATCCCGGCCTTCAGCACCACCTGGGGCACCCAGGCCGACCAGTGGACCTGCGACGGCGGCGCCAACCAGAGCTGGAGCGACCCCCCGGCCAGCCACCCCGGAACGCCCCGCCGGATCGTGAACGGCTACAGCGGCCTCGTCCTGGACGTCTCGGGCGGCGCGCTGACCGACGGCACCCCGGTGATCCAGTGGGAGTTCCACAGCGGCGACAACCAGTTCTGGCACTACAACCCGGAAAAGCCCCCGTACAGCTGACCGCGACCGCCCTCGACGGTCGCGACCGGGCACCGGTTAGGCTCGGCCGGTGCCCGCCCCCGTCTCGCCCCTGCCCGCACCCGCAACGCCCCCGTCCGCCGTCGAGCTGCCGCCGTCCGGCCCCGTGCCGCGTTCGCCGTGGTGGCGGTTCGCGCTGCTGGTGGTGCTGCTCGGCGCCGCGGCCGGATCGCTGCTGCTGTGGAGCCCGACGGCGCTGCTGAACGGCGGCCTCGCCGACCGGATGCCCGGGTACTGGTTCGCGCCGCTGTTCGCCACCGTGTACGCGGTCGGCACGCTCGCCTTCGTCCCCCGGCCGGCGCTGAACGCCGCCGCCGGGCTGCTGCTGGGCATCCAGCAGGGCGTGCTGCTGTCGGTGCTCGGCACCACGCTGGGCGCGGCCATGGCCTTCGGGCTCGGCCGGGGCCTCGGGCGCGAGGCACTGCGGCCGTACCTGCGCGGGCGGGTGCTCGGCACGCTGGACAGGCGCTTCACCGAGCAGGGCTTCCGCAGCGTGCTGGTGCTGCGGCTGCTGCCGGGCATGCCGTTCCAGGCGGCCAACTACGGCGCGGCCTTCTCCGGGGTCCGCTTCGCGCCCTTCCTGTTCGCCACCGCGATCGGCGTGGTGCCGACCACCGCGGTGTACGTGACGGCGGCGGCCAGCGCGGGCGAGCCGGGCTCGGCGACCTTCCTGGTGTCGGCCGGGATGATCGCGCTGCTCGTGCTGGGCAGCGTGGTCGGGCTGTGGCGGGCCGCGACCGCCCGGCGCCGCACACCGGCCGCCTGACCGCTGAGCGCCTGACTGTCCGACCCCCTGACCCCCTGACCGGCCGAGATTCCGAGGCACTCGGGGGGCGCTCGACAATTCGCTCGCGCCCGCCCGCCGTCGGACGTCAGGATGGCCCGCATGACCGAACCCTCCCCGCGGGTCGACCCGCCGATGGCGGCCGACGAGACCGCCATGCTCACCGCCTGGCTCGACTACCACCGCAGTACCCTCGCGCTCAAGTGCGAGGGCCTGACCGACGACCAGCTGCGGCTGCGCTCCGCCCCGCCGTCCACCCTCTCGCTGCTCGGCCTCGTCCGGCACATGGCCGAGGTGGAGCAGTACTGGTTCCAGAGCATCCTGCGCGGCGACGAGTACACCGAGAACCACTACTGGACCGAGGCCGACGAGGACGGCGACTTCAACGGCGTGGACACCGCCGACGTCGCGGCGGACTTCGCCACCTGGCGCGCCGAGGTCGAGACCGCCCGCCGCGCGAGCGCCGGCCTGTCGCTGGACACCGTCGGCAAGCGGCTGCGCCGCGGCGAGGAGGTGACGCTGCGCTGGATCCTGGTCCACATGGTCGAGGAGTACGCGCGGCACAACGGCCACGCCGATCTTCTGCGCGAACTGGTGGACGGCACTACCGGCGAGTGAAATCGTTTCCGCATTGTTGACAGAAGGTCAATTGCGCGGTGACCACGACCGATATGGTCTACGCGCGCAACCGTACGGCTCACCGCCGCGTCGCTGATGTTGCCCGGGTTCGCCCGGGTTTCCGTCGCGGCGCGACTCGTACGGGGGCCGCGAGCGGGCACGGGACCGGTGAACAGTGCGATACTCGGACAGTTCCGACGAGTGGATGACGTGTCAAAAAGGACACGCGACCCCGGGGGACCAGGACGGGACGAGGCAGGGAGGCGCGGCATGGGAGCACTTCGCGACGAGCACCACAACGGGTGGCTGATGCCCTCGGGAAACTACCCGGCCGCGGTGTACGAGGACGAGTGGGTCGATCAGGAGACGATGCCGGCCGCCCCCGCGCCCGCGAAGATCGTCTCCTTGCGGCCGACCGGTTTCGAGGCGGCCCGCACGGTGGGCGAGCACATCCGGGCGAGCATCCCGGTGGTCATGGACCTCACCGAGATGAACGAAGCCGAGGCCAAGCGGATGGTGGACTTCGCCTCCGGGCTGATCTTCGGCACCCAGGGCGGCATCGAGCGGATCGCCCGCCGGGTGTTCCTGCTCACCCCGGCCGACGTCGAGGTCATGGTGATCGACCGCCCGCTCGACGAGACCGGGTTCTACAACCAGAGCTGATCCGGGCGGCGCACGGCCCGACCGGGCTGAACCGACCGAGTTGAACCGGCCGCACGACAGCGGCACCCCGACCGGGGACGGCACCCGCCGTTCCCGGTTTTTGCTGTCCCGGCCGTGACGATCAACGCCTCATTCGAGACCCCCACCATAATTTTGAGACATCCATGTCTCACGTGACCTACACTCGATTCATGGCCACCGATCGCGACACCGTCCTGGAAGCCGCCGTCGGCGTGCTCTCCCGCCGCCCGACCGCCCACCTGGACGAGATCGCGCGCGCCGCCGGGATCAGCCGCGCCACCCTGCACCGGCTCTTCCCCGGGCGCGAGGCCCTGATCCGCGAGGTCGGCCTGCTCGGCCTGCGCCGGTTCGCCGCCGCCCTGGACACCGCCGCCGTCGAGGACGGCGACGCCGAGGCCGCGCTGCGCCGCCTGGTCGACGCCGCCGTCCCGGACGCCACGCTCTGCGCCTTCCTGGCCGGCGAGAACCAGCTCTACGACGACGACAGCGTCAACGACCTCTGGGAGCTCCAGATCGTTCGACTGCACGCGCTCTTCCTGCGCGGCCAGCAGCAGGGCACGTTCCGCATCGAGCTGAGCGCCGCCTGGCTGAGCGAGGCCTTCTTCGACCTGGTGGCCGGCGTCGGCTGGGCCATCCAGGACGGCCGCCTCGCCCCGCGCGACGCCGCCTTCTCGCTCGCCGAGCTGTTCCTCGGCGGCGCGCTGCGCCGACCGGACGCCGCCACTCCCCCGCCCACAGCACCTTCGGCCCGCACACCGGAAACCGATATCCCATGAGCAAGCGAAGCGAACGAATCATCAGCGGGTGCGCATTGCGCGAAGCGCCTGCCGAGCGAAGCGAGGCGGGCGCATGAGCAGTACCGTTTCTGCCAGCCCCCGTCAGCGCTGGACCGGCCTCGCCGTCCTCGTCCTGGCCGTCACCGTGGTCGCCCTCGACGCGACCGTCCTCTCCCTCGCCATCCCCTCCATCAGCGAGACGCTGGAGCCCAGCGGCACCCAGCTGCTCTGGATCGGCGACTCCTACTCGTTCGTCCTGGCCGGCCTGCTGGTCAGCATGGGCTCGCTCAGCGACCGGATCGGCCGCAAGAAGCTGCTGCTGATCGGCGCGGCCGCCTTCGGCGCGGCCTCGCTGCTCGCCGCCTACGCGCCCAGCGCCGGCTGGCTGATCCTGGCCCGCGCGCTGCTCGGCGTCGCCGGCGCGACGATCATGCCCTCGACCCTGTCGCTGATCCGCGGCCTCTTCCCGGACGACCGGGAGCGGGCCACCGCGATCGGCATCTGGGGCGCGGCCGCCACCGCCGGCGCCGCGCTCGGGCCGGTGGTCGGCGGGGTGCTGCTGGAGCACTTCTGGTGGGGTTCGGTGTTCCTGCTGAACATCCCGATCCTGCTCCTGCTGCTGGTGCTCGGCGCCTGGCTGCTGCCGGAGTCCAAGGACCCGAACCCGGGCCGCTGGGACGTGCTGAGCGTCGCCCTGTCGATGGCCGGGGTGATCGGCACGGTCTACGCGATCAAGGAGGCCGCCGCGCACGGCGTGGCGCGCTGGGACGTCCCGGTCGCCTTCGTGCTGGGCGTCACCGCGCTGACCGTCTTCGTCCGCCGCCAGCTGCGGCTGGAGACCCCGCTGCTGGACGTGCGGCTGTTCCGCGACCGGCGGTTCACCGCCGCCGTGCTGGCCTCGCTGATCGCCCTGATCGGCCTGTCCGGGGTGGTCTTCGTGACCTCGCAGTACCTCCAGCTGGTCCGCGGCTACGAGCCGCTGCGGGCCGGCCTGGCCGAGCTGCCGGCCTTCGTCGGCGCCGTCGTCGGCGGTCTGCTGACGGCCCGGCTGGTGCGGCGCACCGGCGCCCGGGCGGCGCTGACCGGCTGCCTGCTCGCCATGGGCCTCGGCGTGGGCGTGCTCGGCTGGCTCCAGCAGGACACCACCTACCTGTTGCTGGCCACCTCCTTCCTGCTGGTCGGGACGGCGGAGGGCGTGGTCTACACGCTCGGCGCCGACCTGGTGCTGAGCGCCTCACCCGCCGACAAGGCCGGCGCGGCCTCGGCGGTCTCGGAGACCGCGTACGAGCTGGGCACCGCACTCGGCATCGCGCTGGTCGGCTCGGTGGTCGGCTCGATCTACGCCGGCGGGCTCGTCGTCCCGGCCGGGACGGATCCGGCGGCCGCGGCGCGGGCCGGCGAGTCGCTGGGCGCGGCGGTCGAGACGGCGCACGGACTGCCGCAGGGCGTCGCGGAGCCGCTGGTGGCGAGCGCCCGGGAGTCCTTCACGCACGGCATGAACAGTGCCGGCCTGCTGGCCGCCGTCCTGCTGATCGGCGCGGCCGCGATGGCCTGGCGGCTGCTGCGGGGCCTGGACGCCCCGACCAGCGCGGCCACCCCGGTCACCCCGGCCACTGCGGTCACTGCGGTCGAGGCGCCCGCTCCGGAGAAGCCGCAGAAGCCGGAGAAGGTCGGCGCGTAAGCACGCCCGACTCCCCTGTCACCGGCGGGAACGGCCACGGCCGTTCCCGCCGGTGGCGTATCGCGGGCCGGGCGGCTGGAACCGGGGCGGCCAGACCCAGAAACATGCGATGTTCAAATGTCTGATGTTTGTATAGGCTGCCTCCATGAACCGCATCAGTACACCGCGCAGGACGGCAAGCCTGTCCGCGCAGCTCGTGGACAGCCTCCGCTCGCACATCGAGGCGGGCGGCTGGCCGGTGGGGACGCGGATCCCGCCGGAGCAGGTCCTCGTCGAGGAGCTCGGGGTCGGACGCAGCACGCTGCGCGAGGCGATCGGCGCGCTCGTGCACCTCGGCCTGCTGGAACCCCGGGCCGGGGACGGCACCTACGTCCGCGCGTCGAGCGAGCTCCAGTCGGTCATGGTGCGGCGGGCGAGTTCCGCCCGGCGGGACAACGTCCTCGAACTGCGCACCGTCCTCGAGGAGTACGCCTCGGGGGCCGCCGCCCTGCGGCGCAGCGAGGACCAGCTGCACCAGCTCAGGGAGCTGCTGACCGACGCCGACGCGGCCTGCGCCGGCGAGGACAGGTCCGCGGCCATGAGTGTCGACGCGCTGTTCCACCGGGCCGTCGTCCGGGCGAGCGGGAACGACCTCCTGATCGAGGTCTACGACTACCTCGGCACGGCCCTCACCTCCGCCCTGGGAGGCCTGCCCTGGGACGCCACCGCCGCCGAGGAGCACGCCGACCTGCACCGGCGACTCGTCGACGCGATCGAGGCCCAGGACGAGAACGGCGCCCGCACCGCGGCGGCGGCGATCGTCCGGCTCACCCACGACCACGGGGTCCAGGCACCAGCCGCGACGGAGGAGCGATGAGTCCGTAGCTGTCCTCGGCACCGCCATGGCGGGCGCCGGATACGGTGCGGGGCAGGACCGCCACGTACGGAGTCCCCGCACGCCGACGAGCGCTCAACTCACTTCCACCGAACGGGCCTTCGGCGAAAAATGAAGACCGCCAACCCCTTGCACAGGCCTTCGAGGCCGTAGAGGAGAACACCGATGTCCGTCTTACCGCCCCCGGCCGACGACCTCGACGCACGCACCGCCCAGCGCACCGCCCACCTGTACGCGACGGATCCGCAGTTCCGTGCCGCCGCACCCCTGGACGCCGTCAGCGAGGCGATCCGGCGGCCGGGCCTACCGCTCGCCGACCTCGTGGCCACGGTGATGGAAGGGTACGCGGACCGCCCCGCCCTGGGCGAGCGCGCCACCGAGCCGGTGACCGACCCGGACACCGGCCGCACCACCCTGCGCCTCCTGGACCGGTTCGACACCGTCACCTACGGCGAACTGTGGGAACGCGTCGGCGCGGTGGCCTCCGAGTGGCGCCACCACCCCGACCACGCCGTGGGCCCGGGCGACTTCGTCGCCGTCCTCGGCTCCACCAGCCCCGAGTACGCCGTGCTGGATCTGGCCTGCGTCCGCTCCGGCGCGGTGAGCGTCCCCCTCCAGGCCGGCGCCTCGGCGGAACACCTGGCCCCCGTCGTCGCGCAGACCGGACCACGCCTGATGGCGGTGGACGTGGCGCACCTGGACGTCGCGCTCCAGATCGCGGCGGACGCCCCGTCACTGGGCAGGATCGTCGTGCTCGGCCACCGCCCGGAGGTCACCGACCACCAGGAGGCGCTGGACGCCGCGCGCGGACGGCTCGCGGCGCAGGGCCGGGGCGTCACCCTGGACACGCTGGCCTCGGTCATCGAGCGGGGCAGGAGCCTGCCACCGCTCCCCCGGGTCCCCGAGGGCTCGACGGCCGACACGCTCAGCGCGCTGATCTACACCTCGGGGAGCACCGGCACCCCCAAGGGCGCCGTGTACACCGAGCGTCTCGTCAAGCACTTCTGGATCGACTTCGTGCCCGGCCAGGGGACGCAGCCGTCCATCGTGCTCAACTACCTGCCCCTGAGCCACATGATGGGACGGGGCGTGCTGTTCGGCACGCTCGCCAAGGGGGGCACCGCCCACTTCGTGGCGTCGAGCGACCTGTCGACCCTCTTCGTGGACCTCTCCCTGGTCCGGCCCACCGAGTTCATCCTGGTGCCCCGCATCTGCGACATGCTCTTCCAGCGCTACCGGAGCGAGTCGGCCCGCCGGAACGAGCCGGACGAGGTCGGGGGCGACACCGCCGGGCAGGCGGACCGCGCGAAGGAGGAGCTGCGGGAGAAGACCCTGGGCGGCCGCCTCCTGTGGGCCACCTACGGCTCGGCCCCGATGAGCGCGGAGCTGGCGGCGTTCCTGGAGAGCTGCCTGCAGATCAGGGTGTTCAACGGCTACGGGTCGACGGAAGCCGGGCTGGTCTCGCTCGACGGCCGGGTGCTGCGCCCGCCGGTGACCGACCACCGGCTGGCGGACGTGCCCGGGCTGGGGTACTTCCGCACCGATTCCCCGCACCCCAGGGGCGAACTCCTGGTCAAGTCGGAACGCCTCGTTCCCGGCTACTTCCAGCAGCCGGACGCCACCGCCCAGGTCTTCGACGAGGACGGCTTCTACCGCACGGGCGACATCGTGGCCCTCACCGGCCCCGACGAGTTCGTCTACGTCGACCGCCGCTCCAACGTCCTCAAACTGTCGCAGGGCGAGTTCGTGGCCACCTCCCGGTTGGAAGCCCTCTTCACCGACAGTCCGCTCGTCCGGCAGGTCTTCGTGTACGGCAACAGCGCCCGCGCCTACCTGCTCGCGGTCATCGTGCCCACCCAGGAGGCGCTCGACCTCGCCGCCGAGGACGGTCCGCGTCTCAGGTCGCTCCTGCGCGAGTCCCTACACCGCCTCGCCACCGAGGCGGGCCTCAACTCGTACGAGATCCCACGGGACTTCCTCATCGAGACCGAGCCGTTCAGCCAGCAGAACGGGTTGCTCTCCGGCGTGCGCAAGCTGCTGCGCCCCGCGCTGGCGAAGCGCTACGGCGAGCGCCTCGAAGCCCTGTACGCCGAGCTGACCGAGCGCGAGAGCGACGAACTCCGGGCACTGCGCCAGGTCGGCCCGTCCCGGCCCGTACCGGAGACCGTGTGCCAGGCCGCCCGCGCGCTGCTCGGACACCGGCAGGACGACGTCCACCCCGGGACGCGTTTCCTCGAACTCGGCGGCGACAGCCTCTCCGCGCTGTCGTTCTCCCAACTGCTCAAGGAGGTCTACCGCGTCGACGTCCCCGTCGACGTCGTCATCAACCCGGTCAACACGCTCCAGCGGGTGGCCGACCACATCGAGAACGCCCTCGCGTCGGGCGACCGGCGCCCGACCGCCGACCAGGTCCACGGACCGGGCGCGACGCGGCTCGTGGCGGGCGACCTGACACTGGACGCGTTCCTCGACACGGGGACCCCGACGCGGACCGGCAGGCCGAGGGGCCCGCTGCCCGAGGCGCGGACCGTCCTGCTGACCGGCGCCAACGGCTACCTGGGCCGCTTCCTGTGCCTCGAATGGCTGGAGCGCGTCGCGCAGCGCGGCGGCACACTGGTCTGCGTGGTCCGCGGCGCCACCGACGAGTCGGCCCGGGCGCGGCTCGACGCGGCCTTCGACAGCGGCGACCCGGAGCTCCTCCGGCGCTACCACGGCCTGGCCGCCGAGCACCTGGAGGTGGTCGCCGGCGACGTCGGGGAGCGCGACCTCGGACTCGACCGGGAGACCTGGCAGCGGCTGGCCGACACCGTGGACCTGATCGTCCACCCGGCGGCACTCGTCAACCACGTCCTGCCCTACGACCAGTTGTTCGGCCCCAACGTGCTGGGCACGGCCGAACTGATCAGGCTCGCGGTCACCTCCAGGGCCAAACAGTTCACCTACCTGTCGACGGTCGCCGTCGTCTTCGATTCCGAGGCCGCGGCCGACGAGGACGCGGACATCCGCACGGCCTGCGGGACGCGCGACCTCGGCAGCGGCTACGCGAACGGCTACGCGGCCAGCAAGTGGGCGGGCGAGGTGCTGCTGCGCGAGGCGCACGACACGTTCGGCCTCCCGGTCGCCGTGTTCCGCTCGAACCTGATCCTCGCCCACCCGCGCTACCGGGGGCAGCTGAACGTCCCGGACGTGTTCACCCGCCTCCTGCTGAGCCTGCTGGCGACCGGCATCGCCCCCGGCAGCTTCTACGCCCGGGGCACCGGTGACGTCGACGGGCACTACGACGCGCTGCCCGTGGACTTCACCGCGCAGGCCGTCGCCGCGCTGGGCGACGACACCCGGGAGGGGTACCGGACCTTCAACATCGTGAACCCGCACGAGGACGGAATCTCCCTCGACACCTTCGTCGACTGGCTGGCGGCGGCCGGACACCCCCTGACGCGCATCGACGACTACGACGAGTGGCTCGACCGCTTCGAGAGCGCCATACGCGCTCTGCCCGACCGCCAGCGGCAGCACTCGCTGCTCCCCCTGCTGCACGCCTTCTCCACGCCGTCGGAGCCGCTGCCCGGATCCGCCCTGCCGGCGGACCGGTTCCGCGAGGCGGTCCGGGCCGCCGCCCTCAACGAGGAGAACGACATCCCGCACCTGTCGCAGGACCTGATCACCAAGTACGTGGCGGACCTCCGGGCGCAGCACCTGCTGTAGCCGGTCCGCCCTCCTCCTCCGCACCCACCTCCGCACCCGCTGGCGGGAACGGCCACGGCCGTTCCCGCCGGTGGCTTCACCGTGCTGGTGTCCGCCCCCGCGCTGTCCGTCGTGGCGTGCCCCCTGCTCGGGCTGGGCGGCGGCGCCTGCCTCGTCCTCGCGCTGACCTTCCAGAGCGGACGCGCCGGCAGCTCCGGCGAAGCCGCCGCGCCGGCCGGCAAGACGCAGTCCATCGGCTACCTCGTGGCGGCGGCCGGGCCCCTCCTCCTCGGGATCCTGCACGACACCACGGGCAGCTGGACGCTTCCGCTCACGGTCCTGGCCGTCCTCGGCATCGCCATGGCGGCTGCCGGATACGGCGCGGGGCAGGACCGGCACGTGCACCTACCTCGGCCGCGCTGACGTCACCGTCACCACACGCAGCCCCGTCCGTCACGCCTCTCGCGCGTTCACCGCCCGAGGAGTTCAGCGAAGCGGTCCAGCGCACGATCGGTGCGCCGGCGGTCGCCGGTGGTCGTGAGGTCGAACAGCAGACCCCGGATGACGGCCATGACCAACGTGGGCGTGACGGTGTCGTCAGGGCCGGTGGAGACGTCCCGGAAGGTGGCGCCGAGAGTGTCGAACCAGTCCGTGATCGCCTCGGCCTGGTCGGGGTAGTTCTCGGGGTGGACCAGGCCATCGGCGTGCACCTCGAAGAACAGCCGGACGAACGGCGCGCGTTCGTCCGCGCTGATCCACCCCCAGATGCCCCGCAGCCGCTCCTGCACGGAGCCCTTCATCGGCGGAGGGTGTCCGGCCAGACGCACCGCGCCTCGGCGGCGGGCCTCGGCGAGGACCGCCGCGACCAACTCCTGTTTGCTGCCGAAGTCGTAGAGCAGCATCCGTGGACTGGTGTCGAGGGCTGCGGCCAGTGGTCGCAGGCTCAGTCCGGCCAGGCCGTGCGCCAGCACGTAGTCGGTCGCCCGCGCCAACGTGCGCTCACGACGGGCGGGGTCGGCGGGTCGCCCCACGGTGGATCTCCCTTCGGCGCATCGGAGTTGAAACGGCATTGGCGAGTATATGGTACGACTGTTTCAATAACGAGGGGAGACCACATGCACACCGTCGACCGAGCGCTCGTCCTGGGCCCCGGAAGTCACGTCGGCACGGCCTGGACAGCCGGACTGGCCTACGGATTGCGCCGCAACGGCGTGGATCTGGGCGAGGCCGACCTGATCGTCGGCACGTCAGCCGGCTCGATCGTCGGAACGCTGCTCGCCACCGGACAGGACCCGGGGCGGCTCGCTTCCTCCGCTCGCCAGGCCGCTCACCGGGTCAAGCCTGACCCCGAGCGGATGGGCGCGGTGTTCGCCGTACTCGGCGACCGCGGCTTGGAACCCGGCGAGGCGAGGCGTCGCGTCGGCCGCCTCGCGCTCGACGGCACCGACCCCCGAGCCGAGGAGGCGCTGATCGCGGGGCGCGCCGCCCTGATCGGTGCGGACGCGTGGCCGGAGCGACGACTGCTGATCGCCGCCGTCTGTGCCACCACCGGTGAGCCCGTGGTGTGGGACCGCGACAGCGGCGTGCCGCTGGTGCACGCGGTGGCGGCGAGCAGCGCCTTCCCCGGAGCCGCACCGCCCGTCGCCATCGACGGCCGGCGGTACATGGACGGTGCGCTGCGTGCGGGCCCCAACGCCGACCTCGCCGCTGGAGCCCGCACGCTGGTCGTGGTCGAGCCGATGGCTCACCTGTTCCCCCGGGAACCGCTCAACCAGCAGCTGGCGGCAGTGGGGGCGGACGCCGTGGTGACCATCGGCCCCGATCCGGCCTCGGTGCGCGCTTTCGGCTCGGACACGGGCGACCTGGCGGCCTGGGAACCGGCCTACCAGGCGGGCCTCCGCCAGGCCGGCGACGTCGAGGCGCAACTCCGCACCATGTGGAGGGCGGAAGTCGACGCGGGCTGAGCGCCGATCAGGTCGGCGCGATCACCAGCATCTGCCTGCCTGACTTCCGGGGTAGCCCTATGACACCTGACAGTTCATCATCGGGCCCGAAGGGAATTCCAGTCATGACCGACCGCGTAGACCTGTCCGGCGCTTCCTGGATCACATCCTCGTACTCCAACAACGGTGGCAACTGCGTGGAGGTCGCCACCGACGTCCCCAACCTCGCTCCCGTCCGCGACTCCAAGGACCCCGAGGGTCCTGCCCTCGTCTTCCCCGCCGACACCTGGTCATCGTTCATCGCCACGATCCGGACCGGCGAGTTCGGCGAGGTCTGACGCGCACCTTGTCCGAGCCCCACTGCCCACGGCGGGCAGTGGCGATCGCGCATCGCCGCCGATGACACCGTTCCAGGCAGGGCCCCGCCCTGGAGAAGCCGGACGGGGCCGTCCGGTTACGGTCAGCCGATGGTGGCCGACCACCGGCCCCGGGACAGGTGGATCGCGCCGTCCGGGGTGACGACGGCGCGGCAGCCGTAGAGCGGCAGGCCGCCTTCGACCTCCCGCCAGTTCCGGATGGATTCGAGTTCCGACCACAGGCGACGGGGGCCGCTCTGGTGGACGGTCGGCGGCTCGAACTTCGTTGCCTCGGCCCGTGCCCACGACCCGTCCGGATGGGCGAGCCAGGCCGTACGGCCCTCGGGGGTCTCCTCGAAGTCGACTTCGATGCCCGGGATGCTGATCGTGAGCATCGACCAGACTTCCCAGTTGTTGCGGATGTCGGTGACCGGGTACCGGAAGAGCTTGACGTTCTCCCCGTCGGCTTCGCGGGCGGTCTCGAACAGCTCGTCCAGGCCGGGCGGGTAGGCGGAGCCGTGGCGCGTGGTCATGAAGCCCGCCCAGTCGCGCTCGATCACTCCGGTCGCTCCGCCGTCCGGGGTCTTCCAGGCCGTCAGGATCAGCGCCGTGTCCGCGATGGTGGTGACGAGCCGTCCTCCGCGCCGAAGCGCCTGGAGCCACGAGACCGGAACGGGGCGGGCGGACACGGTGGCCACGATCCGGTCGTAGTCACCCGGGAGGGCGTCGGTGGCGTCCTGAGTGACGAAGTGGGGGCTCAGCCCCATGCCTGCGAGGCGGTCCCGCGCGGCGTCGACCAGGTACCCGTCGATGTCCACGCTCGTCACGCGGTCCGAACCGAGCCGCGTGGCGGCAATGGCGGTCAACCCGCCCGCGCCGGTGCCGATGTCCAGCAGGTCGTGCTCGGCGGCGATCCGGCCGTGCCGCAGCATCTTGACCACGAGCGGCGTGAGCGTGGCCGACGACGTGGGCAGCCCGGTCGGGCGGTCATCCGGCTTCGCATGGTCCGCGTGCAAGCCGCCCACGCTGGTCACCAGGGACTCGTTCCCGTAGGCCTGCTGGAGCCACAAGTCCGGGTTCGCTTCCCCTACCTGAAGCTGCCAAGTGCCGTCCTCGACAGGCTCCCACCACCTGGGGACCAGTTCGTGCCGGGGGATGCCGGCCACCGGGTTCCGCCATCGGGAGTCCGGATCGGTCGCCCGAGCGGCCAGATCGGCGGCCCGTCCTTGCCATGGGATGTTTGTCATGCCTCGGGAGCCTTTCAGAACTTCGGCGCGCACGCCTCGGTGTTGGCGGGGTTGCAGTCGTTGCTGTCGTTCGGCGGACAGCCACCGAGCGACACGGGGACGAGCTCGTACTTCGGCGCGCACGCCTCCGTGTTGGCCGGGTTGCAGTCGTTGGAGTCATTCGGCGGACAACCCATGGCGGCCTTGCGCGGGATGCTCGCGGTGATCTCCGCCCACCGGGGGCCGGTGAGGACGCTCCGGAGCCCGCCCGGATCCTGCACGTTGCCGGTCGGCAGAAACCTTCCGAGCACACACGGGACAACGGCGCCGTCGGGGAGAACGGCCAGCCGCCCCAGCGCGCACCTACCGCACAGGGCATCCATGGTCGGCGCAGTACCGCCGCTGCCTCGTCCAACCGCGCGTGCGTTGTCCAGGGTGACGGTTTCGACGCCCAGCGCCCGCAGCTCGTCCACGGCCAGCTTCTCCAGCTGCCCGTCGTGACAGCGAACGACGCCGGCCCGGATCGGAATACCGAGGCGGACGGCCTTGACGATGTTGGTCCGAGTCTTCTCGTGGGAGCCCGGCTTGTTCGTCACCTTGTCGTGCTCCCCGGAGTTGACGGAGTAGTACGAGGTGGCCAGCCGGACGCCCGGCTTCGAGAAGACCGCCCAACCCTTGTCCGTGACGTGAAAGAGGTTGGAGAAGACCTCGACGCCGAGTCCGTGACTCAGCGCGTGGTCGACGAGGTCCGCCCAGCCCGGAAAGGTCGTGGGCTCTCCGCCGATCAGCTGGACGACCTTGACGCCAAGTTCGGCGCACTCACCGATCACCGCCTTCCAGCCGTCCAGGGTCATCGCGCCGTGCGGCACGGTCGGGCCGGAGTCACTGAGACAGTGCCCGCACGACATCTGACACTTGTCGGTCAGCTCCAGCTCTACGGTGCCGGGCACGTCCAGCGCCAACGTCATGATGGTGTTCACGTTGTGCTCCCTTCCAGTTCGGTGGTGCGGATGGGCTGGTTCAAACTGGCTGCCC
Organism: Kitasatospora sp. NPDC088160; assembly: GCF_044741445.1. Classification (NCBI taxonomy): domain Bacteria; kingdom Bacillati; phylum Actinomycetota; class Actinomycetes; order Kitasatosporales; family Streptomycetaceae; genus Kitasatospora; species Kitasatospora sp. NPDC088160. The sequence continues at coordinate 103,233 of NZ_JBIUSS010000015.1, read as the reverse complement.
GCCCCGGGCAGCCGGCTGACTGGGCAACGGTTCACTGTCCCTGGGGCAGGGGTTCCAACCAGGGGAGATCTGGGCTCCACTGACCGGTGATTGAGGCGGCCGCTCCCCGTCGGCGGAGTGGCCGGCGGGGAGCGGTGTGGCTCGGCGAGGGTCTGGCGCCAACGTGCCCTCGGAGCCGACCGGCAGGGGAGGTAGGCCTGCCGGCGCCCGTCCGTGATTGCCTGTCACGGACGGGCGTTGGACCCCGCCGCCGCGCGGGATGAGCACTCGCGGCGCGGTGGCGGGAGCTTGTCGGTCCGGTTCGCGGTTCGGCCGACAGCGGCGCGGCAGCCGTTGACCACAGCGGTAAAACCGCCGGCCGCCAGCGAGCTGACGTGCAGCCCGGCGAGCAGCATCTCCCCCGAGGTCACGCCGGCTCCGGAAACATCGGCCGACGCTGCGGGCTGCTCCCCGTACCCGGCGCGATCTCCCTGGGGTCGCACCGTCGCAGCTGATCGGGCCTGGTCGTCCACTCGCACCCCCCGCCGAGCGGCCTCAGGAAGGCCGCCCCGCAGAGGATCTCCATGAAGACCCCCTCCTTCGGCTTGCCGTCGTCGTCTCGGTGCTTCAGGTCCCGCACCACCTCGTTGCGGACGAAGTCGGGCAGCGCGGATTTCGGGTTTTCGGGCATGGGGTCTCCGTAGCGCTTCGCTCTTGGCGTGTCACTTGGTGTAGCCATGGTGGCGCGACAGCCTCTACGATCGGAAGGGTTCTCCACTTGACGAAATCCCCTGTGGGATAAGGAATGCAACGGAGGTCTGATCATGCGCGAGACCGAGCTGGACCCGTCCGCATCACCCCTCAAGGCCTTCGGCGCACAACTCCGCAGGCTGCGCAAGGCGGCGGGGCTCACACAGACCGACCTCGGGGCGATGACGAACTTGAGTGACAGTCAGATCTCCAACCTCGAACGAGGGACACGCAGTCCCACACTCGACTGGGTCGTACAAGCCGACCGGGCCCTTGGTGCCGGTGGAACACTAGAACTGACGTACTGGAGTCTCAGCGGCTCATCGTTGCTGGAAGGGTTTCCCGAGTACGCCCAGCAAGAAGCGAAGGCCCTGAGCATCAACCACTTCGAACTGGGCATCGTGCCTGGCCTGGCGCAGACAATGGAGTACGCCGCAGCCTTCGCCTCGGCCGCCGTGCGGCGCGGCAGCGTCACCGAGGAGCAGGCTGCGGATCGGCTCGACTTCCTTGCCACGCGCCAGAAGCTACTTGACCGGCAGCCTGCGCCCCGGCTCCACTTCGTCCTGGACGAGGGCGCCCTTCTACGACCGGTGGGCGGGCGCAAGGTCATGGCTCGGCAGCTTGCGCACCTTGAAGACCTCGCCACTCGTCCGAACATCACGATCCAAGTGGCGCCGCTTTCTCTTGCAGAAGAGCTGCCGTTCACCATGATGGTCACGCTGCTGACCCTGGCGGATCGAAAACTCCTGGCATACTCGGAGTGCCAGTTGCGCGGCTTCCTCTCGCGGGACGCCGAGACTGCTCAAGCCTGGGAGCGGGACTGCCACCAGCTCCAGGTTGAAGCGCTCTCGAAGGCTGCGTCACTGGAGCTGATCCGAAAGTGCAAGGCGTGAGAGGAACGTCATGATCACTCCTGTAGACCTATCCGACGCCGCGTGGGTCAAGGCCAGTTACAGCAACAATGGCGGGTCTTGCGTTGAGGTGGCCCCCGGCTTCCCGGGTGTACTGCCCGTCCGTGACTCCAAGGACCCCGAGGGTCCTGCCCTCGTCTTCCCCGCCGAGGCCTGGTCGTCGTTCGTCGCCGCCGTCCAAGCCGGCGAGTTCGGCGAGGTCTGACGCGCACAACTCTCGCGAGCCCCACCACCCTCAGCGGGTGGTGGGGTTCGCGCGTTCTTGGCGGTGACAGTGTTTCAACTGCGTTCACCGAATGCTCTTGCGCGGTCTTGTGCACCGTGCGGGCGGCGACGTTGGATGTACACCATCCGCTGACCGTCGCGTTCACGTCATACCCTCACGGAGCCCCAATGCCGCTGTCGTCCCTCCGCAAGGCCGCCGCCGCCTGCGCTGCCGCCGCCTGCGCTGCCGCCGCCGTGCTCGGCGCGCTCGCCACCGCCCCCGCCACGGCCGCCACCGGCGCCACGACCGAGAGCGCCCCGGTCACCGCGCCCGCGCTGGACGTCCTCACGTACAACACGTTCCTGATGAGCACGACCCTCTACCCCAACTGGGGCCAGGAGCACCGGGCGCAGGCGATCGCCTCGGCGGACTTCTTCCAGGGCCACGACGTGGTCGTCCTGGAGGAGGCCTTCGACAACGCGGCCTCCGACGCCCTGACCGCCAAGGCCTCGGCCGCCTACCCGTACCACACCCCGGTCGTCGGCCGCTCCACCAGCGGCTGGGACGCGACCTCCGGCAGCTACAGCTCCACCACCCCCGAGGACGGCGGCGTGACGCTGCTCAGCAAGTGGCCGATCCTGCGCAAGGAGCAGTACGTCTACAAGGACGCCTGCGGCTCGGACTACTTCTCGAACAAGGGCTTCGTCTACGCCGTCCTGAACGTGAACGGCCAGCGCACCCACGTGGTCGGCACCCACCTGCAGTCCACCGACTCGGGCTGCTCCAACGGCCAGCCGGCCGCCATCCGGGCCAAGCAGCTCACGGCCATGCGCGGCTTCCTGGACGCCAAGCAGATCCCGGCGAACGAGCCGATCCTGCTCGCCGGTGACCTCAACATCGACTCGCACGGCTCCGAGTACCAGGCCCTGCTGGACAACGCCAACCTGGCGCCGGCCTCCGCCCGCACGGGCTGGCCGTACTCCTTCGACACCGCCGACAACTCCATCGCCGCCTACCGCTACCCGGGCGAGCCCAAGGAGGACCTGGACTACGTGCTCTACCGGGCCGACCACGCCCGCCCGCAGCAGTACACCAACCAGGTCCTGCGCACGCACAGCGCGCCGTGGACGGTGAGCAGTTGGGGCAAGAGCTACACCTACACCGACCTCTCCGACCACTACCCGCTCGCCGCGCACTGACCGGGGAAGCGCACTGACCAGGGACTGACCCGCGCTGACGGGGAACTAAGCAGCCCCGAAGGGCAGTTCCAGCTCGGCCCAGACCACCTTGCCGTCCCTGGTCAGCCGGCTGCCCCAGCGCTGGGCCAGCTCGCTGACCAGGAACATGCCGCGCCCGCCCTCGTCCTGCTCGGCGAAGGGGCGCAGCTGCGGGGCCGCCCCGCCGGCGTCGGAGACCTCCAGGGTGAGCACCCGGTCGCGGAACAGCCGCAGCCGCCGCGGGGCGTCGGCGTGCAGCAGGGCGTTCGTGACCAGCTCGCTGACCAGCAGTTCGGCGTAGTCGGAGAGGGCGGTCAGGCCCCAGGCGTCCAGGGTGGCGCGGGTGAAGCGGCGGGCCTTGCCGGGCAGCCGGCCGCCGCCGGTGAGCGGGAGGGTGGCGATCCGGTCGGCGGGCAGTGGCAGCACCCGCGCCATGATCATCGCGATGTCGTCCTCGGTGCCGTCGGTGACCAGTGCGCCGAGGACGGCGTCGCAGTTCTCCTCCAGGGTCCGGCCGGGCCCGGCGAGGGTGTCGGCCAGCAGGTCGATGCCGTCGTCGAGGTCCTGGCCGCGCCGCTCGACCAGGCCGTCGGTGTAGAGGGTGACCATGCCGCCCTCGGGCAGGGTGAACTCGATCGACTCGAAGGCCACCCCGCCGACGCCCAGCGGCACGCCGGGCGGCACCTCGACCCTGCTGGCGGTGCCGTCGGGGGCGACCCAGATCGGCGGCAGGTGGCCGGCCGAGGCGACCTGGACGGTGCGCTCCAGCGGGTCGTATACCGCGCAGATGCAGGTGGCGAACTGGCCCTCGCCGATGCCCGAGGCGGTCTCGTCCAGGCGTGTGAGGACCTGCTCGGGCGGCATGTCGAGGGTGGCGAGCGTGCGGGCGACGGTGCGCAGCTGGCCCATGGTGGCGGCGGCCCGGATGCCGTGGCCCATCACGTCGCCGACCACCAGGGCGACCCGGCCGCAGGACAGCGGCACGACGTCGAACCAGTCGCCGCCGACCTCGCTGACCACACTGCTGGGCAGGTAGCGGTAGGCGATCTCCAGGCCCAGGGTGCGGTGGATCTCCTGCGGCAGCAGGCTGCGCTGGAGGGTGAGCGCCGTCTCCCGCTCGCGCCGGTAGAGCCGGGCGTTGTCGATGGCCAGCGCGGTGCGGGCGACCAGTTCCTCGGCGAGCGCCACGTCGGCGTCGCTGAACGGCTCGGAGTTGCGCATCCGGATGAACTCGGAGCCGCCGAGCACCATGCCCCGGGCGGTGAGCGGCACCATCAGGTACGAGTGGATGCCCGCCGCGATGCCGGGCTCGACCCGGTCCTCGCTGGCGACCAGGCCGCGCAGCACCTCCGCGTCCACGTGGGCGCGCAGCAGGGGGCGTCCGCTGCGCAGGCACTGGGTGTAGCTGCGGTCGGGGGCGTACTCGGAGGTCTCGCCGACGGTGTCCACGGCGTGCGCGAGGCCCGACTCGTAGGACTCGCCGACGGCGACGGCACGCAGGGTGACCGTCCGGTCGGAGGGGATGGGGGTGGGTTCGGCGCCGCGCAGCACCGGTTCCAGCAGGTCGACGGTGGCGAAGTCGGCGAACCGGGGGACGACGGCCTCGATCAGCTCCTCCGCGGTGCGCTGGAGGTCGAGGGTGGTGCCGATCCGGGCCGTCGCCTCCGCGATGGTGGCGAGCCGCTCCTGGGCGCGGGCGGCGCGGGCCTCGGCCTGGAAGCGCTCGGTGACGTCGATGATCGAGGAACAGACGCCGAAGACCCGGCCGGTGGAGTCCTCCAGCCGGAAGTAGGAGGCGGACCAGGCGCGGTCGCGCTTGGGGTCCCCGGGCACCCGGCCGTGGGAGCGGGCGTCCACCACGGGCTTGCCGCTCCTGAGCACCTGCCTCATGGTCTGCTCGATCTCGACGCTGTTGATGCCGGGCAGCACCGCGGGTATCCGGCGGCCGAGGTGGGCGGCGACGGGGACGCCGTTCATCCGGGCGAGCGCCTCGTTGAGCCGGACGTAGCGCAGCTCGGTGTCGTACACGGCCATGCCGATCGGTGAGCGGTCGAAGACGCCGTCGAGGACGGCGAGGTCGGCCTCGACCGCCTGGAGGGCGCGGATGTCGGAGGCGGTGGCGAGCAGCAGCAGGGTGCCGGCCGGGCCGGCGATCGGGTAGGTGCGGAACTCCAGGTCGACCTTGTGGCCGTCGCGGTGGCGGACGGGGAAGACGCCGGACCAGCCGGTGGAGCCGCCCATGATGTGGGAGAACAGGGACAGCACCTCGGGGCGGTCGGTGCCGTCGGTGAGCAGCTGGGCGGCGTAGCTGCCGACGGCCTCCTCGGCGGAGTAGCCGAGCAGCGCCTCGGCGTCCTCGCTCCAGTGCAGGATCAGGCCGTCGCCCTGGAGCAGGGCCGTCGCGAGCGGGACGAGTCGGTGGCCTTCGGGGCGTACGGGGGTGCCGCCCGGTGCGGGGCCGGCGGCGGAGGTCACGTCCCACTCGTTTCCGTGCATGATCAGGCAGCACCCCGGTTCGGCTCGTGCCCGGCCGGGGGCCTCACGGTCCGTGTCGGCCGGGATTCTTCTCCAGACTGCACGGACATCGGCCGCCCGGCGACCCCTTGGTCAGGGGTCGTCCGGTCGCTCCGGTAGTACGGGAGTCATGGGCGTACCGGCCGCAGCGTACTCTCCAGAACGCCGGTCCACTGCCGGATCACCCCGGATCGTCGGACGCTGTCGTCGGTGAGCAGGTTGGCCAGGCCCAGCCCGCGGGCGAGGTCGAGGGTGGCCTGCACGGACTCGCGCACGCCGGGGCGGGTCTCGTCGGCGTCCAGGAACTCGACGGCGGCCCGGTGGGCCTCCCGGCCGACGTGCCCCTCCAGGGCGATGATCCGCTCGCGCAGCGGCTCCTCGGTGGCGGCGGCCGTCCACAGGTGCAGGGCGGCGCGGAACAGGGGACCGGTGTAGAGGCGCACGATCATGTCGACGACGGCCCGGGTGCGGTCGGGGCCGGCGGCCGGCAGCTCGTCCGTGTGGGCGCGGACGGCGGCCAGCCGCTCGGCGGTGACGTGTTCGACGGCCGCGGTGAACAGGTCCTCGCGGGTCGGGAAGTGGTGCTGGGCGGCACCCCGGGACACTCCGGCGCGCTCGGCGACCACGGTGACGGTGGAGCCGTGCCAGCCGAGCTCGGCCAGGCAGTTCACGGCCGCCGCGAGCAGCCGGGCCCGGGTGGCGCGGCTGCGGTCCTGCTGGGGGGTGCGGACGGCGGGGTGGCTGGTCATGGCTGGCGGCGGTTCCTGTTCCGGTGGGGGCTCGGCGGGCCGGTCGTGCCCGACGGGCCCGTCGCGGTCGGCGGGCCCGCCGTGCTCGGCGGGTCGATCCTCACAGACGGGCGCCGGTCTTCGGCCGCCGGGGGCCCGGCCGCTCAGCGGGAGGCCTCGGGGGCGGTGGGCGCGGCGGCTGCGGTCGCGGACGCCGCACGGCGCTCGGCCTCGCGGGCCCGCAGCTCGCGGCGGAGGATCTTGCCGGCCGCGGACTTGGGGACGGCCTCGACGAACTCCACCGCGCGGACCTTCTTGTAGGGGGCCACCAGCCCGGCCACGAAGCCGGTGACGTCCTCCGCGCTCAGGCCGCTGCCCGGAGCACGGACCACGAAGGCCTTGGGGCACTCGGTGCCGTCGGCGTCCGGGACGCCGATCACGGCGGCGTCGACGATCTGCGGGTGGCCGAGCAGCACGGCCTCCAGTTCGGCCGGGGCCACCTGGTGGCCCTTGTACTTGATCAGCTCCTTCACCCGGTCGACGATGTACAGGTACCCCCGGTCGTCGACGAAGCCGACGTCGCCGGTGTGCAGCCAGCCCTCGGAGTCGACCACCGCGGCGGTGTCGGAGGGCCGGCCGAAGTACCCCTTCATCACCTGCGGGCCCCGGATCAGCAGCTCGCCCGGCTCGCCGGGCCCGAGGTCCTCGCCGGCCCCGTCCAGGGCGGCGACCCGCAGCTCGGTGGAGGGAATCAGCCGCCCCACCGAGCCGGGCGAGGGGTCGCGCTCCAGCGGGGAGACCACATGGGTGACCGGGGACAGCTCGGTCATGCCGTAGCCCTGGAGCAGGTGCGGCAGGCCCAGGCGGCGGGCGCAGGCGGCGGCGAGCTCCGGATCCAGCGGAGCGGCCGCGCACAGCAGGTACTCGACGGAGGAGAGGTCGAAGCGGTCCACGACCGGGTGCCTGGCCAGGGCGAGCGCGATCGGCGGGGCGACCACCAGCGCCTGCACCCGCTGCTCCTCGATGGTGCGGCAGAACTGCTCCAGGTCGAAGCGGGGCAGCACCACCACGGTGGCGCCGCAGCGCAGCGGCTGGTTGAGCAGCGCGGTCAGGCCGTAGATGTGGAAGAAGGGCAGCACGGCTAGCACCCGCTCGCCCACGGCGGGCCGGTAGAGGGCGTCGCACTGGGCGAGGTTGGTGGCGATCGAGCGGTGGGTGAGCATCACCCCCTTGGGCAGTCCGGTGGTGCCGCTGGAGTAGGGCAGTACGGCGACGTCCCGGCCCGGGTCGATGGCGATCCCGGGGGCGGGGCCGGTGGTGGTCAGCAGGTCGGCGAGCGAGCGGTGGCCCTCCGCGCCGTCCAGGACGAGGATCTCGGCCAGTGGGCCGCCCTGCTCGGCGAGCAGGGCGGCGGCCTTGCTGGCGGTCGGCAGGAGCGGGGAGACGGTCACCAGCCAGCGGGCGCCGCTGTCGCCGAGCTGCCCGGCCAGGTCGGCGGGCGTGGCCATCGAGGACACCGTGGTCACGGTGGCGCCGGCCCGGGTGGCACCGTAGAAGGCCGTCGGGTAGCCGAGCGTGTTGGGGCTGAACAGGGCCACCACGTCGCCCTGGCGCACCCCGGCCGCGGCCAGTCCGGCGGCCACCCGCTCGACGCCGGCGGCGAGCCGCGCGTAGCTCACGCACTCCCCGGTGACGCCGTCGATCAGGGCCGGCCGGTCACCGTACGCCGCCGCGCCGCCGAGCACCGCCTCATGGATCGGCAGGTCCACCGTCGGCACGTCCGGGAATTCGCTGCGGAACACCAAAGTAAGCCTCCAGAAAGGTAGTTGACGCATCGGCTGGCGCGGCGAAAGGTCGACCGAGGGTACGAACAGGAGCATACGGACCATGACGTCCGCCACTGCAAAGTTCGCCGAGATGTCCCTCTGGTGACCCACCGGGGGCACGCCGGGCGGGTGCGTCCGGTGGGTGCGTCCGGTGGGTGCGGTGCGTCCGGTGGGTCCGGTAGGTGCTTCCGGTGCGCCCTGGAAGGAGGCGGACTAATAGGACTTCGGGAGGCCGAGGGTGTGCTGGGCGACGTAGTTGAGCACCATCTCGCGGCTGACCGGGGCGACCCGGCCGACCCGGGTGGCGGCCAGCAGCGCGCCCAGCCCGTACTCCTGGGTGAGGCCGTTGCCGCCCAGCGTCTGCACCGCCTGGTCGACGGTACGGGCGGCGGCCTCGCCGGCCGCGTACTTGGCCATGTTGGCGGCCTCCCCGGCGGCCAGCTCCTCCCCCGCGTCGTAGAGCAGCCCGGCCTTCTGGGTCATCAGCCGGGCCAGCTCGATCTCCACCGCGCACTGGGCCAGCGGGTGGGCCAGGCCCTGGTGGGCGCCGATCGGGGTGGACCAGACGGTGCGGGTCTTCGCGTACTCGACGGCCTTGCCGAGGGCCTGGCGGGCCAGGCCGAGGGAGAACGCGGCGGTCAGCACGCGCTCGGGGTTGAGGCCCGCGAACAGTTGCAGCAGGCCGGCGTCCTCGTCGCCGACCAGGGCGTCGGCGGGCAGCCGGACGTCGTCCAGGAAGACCTGGAACTGCTTCTCGGGGGCGACGAGTTCCATCGGTATCGCCCGGTACTCGAAGCCGGCGGCGTCGCGCGGGACGATGAACAGACAGGGCTTGAGCCTGCGGCCCCCGCCGGTGTCCGCGGTCTCGGTGCGGGCGACGAACAGCACGGCGTCGCAGTGGTCGATGCCGGAGACGAACACCTTGCGGCCGGTCAGCAGCCAGTCCCCGCCGTCCCGGCGGGCGACGGTGGAGATCCGGTGCGCGTTGGAGCCGGCGTCCGGCTCGGTGATGCCGAAGGCCATCTTGCGGCTGCCGTCGGCGAGTCCGGGCAGCCAGCGCTGCTTCTGCTCCTCGGTGCCGAAGCGGGCGATCACGGTGCCGCAGATCGCCGGGGAGACGATGAGCAGCAGCAGCGGGCAGCCGGCCGAGCCCAACTCCTCCAGCACGATGGCCAGATCGGTGATGCCGCCGCCCCCGCCGCCGTACTCGGCGGGCAGGTTCACGCCGAGGTAGCCGGCCTTGCCCGCGTCCGCCCACAGCTCGTCGGCGGGCTCGCCGGCCCGGGCCTTGGCCATGTAGTAGGCGGAGCCGTAGCGGCGGCCGAGGTCGCCGACGGCCTGGCGCAGGGCCCGGCGTTCTGTGGTCTCGATGAGCTGACTGCCGATGGTGGACATGCGGGGTCCTTCCTCAGGCTTCTGCGGCGGGCTGGACGGCGGCTGGTGCGGTCGGCTCGGCGGCGGGCTGGACGGCGGCTGTTGCAGTGGGCTCGGCGGCGGGACCGGCCTCGGGCTGCACGACGGCGAGCAGGGTGCCGAGTTCGACCTGCCGGCCGGGGGCGGCGTGGAGTTCGACCAGGACGCCGTCGGCGGGGGCGGTGACGCGGTGCTCCATCTTCATCGCCTCCAGGACGAGCAGCGGCTGACCGGCGGTGACGGTGTCGCCGACGGCGGCGGTGGTGCGCACGACGGTGCCGGGCATCGGGGCGAGCAGCGCGCCCGGGTCCGCCCGGGCGGCGGGGTCGGGGAAGCGCGGCAGGGCGGTGAGCGCGATGCCGCCGTTCGGGGTGTCGACGTACACCCGGTCGCCGTAGCGCGCGACGCGGTGGCCGCGCCGGACGGCGCCCTCGCGCAGCGTGACCTGCTCGGGCGAGGCGTCCAGGAGCTCCGTCCGCGGGTGGTCGTCGGCCCGCAGGCCGTCCCGGGTGAGGCGGTATCGGACCTCCAACTCTGCGCCGTCGTCGGTGCGGTAGCGCTTGGACTGCGACTGCGAGGGCAGGTTGCGCCAGCCCGACGGCAGTGCGCCGTGCGGCCCGGTGCGCCGGGCGGCGGCGTCGGCGAGGGCGGCGGCCAGGGCGGCGCGCGCGGTCTCCCTGCCGTCCGGGGCGGTGAGTTCGGCCGCGTGCTCGGCCAGGAAGCCGGTGTGCAGGCGTGCGGCCAGGAAGGCCGGGTGCCGCAGCGCGCGGACCAGCAACTCCCGGTTGGTTGCGGGCCCGTGGACCTCTGCGCGGGCGAGCGCGTCGGCCAGCCGGCGGGCGGCGGCGGCGCGGGTCGGCGCCCAGGCGATCACCTTGGCGAGCATCGCGTCGTAGTGCGGGGTGATCTCGTCGCCGGCCGCCACGCCGGAGTCCAGCCGGACACCCCGGCCGCCGAACTCCTGGTGCGGCACGGTGAGTTCGAGGCGGTGCAGGGTGCCGGTGGCGGGCTGCCAGTCCTTCGCCGGGTCCTCCGCGTACAGCCGGGCCTCGATCGCGCAGCCGGTGGCGGGCGGCGGGACCGGCCCGGGCAGCCGCTCCCCCTCGGCGACGGCGAGTTGGAGCGCCACCAGGTCCAGTCCGGTGACCGCCTCGGTGACCGGGTGCTCGACCTGGAGGCGGGTGTTCATCTCCAGGAAGTGGAACCGGCCGTCCTCGCCGAGCATGAACTCGGCCGTACCGGCACCGGTGTAGCCGATCGCCCGGGCGGCGCTGACGGCCGCCGCGTGCAGCCCGGCGCGCACCGCCTCGGGCAGGCCGGGGGCCGGGGCCTCCTCGATCACCTTCTGGTGCCGCCGCTGGAGCGAGCAGTCGCGGTCGCCGACCGCCCAGACCGTGCCGTGCGCGTCGGCCAGCAGCTGGACCTCGACGTGCCGCCCGGCGGGCAGGTAGCGCTCGCAGAACACCTCGTCCGAGCCGAAGGCCTTCGCCGCCTCGGCGCGGGCGGCGGCCAGTTCGCCGGGGAGCTCCGCGAGCGTGCGCACCACCCGCATGCCGCGTCCGCCGCCACCCGCCGCCGCCTTGACCAGGAGCGGCAGGTCGACCTCGGTGGGGTCGGTCAGGGCGTCCAGCACGGGCACCCCGGCCTCGGCCATCAGCCGCTTGGCGGCCGTCTTGGAGCCCATCGCGGCGATCGCGGCCGGCGGCGGGCCGACCCAGACCAGCCCGGCGTCCAGCACGGCCTGCGCGAACCCGGCGTCCTCCGACAGGAATCCGTACCCGGGGTGGACGGCGTCCGCGCCCGCCGCCAGCGCGGCGCGGACGATCAGGTCGGCGCGCAGGTAGGTGTCGGCGGGCGCGGCGCCGGGCAGCCGCACGGCCGCGTCGGCCTCACGGACGTGCGCGGCCCCGGCGTCCGGGTCGGAGTGGACGGCGGTGGTCGCGACGCCCAGGGCCCGGCAGGTGCGGAAGACCCGGCGGGCGATCTCGCCACGGTTGGCGACCAGCAGGTTGGTGATCATGTCTCGGGTGCCCCTCACAGCTCCGTCTCGCAGCTCGGTCTCGCAGCTCGGTCGAACAGTTCGGTCTCACATCCGGAAGACGCCGTAGCCGCGCGCGCCCTCGACCGGCGCGTTGTGGATCGCGGACAGGCACAGGCCGAGCACCGTACGGGTGTCGCGCGGGTCGATCACGCCGTCGTCGTACAGCCGCCCGGACAGGAAGACCGGCAGCGACTCGGCCTCGATCTGCTGCTCGACCATGGCGCGGATCGCCGCGTCCGCGTCCTCGTCGTACGGCTGCCCCTTCGCGGCGGCCGACTGCCGGGCGACGATCGACAGCACCCCGGCGAGCTGCTGCGGGCCCATCACCGCGGACTTGGCGCTCGGCCAGGCGAACAGGAAGCGCGGCTCGTACGCCCGCCCGCACATGCCGTAGTGGCCGGCGCCGTAGGACGCGCCGATCAGCACCGACAGGTGCGGCACCCGGGAGTTGGCGACGGCGTTGATCATCATCGCGCCGTGCTTGATGATGCCGCCCTGCTCGTACGCCCGGCCGACCATGTAGCCGGTGGTGTTGTGCAGGAACAGCAGCGGGATGTCCCGCTGGTTCGCCAACTGGATGAACTGGGCGGCCTTCTGGGACTCCGCGCTGAACAGCACGCCCTGCGCGTTGGCCAGCACGCCGACCGGGTAGCCGTGCAGCCGGGCCCAGCCGGTGGCCAGGCTGGTGCCGTAGAGCGGCTTGAACTCGTCGAAGTCGGAGCCGTCGACGATCCGGGCGATCACCTCGCGCGGGTCGAAGGGCACCTTGAGGTCGCCCGGGACGATGCCCAGCAGCTCCTCCTCGTCGTACTTCGGCGGCTCGGCGAGCCGGTCCGGCGACGGGCCCGGCTTGCGGTGGTCCAGCCGGGCGACGATCCGGCGGGCCAGCCGCAGCGCGTCCGCCTCGTCCGCCGCGAAGTGGTCGGCCAGACCGGAGGTGCGGGCGTGCATCTCGGCGCCGCCGAGCGACTCGTCGTCGGCCTCCTCACCGGTGGCCATCCTGACCAGCGGCGGGCCGCCGAGGAACACCTTGGCGCGCTCCCTGACCAGCACGGTGTGGTCCGACATGCCGGGGACGTAGGCGCCGCCGGCCGTCGAATTGCCGAACACCACGGCCACGGTGGGGATTCCGGCGGCGGAGAGCCGGGTGAGGTCGCGGAACAACGCGCCGCCGGGGATGAAGATCTCCTTCTGGCTGGGCAGGTCGGCCCCGCCGGACTCGACCAGGTTCACCACCGGGAGGCGGTTGTCGAACGCGATCTCGTTGGCGCGCAGGGCCTTGCGCAGGGTCCACGGGTTGCTGGCGCCGCCGCGCACGGTCGGGTCGTTGGCGGTGATCAGGCACTCCACGCCCTCGATCACGCCGATGCCGGTGACCAGCGCCGCGCCCACCGGGTAGTCGCTGCCCCAGGCGGCCAGCGGCGAGAGCTCCAGGAACGGCGAGTCCGGGTCGACCAGCAGCTCGATCCGCTCGCGCGGCAGCAGCTTGCCGCGGGCGCGGTGGCGGTCCACGTACTTGGGGCCGCCGCCGGCCAGCGCCTTGGCGTGCTCGGCGTCCAGCCCGGCGAGCTTGGCGAGCATCGCGGCGCGGTACTCGGCGTACTCGGGCCCGGCCGGGTCGACGCGGGTGGGCAGCACGGTCACAGCAGGGCCTCCGGGATGTCGAGGTGGCGGGAGCGCAGCCACTCCCCGAGGGCCTTGGCCTGCGGGTCGAAGCGGTGCTGGGCGGCGACGCCTTCGCCGAGCAGGCCGGTGAGGGTGAAGTTGACCGCGCGCAGGTTCGGGAGCAGGTGCCGGGTGACGGGCAAGTCGGCGGTCTCGGGCAGGAGTTCGCGCAGCTTGTCGACGGTGAGGGTGTGGGCGAGCCAGCGCCATCCCGCCTCGGAGCGGGCCCAGACGCCGAGGTTGGCGTCGCCGCCCTTGTCGCCGCTGCGGGCGCCGGCCACCAGGCCGAGCGGGGCGCGGCGACGCGGGCCGGCGGGGGGTTCTGCGGGGAGTGCAGTTGGGAGTACTGCGGGGAGCGCTGGCTCTTCGGAGGTCTCAGCAGGTCGGCTCGTCACCGGGGCCGGCGGGACGGCGAGCCGGCGGCCGTCCGGTAGCACGGCGGTGTGCTCGACGGCCTCGGCGTCGACGTACGCGGCGGCGAACACCCCGTACGGCGCGCCGGGGCCTGGCGGCGCGGTGAGGTGGAAGCCCGGGTAACCGGCCAACCCCAACTCCACGGCGGCCTTGCCCAGTTCGCGCCCGACCTTGGCCTGGTCCGGGTCGCGGGCGGTGAGCCGGAGCAGGGCGGAGGCGGCCTCCTCGGTGCCGGCGTCCGGGTGGTCGGTCCGGGCGAGCGTCCAGCGCAGTTCGGCGGGCCGGGCGGCGGGCGGCAGGGCGTCCAGGAACTGCCGCCGCACCAGGTCGGCCTTGGCTTCGATGTCGAGGCCGGTGAGGACGAACACCACCTCGTTGCGGTGGCCGCCGAGCCGGTTCAGGCCCACCTTCAGCGTGGGCGGCGGCGCCTCGCCGCGTACCCCGTCGATCCGGACCCGGTCCGGCCCCTCCTCGGCGAGCCGCACGGTGTCCAGCCGGGCGGTGACGTCCGGGCCCAGGTAGCGCGCACCGCCCGTCTCGTACAGGAGTTGGGCGGTGACGGTGCCCGCGGTGACGGCGCCGCCGGTGCCCGGGTGCTTGGTGATCACGCTGGAGCCGTCGGCGTGCAGTTCGGCGATCGGGAAGCCCGGGCGGGTGACGTCGTGCTCGCGGAAGAACGCGTAGTTCCCGCCCGTCGCCTGGGCGCCGCACTCCAGCACGTGCCCGGCGACCACCGCCCCGGCGAGGGCGTCGAAGTCTGCCGCCGTCCAGCCGAAGTGGGCGATCGCGGGCCCGGCGACCAGCGCCGCGTCGGTGACCCGCCCGGTGACCACCACCTCGGCGCCCGCGGCCAGGCAGGCCGCCACCCCGAAGCCGCCGAGGTAGGCGTTCGCGGCCAACAGGCCGTCAGGCAAGCCGAGTTCGCTCCTGCGCGGCATCAGGTCGTCCCCCTCGACGTGGGCGACGGCCACCGCGAGGCCCTGGCGCTGTGCCAGGTTCCGCAGTTCGGCGGCGAGCCGGGCCGGATTCAGCCCACCCGCGTTCACCACGATCCTCACCCCGCGCTCCTGCGCCAGGCCGAGGCACTCCTCCATCTGCCGCAGGAACGTCCGGGCGTAGCCGAGGGACGGGTCCTTCAGGCGGTCCCGGGCCAGGATGAGCATGGTCAGCTCCGCCAGGTAGTCCCCGGTGAGCACGTCCAGCGGCCCGCCGGTGAGCATCTCCCGCACCGCCGCGAAGCGGTCCCCGTAGAACCCCGAGGCGTTGCCGACCCGCAGTACCGAGCGTTCGCGCGCCAAAGCGCCTCCCCTGCCGACGGGTTGGCGACGCCCCCACACGAGCGCCGCCGGGCAGCAGCGTGGCACCGGGCGCGAAAAAAAGCAATCACGCCTGCTTGTTTCGAGCCGGTGGCCGCACTCGACAGGGCCGCGTACGGCCCGATTCTCCGAAACCCGACTGACACCGGCCCGTCGGTGCGACACGATGTCCGTCCGTCGTACTGGCGAGTGAAAGGCAGCCCGCATGCCGCATCCCGCACCGCGACCGACTCCCGAGTCGACCGACCCGCTCACCGCGGAACTGGTGGTGGACATGGCCACCCCCGCGGCGCCGGCCATCTCGCCGGACGGTCGCCTGGTCGCCTACGGCGTGGTCGCGAACAGTGGAAGGGAAGGACGCCCGCACAGCTCGGTCTGGGTCGCCGCCGCCGATGGCAGCGCTGCCCCGCGCGGGCTGACCGACGGCACGGCCCGCGCCGCCGCCCCGAAGTGGGCGCCGGACTCGGCTTCTCTGTTTCTCACCTCCGACCGCGAGGAGCGGGGCACCGCTCAACTCCGGCGGATCCTTCTGGACGGCAGCGGGGACATCGCCCGGGCGGAGCCCCTGACCAGGTGGCGCGGGGGCATCTGCGACCACTACCCGCTCGCCGACGGCCGCACCGTGGCGCTGCTCGCCGAGGACGAGCCCACCCCGGAGGACGAACGCCGGGAGGCCGAGGGTGACGACGCGAAGGTCTGGGGCCGGCACCTCCCCGCCACCCGGCTGCGCCTGCTCGACCTGGCGACCGGCGCGGTCCGCACCGTGGACGGCCTCGGAGACCGCCATGTCGTGGAGGTGGCCCAGCGTCCGGACGGCGGCCCGCTGGCCGTGCTGAGCTGGGCCACCCCCGAGCTCGACCCCGGCGTGACGACGGCAGGACTGCACCTGGTCGCCCCGGAGACGGGAGCCGTCCAGGACCTGGGCCCGGTCGGATTCGAGGCCCGGTCCCCGGTCTGGTGGCATCACGACGGTGAATGGCATCTGGCCCACCTGGCGGTGACCCCCGGGCACTTGGTCGGCGCGCTCGCCGTGATCGACACCGTGCCGCCGGCGACCGGCCCGACCGTCGAACAGCGCGATCTCACGGTCGGCATGTCCGCCTGCCCCACCGAGCTGGTGCAGGTCGCCGACGGGCCGCCGCTGGCGCTGTTCGCCGACGGGCTGGACACCGCGCTGTACCGGCTCGATCCGCAGTCGCTGCGGTTCCACCGGTTGTCCTGCGCGCCCGGCACGCCAGGCACGTTCGGCACGCCCGGCACGCTCGCCGGGCTCACTGCGAGTCGCTCCGGAGCGACCCTCGCCGTGCTGCTGAGCACCGCGCGCGAGCCCAGGAACGTCCACGCGGGCCCCACGGGCGGGCCACTGCTCCGGCTCAGCGACACCAGCCCCGAACTGCGCGGGATCCGCTGGGGTGCCCAGGAACGGCTCGGCTACCAGGCGTCCGACGGACTCCAGTTGGACGGCCTGCTGATCCTGCCGGCCGGCCGGACTCGGGGCCAGGGCCCGTTCCCGCTCGTCACCATGGTCCACGGCGGCCCCTACTTCCGCCATGCCGACGAGTTCACGCTCACCGCGGTCGACTGCGGCCAGTGGCTGGCGACCGCCGGATACGCGGTCTTCCTGCCCAATCCCCGGGGCGGGTCGGGCCACGGCCATGAATTCGCCGCCGTGGTGGCGGGAGCGGTGGGCGGCGACGAGTGGACCGACATCCTCGCCGGGATCGACCTGCTGGTCGCCGAGGGAGTCGCCGATCCCGAACGCCTGGGCATCTCCGGCTGGAGCCACGGCGGTTTCATGGCGGCCTGGGCCATCGGCCAGACCGGGCGGTTCAAGGCCGCCATGATGGGCGCGGGCATCACCGACTGGGGCATGCAGGCCGGGACCGGCGAGTGGGGAGCCATGGACGCGGCGCTCGGCGGCAGCACCGGCTGGAACGGGCCGGGACCGCACCTCCACGACCGGAACAGCCCGATCTCCTACGCGTCCCGGATCCGCACCCCGGTCCTGATCCTGCACGGCGAGCAGGACACCAACGTCCCCCTCGGCCAGGCCGTCCACTTCCATCGCGCACTGCGCCACTTCGGCGTCGAGCACGAGTTCGTCGTCTACCCCCGAGAGGGCCACGGGCTCCACGAGCGCGCCCATCAACTCGACGCCCTCCGGCGCATCCGCGCCTGGTACGACCGCTGGCTGTGAGCCCGTACCCGGGAGGGCATCGAGTCGTGATCGACGAGTGGCGGAACCCGAGCAGGATCAGAGGTGCTTGAACTCCTCGATGGCCTCCCGGACGGTCTCCTTCATCTCCTCGCTGCCGATGTGTCCCGAGTCCTCGGAGATGTGCAGCCGCGCGCCCGGCCACGCCTTCGCCAGCTCCCAAGCCGTCTGCACCGGGCAGCCCATGTCGTGCCGGCCGTGCACCAGCACCGCCGGGATCCCGGCCAGCCTGTGGGCGTTGCGCAGCAGTTGGTCCTCCTCAAGCCAGGCGCCGTTGCTGAAGAAGTGGGCGCAGATCCGGACGAACGCGATCTGCTCGTCGACCTCCCGGGCGCTGTACATGCCGGGAGAGCCGTTGGGCTCGTTCGAGATGACCGCGTCCTCCCAGGCGAGCCACCCGGCGGCGGCCTTCGCCCGGACCGCCCGGTCGGGGTTCTCCATCAGCCGCGCGTAGGCGGCGAGCAGGTCGCCGTCCCGCTCGTCCTCGGGCACGCCCTCGCGGAACCGGTCCCACGCCTCGGGGTAGAAGGACCCGGCGCCCCGGTAGAGCCAGTCGGTCTCGGCCCGGCGGGTCGTCGTCACCGCCTGGATGATGATCTCGCTGACCCGCTCGGGGTGCTGCTGCGCGTAGGCCAGCAGGAGGGTCGAACCCCAGGAGGCGCCGTTCAGCAACCACCGCTCGATGCCGAGGTGTTCGCGCAGCCGCTCCATGTCGTCGATCAGGTGCTGCGTGGTGTTCAGGCTCATGTCCGCCGCCGGGTCGCCGGCGTGCGGGGTGCTGCGGCCGCAGTTGCGCTGGTCGTAGCGGATCACGCGGTAGCAGTCCGGGTCCCACGCCCGGGTGGGCCGGTCCGGCGTCCCCGCCCCCGGGCCGCCGTGGACGTACAGGACGGGCTTGCCCTCGGGGTTGCCGAGCTGCTCGTAGTAGACCCGGTTGCCGTCTCCGGTGTCGAGGAAACCGTGGCCGTAGGGACTCGTCGGAGGATAGAGATCAACCATGACCGTCGATCCTAGGGCGCGGGCGCGCTCGGGGCCCGTGCTTTTCCGCCCAACCCGCTTCGTGGGAAAGGCCGTTCGGCCGGCCTCAGGGCGTTTCAGTCCAGCGGGAGGGCCATCTCCAGGATGCGGGCCCGCGGGTCGAGCCCGTACGGGGTCTCCCCGCCGGTGTAGGTGAAGCCCCGGCGCAGGTAGAAGGTGGCGGCGCGGGCGTTCGCCTCGTGCACGCCGAGCAGCATCCGCTTGGCGCCGCCCTCGGTGCGGGCCCAGTCGGTGGCGGCGTCCAACAGGGCGTCCGTCACGCCGCGTTCGCGGCCGCGGTGTTCCGGGGCCACCCAGACGCCGATCAGGACGGCGGTCGCGGCCTGGTCCCGGTCGGGGACGGAGAGCATCGTGCCGACCCATTCGCCGTCCGGGTCGACGGCCACCAGGCCGACGCTGCCCGGCTCGTTCACCCGCGCCGTCCGGGCCCGCCAGTCGGCCTCGCCCAGGGCCTGCGCCGCGGCGTGGGTCTCGCCGAAGGCCATCGGGAAGTCGAGGAGCTGGGCCAGCCGCACCTTCCGCAGGCGCTGCCAGTCCTCGGCCCCCATCCGCTCGATCCGGTACCGCATGCTCTCCGACCCCCACTGCCGCAGCCGCCTTCGCCGGCGGTGGTCACCTCCGGCGAAGGCAGCATAGCCGCAGGTCAGGGCCTGATGCAGACCGGTCAGGGCTTGACGCTCAGGGCTTGATGCGGACCACCTGCGGGTCGTGGTCGCTGGCCTGCTCGGCGAACTCGGCGTTGATGTGCACCACGTCGTACTTGGCGTAGCCGACCTCGGGGCTGACCAGGATGTGGTCCAGCACCTGCGAGTTGCCCTGGTAGACGTACGAGTACTGCTCGGTCTCCGGCAGTTCATTCACCAGGTCGCGCAGCACCCCGTCCTTGGTGAGCGCGGCCAGCGCGGGCGAGAACTGGTAGTCGTTGAAGTCGCCGAGCGAGACGACGCGCGCCTCCTTGTCGGCGGCCAGCAGCTTGGCGACGAAGGCCTGCTCGATGGTGGCCTGCTTGACCCGCTGCACCTCGGAGCTGCGGGTGGGGGCCTGGAAGCGGCTGTCGATGCCCTGGTCGCCGCCCTTGCTGTTGAAGTGGTTGGCGATGACGAAGACCTTCTTGCCGCGGAAGGAGAACTGTCCGACCAGCGGCTTGCGGCTGTTGGTCCACGCGTCGTCGGTCGGGGCGATCCGGCCGGGCGAGGCGGTCAGCGCGGTGGTGGCGCCGCTGCCGGCGACGTCCACGGCACTGGCGGCGGCGCCGCCGGGGATGTCGGTGAAGGAGACCCGCTGCGGGTTGAACAGGAACACCTGCCGGATGTTGCCGCCCGGCTCGCCGCCGTCCTTGCCGTCCTGCGGGTCGATCGAGCGCCAGTCGTACGCCGGGCCGCCGGCCGCCTTGATCGCGGCGATGAACTTGGCGACGGTCTGGCTCGCGTCGACCGTGCCGTCATTCTTGGCGCCGTTGTTGTCCTGGATCTCCTCCAGGGCGACGATGTCGGGCGAGCGCAGGTTGGTGACGATGCCCTGGGCCAGCTCGGCGAACTTGGCGTCCGGGTTGCCGGGGGCCAGGTTCTCCACGTTGTACGTGGCGATGGCGAGTTCGCGGTCGGCCGCCTTGGCGGTGACCTCGCGCTGGAGGTGGTTGTCCTGGAGCGTGCCCAGGGTGCCGGCGACGAGGGTGTAGCCGCCGAACTGGTTGTAGTCCAGCGGGCCGGTGGTGGTGCCGGTCAGCACGTCGCCCACGTTGGCCACCGGGAACGGCTGCTGCGGGGTGACCGCCGCCTGCTGCTGCACCATCAGGCGGCCCACGTTGGGCTCCGCGTACGACTCGTACAGCACGCCGCCGCGCTTGCTGCGCTGGTCCTGCCGGTCGGCGGCGACCCACAGCTCGTTGTACTTGTCCGTCGCCTGTATCACCCGGACGTCCTTGACCTGGACGAGCATGCCCTCCAGCGACTCGTAGAAGTCCAGGGCGTACTTCTCCGGGTCGAGCGGCAGCGCGTCGATGCTGCCGCCCTCGGGCGCCGGCGGGGCGTAGGTGCCGGGGATGTTGCGGGTGTCGACGACCACCGGGGCCGGCAGCGGGTTGCCGGAGGACAGCACGGTGACGGCGGGGCCGGTGAGCTCGGTGACGGACTGCGAGCCGCCCGCGAAGTTCGGGTAGTACTCGGTGACCTTGCCGCTGACCAGGACCGAGTCGCCGGCCTTCACGGTCGGGTTGCCGCCGGTGTAGACGAAGATGCCCTCGCTGGTGGCCGGGTCGGCGTCGGGGTTCGGGTCCTGCATCCAGAAGCCCTTGGCGCTGCCGTAGGCGCGCACGCCGGTGACGACGCCGGGCACGCCGGTGACGGGCTTCCCGGCCTGCGGGGAGATCCGGGTGGTGCCCTGGATGTCGTGGATGCGCAGCGGTCCGGCCTCGGTCGGCCCGGCCGGGGCGGCGGCGTTCGCGGCGGTGGGCGCGGCGTTCGCGGCCGGCAGCGGGACGAGCACCAGCGAGGCGGCCAGTCCGGCCGGGAGGATCGCGGCGCGCAGCAGGGCCCGGCGGGGGCGGGGAGCGGGGGCGGTGGTCACCGGGGCATGACTCCTAGCTCCGCCGTGCGGCACGGTCGTGGCACGGCGGTCGAGGGTGGAGCGGGGCACAGGGCGCGTCGTCCACCCGGCGGGTCTGCGGCCGCCGGGCCGTGACGCATGGTCAGGCGGCGTGCCCATGGCACGCGCTACCCGCGTAGATGAAGCGGAAGCCGGTCACCCGTCCCCCGCGGCGACCCCAAGATACGCGCGTAGAAAATGACGCGACAAGACCCCGTCAGTGAACTTCTGGTTCCGCTTCGGCGTCCGCCCCGGCCCCTGCTCCTACCCCCGCCCCTATCCCCATCCCTTCAGCCCGGTCCTTCAGCCCGCTCCTTCAGCCCGCTCCTTCAACCTGCCTCGACGTCCCCTCAGCCCGCCTCGATCCGCTCCACGATCAGCTCGCACAGCTCGTGGGTGCGCAGCGCGTCGTGCGCGTCCAGGGTCTTGCCGGCCCGGACGGCGTCCAGGAAGGACAGCACGCACTGCTCGATGCCGCGCTGGCGGGCGACGGACACCCAGTCACCACGCCGGCGGACGGTGGGCTGGCCGCGGTGGTCGATCACCTCGGCGAGGTTGTGCACCGCCCGCTTGGAGTCGGCGCCGGAGACCTCCAGGATCTCCTCCGTCGAGCCGGAGAGCCGGTTCATGATGCCGAGCGCCGTGAAGCCGTCCCCGCCGAGGGTCAGGACGACGTGCTCGACCAGCCCGTCCCGGACGCGGGCGCGGACGTCGACGTGCTCGATCTCGCCGGGGGCCAGGAAGCGCAGGGTGTCGACGACGTGGATGAAGTCGTCGAACACCAGGGAGCGGGCGGCCTCGGCGAGGCCCTCGCGGTTCTTCTGCAGGACGATCAGGTCGCGGGGGCGCTCCTTGGCCTGGGCGTAGCCGGGCGCGTGCCGGCGGTTGAAGCCGACCATCAGCGAGCGGCCCGTCCGGTCGGCGAGGTCGACGAGCCGGCGGGCACCGTCGACGGTGTAGTCGAGCGGCTTGTCGACGTAGACGTCGACACCGGCCGTCAGCAGCTGCTCCACGATCGGAACGTGCTGGCTGGTCGCGGCGTGCACGAACGCCGCCCGGATCCCGCTCCCGATCAACTCCCCGAGATCGGTGAAGCGATTCTCCGGCGCAATCCGGTGCGCGTCACCGATCCGGTCCAGCTTCGCCCCGTCCCTGGTCATCAACCGCAGGTCCAGCGCCGGCAACCCGCCCAGGACCGGCAGATACGCCTTCTGCGCAATGTCACCGAGACCGATCACCCCGACCGGGAGCAGGCCGTCAGGAACAGAGGTCGAGCTCATACGAATCTCCATACTCATGCGCCGAAAACCATCCGCCCCACCCTATTCGCCCGCTCCCGCGCAACGGCGCCGGGCCGGCGAACGACCGGCCCGGCGGCTCAGGGGATGAGGGCAGCGACCCCTTCGACCACCAGCATCCAGGTGGGCTGCCCGCCCGTGCCGAAGGCGGAGGCGAGGACGTACCCGATCGCGGCGTCGGCGGGGCGGGCGGGGGCGCCGTCCCGCCACTCCACGATGACGATCTGGTCGCCGTCGCAGGAGAAGTCGCCGAGGCGCTTGCCGTCGCGCATGAGCCGGCTGCTGGGGATGGAGTCCGGGACGAGGACGTGGACGGCGCCGTCGTACGTGGTCTCGACCCGGTAGGACTTCCGGCGGAACTTGCCCCGGCCCGGCCGCAGCGGCACCGGCGAGCCGTCGACGGTCAGCGTCAGGTGGGCGGTGTCGCGGGTGCCGATGGCGATCTGCGGGTCCGGCTCGCTGCCCGGGTCGCGCTCCAGGACGGCGGTGGGGATCCGATCCCCGGAGACGGTCACCCGGTGCTGGCCTTCGATGCGGACGGTGATCTCGCCGAACAGGGTGTCCTCGGTGGTGAAGGGAGCGGGCGCCGGCAGGTCGGTCATCTGCGATTCCTTTGGTGGGTCGTAACTCCGGCCGCATGGAATGGAATTCGCGGGCCGGAATTCGCGGGCCGGGGTGATTCTCTCATTCGACGGAGACGGACTCACCCGGTGGTGGGCGCCAGTTGACCTCCCGCCGGCTCGCGGTGGAAGCACGGCGGTCGAACGGTTTCCGGTGGGCACGACGGTCCCGGCAGGCCGGCGCCGCACACCCCACCAGCCACTGCCGGATCTTCCAACCCTCCTTCACCACTTAATAGTTGTCCCATTCGATGGCAATGGAATCACCTAGGCTTCGATCCATCCGGTGCCCGGCGCGGCGCACCGGCCGACAAGGGGAGGACATGATGAGGACTCCGGCAAGCGCGCTACGGCGCGGATCCCGCTGGGCCGTCTCGGCGGCGACGGCGGTGGCGCTGCTGCTCGGTGGGGCGGGCGTCTCGGGGGCCTCGGGGGCGGCCCCCTCCGGCGTTCCCGACGGCCCCGTCGCCGGCGTGCCGTGGGCCGTCCGGATCGCGGAATTCACCTGGGAGAAGGTCACCGAGGCGGTCAGTCCGGACGGCCGAACGGTCTACCTCGTGCTGACGGACGTGGTCGGCGGGCGCCAGGGCGTGTACCTGTCCACCGTCGACACGCAGACCGGCACGGTGACGGCCCGCCTCCCGCTCGGCGACCCGGCACCCTACGGGCGGCCTGCCCTCAGCCCGGACGGCCACCGGCTGTACGTCGGAGTCGGCTCCGCCGTCTACGTCATCGACACCGCGACCAACACGGTCAAGGCCCGCGTCGCCGCGCCGGAGCAGCAGCTCCCGGCGGGCTGGACCCCGGGCGCGGCGACCAGTCTGGCCACCGACCCGGACGGCGAGACCCTCTACGTCGGGCAGTCCGGTCCCTCAGGCCCCGCCGGGCAGGAGGAGCCGGGCCGGATCCTGGAATTCTCCACCGGCGACCAGGAGTTCATCGACCAGACGGCGGTCACCGGCCACACGGTCAACGATCTCGCCGTCCTGCCCGACGGCAACTACCTCTACGCGGGCACCAACCTCGACCTGCTGCGCCTCGACATCGGGACCGGACTCGGCACCACCACGGTCGTCGACCCCGGGGCCAAGGACGAGCTGGCGCTCTCCCCGGACGGCTCCTTCCTGCTCGCGCTCGGGTCGGTCCGCACCTACTCCGTGGGCATCGGGCTCGACACGGGCACGGACACGGTGCGCTACCTCATGAAGTACGGCTCCGGCTACTTCGAGTACCACCACCCGGCGATGAACGCCGAGGGCAGTCGCGTCTACCTGCTCGGCGGCCCCGAGTACAGGCTCCCCACCCCGCTGTACACGTTCGTGCCGGGCGAGAACCGGTTCGACCAGAGCGTGTCCCTCTCCGTCCCCGAGTGGCGCGTGCACGCCCTCTCCGTCGGGCCGGACGGCCACTCGCTCTACGTCACCGGCTGCGACTCGGCCACGGGCTGCTTCCTGCGGACCCTGCGCATCTGACGCCGCGCGCCGGGGCGCCGGTCGCCGAGTGTTCGGCGGCCGGCATTGACAGCCCCGCGCGCGACGCGCTGGGATGAGGCGAGGGTTCGTCACGGGGGGTCCGGTCGACGGGACCGGCTGCTGCGCGGTGGCCCACCGGGGGTGTCGTGGAGGCGTTACGAGCCACTGACCCGACGACGGTCGGCGGCCGGTACCGGCTGCTCGGGCGCCTGGGCAGCGGCGGGATGGGCGTGGTGTACCTCGGGCGTTCGCCGGGCGGTCGGCTGGTCGCCGTCAAGTGCGTGCACCGGGAGCTCGCCGCCGACCCGGAGTTCCGGCGACGCTTCGCCCACGAGCTGGAGGCCGTACGGCGGGTCGGCGGGTTCCACACCGCCCAGGTCGTCGACGCCGACCCGGGCGGTGACCCGCCGTGGCTGGTCACCGCCTACGTTCCGGGGCCGTCCCTGGCCGAGGCGGTCGCCGCCCACGGCCCGCTGCCGGAAGCGTCGTTGCGCGTCCTCGGGGCGGGGCTGGCCGAGGCGCTGGACGCCATCCACGCCGTCGGCCTGATCCACCGGGACCTCAAGCCGTCGAACGTGCTGCTCGCCGACGACGGGCCGCGCGTCATCGACTTCGGGATCGCCCGCGCGCTGGACGGGACCGCGATCACCCGGACCCAGGTCGTCGTCGGCACGCCCGGCTACATGGCGCCTGAGCAGATCGCGGGCGGCGCGATCGGGCCGGCCTGTGACGTGTTCAGCCTCGGCCACGTGCTCTGCCACGCTGCCGGGTGCGCGCCGTTCGGGCACGGTGCAGCGCAGGTGATGCTCTACCGGGTCCTGCACACCGAGCCGGATCTCGGCGGCGTCCCGCAGGCCCTGCGCCCGGCGATCGCCGCCTGTCTGGCGCGCGATCCCGCCGACCGGCCCACCCCCGCCGAGTTGCTGGACCTGTTCGGGCCGGCCGCGCACGACGCACCCGCCGGGGCGTGGCTTCCGGCGCAGCGGCGGGCGGCTCCGGCCCACCCCGGACCCCCGCCGATCGGGCCACCGAACGGCCCGAACGACCGCACCCGTACGGCGGTCACCGAGCTCCGGCAGGCTCCCGACGCCCCGCCGCCCGGTGGCGGGAAGCACCGGCTCCGCTGGCTGCCGGTGCCGCTCGCCCTCGTGCTCGTCGCCGCCGCCGTCTGCGTCCGCCTCTTCGTGATGACCGGCGGCTCCGGGCCGCCGGACTGCTTCCCGTCCGGCGGCGCCCCGGCCGACTCCGCGCCCCCGGCCAGGGTGACCAGCGTGCCCGCGGGAACTCCGCACCCGCCCGAGCCCACCGGGCCCGCCGACCGGACGGTCATCGAGCTCGGCCAGTCGGTCACGCTCAGCTGGGACCACGCCGCCGCGGTGTCGCGCGTCTTCACCGGGCTGGGCGACGACGCCCCCCGCTACACCGCCTGGCTGAGCTCCGCCGCCTGCACGTTCACTCCCACCGCCGCCGGGCTGTACCGGTGGGAGGCGAGCACCGCGAACGCCGCCGAAGGACAGACCGGCAGCGCGTGGTCCGAGGACCGGTTCCTGTTCGTCAGGGCGAAGGGCTCCTCCACGCCCGACCCCGGGCACGACACCCCGGCCGTCCCCCGCCTGCTGGCCCCGGCGGACCAGACCGTGGCCAAGGCCGGCCGGCCGGTCTCGCTGAGCTGGACGGCGAGCGGCTTCTCCTCCCACGCCTCGGTGCTGTCGCCCGACGGGACCTGGCAGAACATGCCATGGCAGGACGCGTCGACCTACCTGTACACCCCGCCCTCGCCCGGGATCTACGTCTGGAGCGCGTTCACCGAGGCCAAGGGCGGCTGCGACGGCGGGACCTGCGCCAGCGGGGCGAGCGCGCAGCGGTACCTGATCGTGGAGTGAGGTCCCCACGGCCTTCGGCCACTACTTGAGGAACGCCGCCCCGGCGAAGAGCCGGGCGGAGTTGGTGCGGTCGATGGCGGCGCGGGTGGTGTCGGGGAGCGGGTGGTCGGCGACGTACGCGGGCACGCCGGGCACGCCGGGGACGCCGGGGACGCCGGGGCCGGGCAGTTGCGAGGGGTGGACCAGGGCGACGGCCTCCCGTCAGCTGGTTCTCCGGCACCGAGGCTGCCCGCCTCGTCTCGCGGCGCGCCAGTGATCCCGCCACGTCCGGATCGTGAAGTTCTCACGCTCCCGTCCGGGGGGATCCCGGTTGTCCGGTAGGCCGCTCCAGGAGACGAACTTGTTCGTTACGAACCTGTTCGTTACCGTGGAGGAACGGGAGGCGAACCCACGCCGACCGACACGGACCGACACCGACCCAAGGAGTGGCCATGACCGTCCAGCACGTTCCCGTCGCCGTCATCGGAGCCGGGCTCGGGGGCCTCGTGCTCGCCCGGGTCCTGCACGTCCACGGCATCCGGGCCGCCGTCTTCGACCTGGAGCCCTCACCCGAGGCCCGCACCCAGGGCGGCCTGCTCGACATCCACGACGACTCCGGCCAGCAGGCCCTGCGCGACGCCGGGCTGCACGACCGGTTCCTGGCCCTGGTCCACGCGGGCGGCGAGGCCCTGCGGGTGGTGGGACCGGACGGCGCCGTCCGGTTGGAGCAGGAGGACGACGGCACCGGCGGCCGCCCCGAGGTCGACCGGGGCCGCCTGCGCGACCTGCTGCTGGACTCCCTGCCCGCCGGCACCGTCCGCTGGGGCCGGAAGGTGGTCCGCGCCCACGCGCTGGGCGACGGCCGCCAC
Source organism: Kitasatospora sp. NPDC088160 (assembly GCF_044741445.1). Taxonomy (NCBI): domain Bacteria; kingdom Bacillati; phylum Actinomycetota; class Actinomycetes; order Kitasatosporales; family Streptomycetaceae; genus Kitasatospora; species Kitasatospora sp. NPDC088160. Next base: position 76,297 of record NZ_JBIUSS010000015.1, on the reverse strand, counting down.
CAGGTCGCCTTCGCCGACGGCACGGCCGTCACCACGGACCTGCTGGTCGGGGCGGACGGCGCGTGGTCCCGGATCCGGCCACTGCTGTCCGACGCCCGGCCCGCCTACACCGGGATCTCCTTCGTCGAGGCCGACCTGCACGACGCGGACACCCGGCACCCCGAGGCGGCCGCCCTGGTCGGCGGCGGGTTCTTCCTCTCCGTGGCCGAGGGTCGCGGCTTCCTCGCCCACCGCGAGGGCGACGGCAGCATCCACGTCTACACCGCCGTCCGGGCCGGCGAGGACTGGCTGGACGGCATCGACACCACCGCCCCCGACACCGCCAAGGCGGCCGTGCTGGCCGGCTTCGACGGCTGGGCCGACGGCCTGCGGGCCCTGCTCGCCGACGCCGACGGCGACCTGGTCCCGCGCCGGATCCACGCCCTGCCCGTCGGCCACCGCTGGGACCGCACCCCCGGCGTCACCCTGCTCGGCGACGCCGCCCACCTGATGTCCCCGTTCGCCGGCGAGGGCGCCAACCTCGCCATGCTCGACGGCGCCGAACTCGGCAAGGCCCTCGCCCACCACCCCGGCGACCCCGAGGCCGCCCTGACCACCTACGAGCGCGCCCTCTTCCCCCGCAGCGAGGCCTCGGCCGCCGCCTCCGCCGCCAGCCTGGAGCTGATGTTCGGCCCCGACGGCCTCCAGGGCCTGCTCGACCAGTTCGCCGCCCCGAACCAGCCCGCCCCGCCGGCCGGCCGGTAGCAGCGGCGCCGTTTCGGCGAACTAGTTCGTCACGAACACGGTCGCTAGGCTGGCCGGTATGACGAGCTCCCCCTCCCGACCCCGCAGCCGCCGCGAGCGACCGGCGAAGCCCGCGCTGAGCCACGAGGCGATCGTCGCCGCCGCCGTACGGGTGCTGGAGGCGGAGGGCCTGCCACGGGTGACCATGCGGCGGCTGGCCCAGGAGCTGGACACCGGGCCGGCCTCGCTGTACGTGTACGTGGCCAACGCCGCGGAACTGCACGCCGCGATCCTGGAGGAGTACCTCGGGGAGGTGGACCTGAGCCCGGTGACGGCGGCCGGGGACTGGCGCGAGCGGTTGGCCGCCGTCCTCGACTCCTGCACCGGGGTGCTGCTCCGGCACCCGGCGCTCGCCCACGCCGCACTGGTGGCGAGGCCGTCCGGGCCGCACTACCTGGCCCTGGTGGAGGCGGTCCTGGCACTGCTGCACGAGGGCGGGGTGCCGGACGGGCAGGCGGCCTGGGGCGTGGACGTGCTGCTCCAGGTGGCCACCGCCACCGCCGCCGAGCAGTCCGCCCGGCAGGGCGAGCAGGCGGAGCGGGAACAGGCCGCGCTCACCGACGCGCTCCGCGCGGCGCCCGCCGCCACCTACCCGAGGATCGCCGCGCTCGGGGACGACCTGGTCTCCGGGGCGCCGGAGGACCGGCTGTCCTGGATGTTCCGGGCGGTCGTCAACGGCACGCGCACGACGCCCCGACCCGCCTGACCCCAGCCGCCCACCGCGCCCCGCCCGAGCTCGGACCCACCCGACCTCGGACCCTCAGGCGCCCGCCGCGGCCGCCTCGGCGAGGGCGTCCAGCACCGGGCGGATCAGCGGGTGCCCGTCGGCGCCGGCCCGGACGGCGGCGAAGACCCGGCGGGTGGCGAGTTCGCTGTCCACCGGCCGGACGGCGATCCGGCCGAGGTCGACGCCGCGCAGCGCCGAGCGCGGCACGAGGGCGACGCCGGCGCCCGCCGAGGCGAGGGCGACGACGGCCCGGAAGTCGTCGGAGGAGTGCACCAGGCGCGGCTGGAAGCCGGCGTGCTCGCAGGCGAGCAGGACGACGTCGTGGCAGGGGTTGCCCGGGTAGGGGCCGATCCACCGTTCGTCGGCCAGGGCCGCGACGGCGAGCGGACCGCGGTCGGCGGCCAGCGGGTGGCCGAGCGGCAGCACCGCCTCGAACGGCTCGGCGTACAGCGGGACGCGGGTGAGCCGGGCGTCGTCGGCGCGCGGGGCGCCCCGGTACTCGACGGCCACCGCGAGGTCGGCCCGGCCGTCGAGGACCATCGGCAGGCTGGCGTCGCCCTCCGCGTCCAGCACCTTGAGCCGCACCCCGGGCGCCTGCGCGGCCAGCAGCCCGATCGCCGGGGCGAGGACGAGCGCGATGCCGGTGGCGAAGGAGGCGACGGTCACCTCGCCGGAGACGCCCGCGCTGTAGGCGGCGAGGTCGGCCTCGGCGCGCTCCAGCTGGGCGAGCACGGCGTCGGCGTGGCCCAGCAGGATCTCCCCGGCGGCGGTCAGCCGCACCCCCCGGCCCTCGCGGGCGAGCAGGTGGTGGCCGGTCTCCTGTTCCAGGGCGGCCAGCTGCTGGGAGACGGCGGAAGGGGTCAGGTAGAGGGCAGCCGCCGCGGCGGTCACGGTGCGGTGGTCCGCCACGGCCCGCAGGGTCCGCAGCCGTCGGGCGTCGATCACAGGCCAATTCTGCCAGCGTGCCGGGGTCAGCCGGACCGGGCCCGGAGCCGGGGCGGGGTCCGGGCCCGGTTCCGCGTAAGGGGCGATACGACCAGTGGCGTATTTCCGGACGAGATCGCTTCGCCCGGTTGACCACCCGGCCCGGGCGACGATTGGCTCTTCCCGAGCCGGGCCGCGGGGGTGACGAGGGCCCGGCGCCGTCATCAGGGGAGGATCTCCATGACCACCGCACGAACCCGCCGTTGGCTGGCCCGGACCGCCGGCGTCCTGGTGGCCGCCGCCGTGGCCGGGGCCGCGATGCCAGCCGCCGAGGCCCGGCCGCTCAAGGGCGACACCTCCCGGGTGAGCGAGGGGCCCAAGGGCGAGCAGCTCGACGGCACCTCGTCCGCGCTCGGGCTGAGCGCCGACGGCCGCTCCGCGCTGTTCACCTCGACCGCGACCAACCTGCTGCCCGGGGCCGGCACCCCGAACTCGGACGAGGTCTACGTGCGGGACCTGCGCAACGGGCACGTCGAGCGGGTCAGCGTCGCCGCCGACGGCTCCAAGCTGGACGCCGCCACCAACCAGGCCTCGATCAGCGGCGACGGCCGGTACGTGGCGTTCAGCACCGCCGCCACCAACGTGCTGCCCGGCCAGCCGAAGCACGGCAACGACGTCTTCGTCCGCGACCGCTGGACCGGCCGCACCGAGCTGATCACCGCCCCCGGCTCGGCGAGCACCGACGACCAGAGCATCCGCACCGCCGACAGCCCCACCCTCAGCTGGGACGGCCGCTTCGTCGCCTACGCCTCCAGCCGCACCGACCTCGCCCCGGGCGTGAAGCGCGGCAAGAACAACATCTACGTCACCGACCGCTGGACCCACACCACCCGGCTGGTCACCTCCGGCACGGAGGGCGAGGGCGCCGACAACAACTCCTTCAGCCCGACGATCAGTGCGGACGGCTCGACCGTCGGTTTCGGCTCCCGGGCCGGAAACCTGCTCCCGGGCACCCCGGCCCCGGCCGCCGACCCGACGCCGGGCGCCGGGTCACCCCAGCTGGCCGGGCCCAAGTTCTACCCGTACTACGTCTGGAAGGCCGGCACCGGCAAGATCGCCGGCGCCAGCCTGGACGACACCGGGGCGCTGAGCGACGGCGGACGCGACGGCCGGATCAGCCCGGACGGCCGCTACGCGATCTACAGCCTCCCGGTCTTCATCGGCGGGGCGCCCGCCCCGGCCCACGGCATCCGGATGGACGTGTACGTCCACGAGCTGGCCACCGGCAAGATCACCAAGGTCAACACCGACCTGCCGGGCACCACCGCCAAGTGGTCCTCCTCCGGTGGCGTCATGACGCTCGACGACCGCTGGGTCTACTTCGACTCCGCCGCCGAGAACCTCGTCCCCGACGACACCAACTCCGCCAGCGACATCTTCCGCCGCGACCTGTGGACCGGGCGGATCGAGCGGATCAGCCTCACCCGGAGCGGCGGGCAGAGCACCGCCTCCTCCTACGGCCCGTACGTGGACGCCACCGGCGACACGGTGATCTTCGACGCCTCGGACGGCGACCTGGTGCCGGGTGACACCAACACCTTCCTGGACGTCTTCCTGCGCCGCCTGTGACGTCCTGACTCCCCTGCCGCATACGTCCGTTGACGTATTTTCGGCCGAGATCACCCGTGGGCGTTGACCACCGGCCCTCCCGACGATTGGCTCTCCCGAAAGCCCGTCGCCGGGAGGGAGCCCGGCCGGGCGACCCCCGGGGAGGCAGACGTCATGACACGCAGCACCCGTACCACCCGCAACCGGTGGCTGGCCGGCGGCGGCAGCATTCTCGCGGCCACCGCCGTACTCGCCGTGACCGCCGCACCCGCCCAGGCCGACCGGGCCCACCGGGCCCACCGGGCGCCGCGCGGCACCGTCCAGGTCAGCGTGGGGGTGAACGGCGCCGCGCCGGACAACCAGTCGTGGAGCCAGGCGATCAGCGCCGACGGCCGCTACGCCCTGTTCACCTCCTGGGCCACGAACCTGGTGTCCCAGCCCGCGAAGAGCGCCCGCGACGCCTACGTCCGCGACCTGAGGACCGGCCGCACCGAGCGGATCAACCTGGCCGCCGACGGCAGCGCGCTGAACGGCTTCACCGACAACGTCGCGATCAACGCCGACGGCCGCTACGTCGCCTTCGACAGCGACGCCGAGAACGTGGTGCCCGGCATGCAGGTCCAGGGGCGCGACGAGGTGTACGTCCGCGACCGGAGGACCGGCCGCACCGAGCTGATCAGCGGCGGGCTCACCGGCACCGACACCGACAAGTTCCACGCCTCCTACGCGCCCTCGATCAGCGCGAACGGCCGCTACGTGGTCTTCGGCTCCAGCCGGAAGGACCTCGTCCCCGACCTCCAGGGCGACGCCCCCTCGCTGGCCAGGCCCTACACCTGGGACTACAACATCTACGTCACCGACCGCTGGACGGGGAAGACCAAGCTGGTGACCCGCGGCGTGGACGGCAAGCCGGGCGACGGCATGTCCCTCCACCCGACGATCAGCGCGGACGGCCGCACCATCGGCTTCACCTCCATGGCCGGCAACCTGCTGCCCGCCGACCAGACCCCCGCCCCGGCCGCCGGGGGCGCCGCCGCCCCCGCCGACGTGGAGCTGGCCCCGGGCATCGCCCCGGCCCTGCCCCACAGCGCGCAGAAGGGCATGGCCCAGCCGAACCTGGCCCGGCCGGTGACCGCCCCCTACTACACCTACGACGTGGAGTCCGGCCGGATCTCCGCCGCCAGCCTCGACCTCGACGGCAAGCTCGGCGCCCCGAGCTTCGACGCGACGATCAGCCCCGACGGGCGGCGCGCGATCTACGCCCTGCCCGAGCCCGGCGGGTCGACCGGCGGCCACCGGTTCCACACCGTGCTGTACGTCCGGGACCTCAGGAAGGGCACCGTGACGAAGATCAGCGGCGGCCTGCCCGGCACCACCTCGGTCGGCTCCTCCGACCACGCCCGGATCACCGCCGACAACCGCTGGGTCTACTTCGCCTCCGCCGCCGACAACCTGGTGGCGGGCCCGCAGCACCCGGGCTGGGACGTCTACCGCCACGACCTGCGCACCGGCCGCACCGAGCGGGTCGCCACCGCCGCGGACGGCTCGCTCGGCAACGGCTCCTCGACCGACCCGGTCGTGGACGCCCGCGGCCGCACGGTGGTGTTCAGCTCGACCAACGGCAACCTGCTCGCCGGCCCCGGCGGCCCGGCGAGCACCGACTCCCAGGTCTTCGCCCGCGCCACCGCGCACCACGGCCACGGCGACGACCAGGACCAAGGCCAGGACCAGGACAGCGACGACTGACCGTCAACCGCCGCTCGCACCGTGAACCGCGAACGGGGGCGGGACGTCGGCCGGGCCGGCATCCCGCCCCCGAAGCGGGAGGGTGGGGCAGATGGTTGGTGGGCCGTGCGGTGGGGGCGGATCGATGCGCCCCCACCGCACGACGATGGTGAGCCCGCGGGCCGGTCCGGTTCCGAGCGGACCGGCCCGCGGGCAGCTCATGGGGCCGCCGCCTCACCGACCGCCGGGCTACTCGCCCAGCGCGGCGCGCGCGTCGACGAAGGCGGCGACGGCGCGCTCGACGTCCTCGGTGGAGTGCGCGGCGGACAGCTGCACCCGGATCCGGGCCTGGCCGTGCGGGACCACCGGGAACGAGAAGCCGATCACGTACACGCCGCGCTCCAGCAGCAGTTCGGCGAGCCGGCCGGCCTTGGCCGCGTCGCCGATCATCACCGGGGCGATCGGGTGGTCGCCCGGCAGGATCTCGAAGCCGGCCTCGGTCATCCTGCTGCGGAACAGCGCCGTGTTGGCCGCCAGCCGCTCGCGCAGCTCGTTGGACTGCTCGACCAGGTCGAGCACCTTCAGCGAGGCCGCCGCGATCACCGGGGCGAGCGAGTTGGAGAACAGGTACGGGCGGGAGCGCTGGCGCAGCAGGGCGACGATCTCCCGGCGGGCGGCGACGTAGCCGCCGGAGGCGCCGCCGAGCGCCTTGCCGAGGGTGCCGGTGATGATGTCCACGCGGTCCATCACGCCGTGCAGTTCGGGGGTGCCGCGGCCGCCGGGGCCGACGAAGCCGACGGCGTGCGAGTCGTCGACCATGACCATGGCGCCGTAGCGGTCGGCCAGGTCGCAGATCTCGCGCAGCGGGGCGACGTAGCCGTCCATCGAGAACACGCCGTCGGTGACGATCAGGCGGCGGCGGGCGTCCTGGGTCTCCTTGAGCTGCTGCTCCAGGTCGGCCAGGTCGCGGTTGGCGTAGCGGTGGCGGCGGGCCTTGCTGAGCCGGATGCCGTCGATGATGCTCGCGTGGTTGAGCGCGTCGGAGATGACGGCGTCGCGGTCGTCGAGCAGGGTCTCGAAGACGCCGCCGTTGGCGTCGAAGCAGGAGGAGTACAGGATGGTGTCCTCCTGGCCCAGGAAGGCCGAGAGGCGGTCCTCCAGTGCCTTGTGGACGTCCTGGGTGCCGCAGATGAAGCGCACCGAGGCCATGCCGTAGCCCCAGCGGTCCAGCGCGTCCTTGGCGGCGGCGAGCACCTCGGGGTGGTCGGCCAGGCCGAGGTAGTTGTTGGCGCAGAAGTTCAGCACCTCACCGGGGCGGCCGCCGCCGGTGACGGTGACCGCGGCGCTCTGCGGGGTGCCGATGACCCGCTCGGGCTTGAAGAGCCCGGCCTCGCGGATCTCGTCGAGGGTGGTGGCGATGTCGGCGCGCACGTTGTCGAACACTGCGGACTCCTAACGAGGACGAACGGGGGGCTCAGGCGGTCCAGTCGAGGATGATCTTGCCGCAGCGTCCGCCGGCGGCCTCGTCGAAGGCGGCCGCGAAGTCGTCGGCGGCGTACCGGCCGGTGATCACCGGGGCGAGGTCCAGCCCGCCCTCCAGCAGCACGGACATCGCGTACCAGGTCTCGAACATCTCGCGGCCGTAGATGCCCTTGATGGTGATCATCGAGGTGACGACCGAGGCCCAGTCGACCGGGAACTGCTCGGCGGGCAGGCCGAGCACGGCGATCTTCCCGCCGTGGGTCATGTTGGCGATCATCGACTGCATCGCCTCGGGGCGGCCGGACATCTCCAGGCCGACGTCGAAGCCCTCGCGCAGGCCGAGCTTCTGCTGGCCCTCCTCGATGGTGTGCTCGGCGACGTTCAGCGCCAGCGTGACGCCGACCTTCCGGGCCAGGTCGAGGCGGTACGGGGAGACGTCGGTGATCATCACGTTGCGGGCGCCGGCGTGCTTGGCGACGGCGGCGGCCATGATGCCGATCGGGCCCGCGCCGGTGATCAGCACGTCCTCGCCGACCAGCGGGAAGGAGAGCGCGGTGTGGACGGCGTTGCCGAACGGGTCGAAGATCGCGGCCACGTCCAGGTCGACCGGCACCCGGTGCACCCAGACGTTGGAGGCGGGCAGGGCCACGTACTCGGCGAAGGCGCCGTCCCGGCCGACGCCGAGGCCGACCGTGTTGCGGCACAGGTGGCGGCGGCCGGCCTGGCAGTTGCGGCACTTGCCGCAGACCAGGTGGCCCTCGCCGCTGACCAGGTCGCCGACCGCGATGTCCGCGACGCCGGCACCGATCTCGGCGACCTCGCCGACGAACTCGTGGCCGAGCACCAGCGGGGTCGTGATGGTCTGCTGCGCCCAGCCGTCCCAGTTGCGGATGTGCAGGTCGGTGCCGCAGATGCCGGTCCGCAGCACCTTGATCAGCACCTCGCCGGGGCCGATCTCCGGCTTCGGGACGTCCACCAGCCAGAGCCCGGGCTCGGCCTTCTGCTTGACGAGTGCCTTCACGGGCGTCGGCTCCTGACGTGCGAGTGGGGCGGCCTTCGCGGGTGGGCAGGCCGAGTGGCCCCGGTGTGGCCGTTCCTGGCGGACGCGATCCGGGCAGGCAGAAATCTGCCTGGTGAGGGTGGGTTCGGTCCATCGAGGAATTCTTAAGGGCGGCCACAGCTGGGCTAAACGATCGTGCCCGAGCCGGGGCCGGGGACGGGTGCGGCGTGCCGGTGCTCACCTGTTCGGCCGAGCGCGAGCCCGCTTCCGCGACACCAACCCCCCAGTGGGCAGTGGTCCTTGACAGCACGAGAGGCGATATGCGCCAGCCGGCTGGGGCAGTCGGCTGACCGCCGGTCCGTTCGGGTCAGCCCTGCGGCGGTCGACGAGCGGGGCCGCACCGGCGGTGCTTACGGTGGCGGCGCTCCCCCGTCGGCCTCGTGGAGCAGCGCTCCGGGGCCGTCCGCCGCAGAGAGGCGCCTCGACCTATGACCACGCTCCGACGGCCACATCCGGCCGCGTCCCGTTCCACCCGCCGAGCGGCCTGCGCCGCCCTGGCGCTGACCGGCCTGCTCGCGACCGCGGCCTGCTCCGGCGGGTCACCGCCGAAGCAGGCCGGCGGCGCGGCCCTCACCGCCGAGCCCGCCGCGCTCAGCCCGTCCGCGTCGGGCTCCAGCGCCGGTTCGGGCGCCGCGAGCGGCTCGGCGAGCGGCTCGGCCGGCGCGGTGGTGCCGCTGACCCCCGACGTCGCCAACCAGCTGGACGCCGCGATCAAGCAGGTGCTGAACCAGACCTCCACCCCCGGCGTGATCGTCGGGATCACCACCCCCGACGGCAGCTACCAGCGGGCCTTCGGCCAGGCCGACAAGTCCGCCGGCACCCCGATGTCGCCCGACCTGAACATGCGGATCGGCAGCGAGACCAAGACCTTCACGGCGACCGGCGTGCTGCGGCTGGTCGACCAGGGCAAGGTGGGCCTGGACGACCCGGTCTCCAAGTACGTGGACGGCGTGCCCGGCGGCGACAAGATCACCATCCGCCAGCTCGCCGGGATGCGCAGCGGCCTGTTCCCGTACACCTCCGACCCGGACTTCGTGAACGCGCTGATCAGCGACCCGAACCGGGTGTTCACGCCCGACGAGCTGCTCGCCTACGGGTACAAGCACCCGGCGAACTTCCCGCCGGGCAGCAAGTTCCAGTACAGCAACAGCAACTACATCCTGCTCGGCAAGGTCATCGAGAAGGCCGGCGGGGAGCCCGTGGACCAGTTCCTCAAGGACCAGGTGTTCAGCCAGGCCGGACTGAACGGGACGGTCTTCCCGACCGACGCGACCTTCCCCGACCCGCACGCCCGCGGCTACACCGACCAGACGCCCAACGGCCAGACCACGGACGCCACCGACTGGAACCCGTCCTGGGCCTGGTCGGCCGGGGCGGTCATCTCCAACCTCACCGACCTGCAGAACTGGTCGAAGTCCCTGGCCACCGGCTCCCTGCTGAAGCAGGACACCCAGTCCCAGCGGTTGAAGACCCAGCCGACCGGGGACCCCGGCGTCGGCTACGGCCTCGGGCTGTTCAACAACAACGGGTGGATCGGGCACAACGGCTCGCTGCCCGGTTACGAGACCGTGGCGGTGTACCTGCCGCAGTCCCAGGCCACCCTGGTGGTGCTGCTCAACACCGATGTGCCGTACCGGGGTTCGGAGCCGTCCTCGCTGCTCGCGAAGGCGATCACGCAGATCGTCTCGCCGAAGAACGTCTACTCGATCCCGCCGGTGAACAACACGGCCTCGCCGTCGGCCTCGTCCTCGGGGTCCGCGTCGCCGTCACCCTCGCTCTCGCCCTCGGGGTCGGCCTCGTCCCCGGCCTCGTCCGGCGCCCCGGGGTCCCCCTCCGGCGCGCCGTCCACGGTCAACGCCTGAGCACCAGACCGACCGGGCGCCTGAGCGCCAGACCGCTTGAGGCCCGGCCCGGATCACCGGGCCGGGCCTCCGAGGTGTCGTCAACTGCCCAGCACGCGGGCCAGATCGTAGGAGACGGGCTCCTCCAGCTGCGCGTAGGTGCAGCTCTCCGGCGTGCGGTCCGGCCGCCAGCGGCGGAACTGCGCGGTGTGCCGGAAGCGGGTGCCCTCCATGTGGTCGTAGGCGACCTCGACCACCCGCTCGGGGCGCAGCGCGACCCAGGAGAGGTCCTTGCCGCCGGTCCACCGGCTGACCGCGCCCGGCAGCCGGCCCTCGGCGTGCGCCGCCTCGTCCGCCCAGCCGCCCCACGGGTGGCGGGAGAGGTCGGCCATCCGCAACGGGGCCAGTTCCTCGGCGAGTTCGCGGCGGCGGGCCATCGAGAACGCGGCGCAGACGCCGACGTGCTGGAGCCGGCCCTCGGCGTCGTTGATGCCCAGCAGCAGCGAGCCGACCACCGGGCCGCTCTTGTGCTCGCGGTAGCCGGCCACCACGCAGTCGGCGGTGCGCTCGTGCTTGATCTTGAACATGGTCCGCTCGCCCGGCCGGTACGGCTGGTCCAGCGGCTTGGCCACCACGCCGTCCAGCCCGGCGCCCTCGTACTCGGCGAACCAGGTCTGCGCCACGTCCCGGTCGGTGGAGGCGGGGGCGGTGAACACCGGGTCGCGGGCGGCGCCGAGCGCCGTCTCCAGGGCCGCGCGGCGCACCGACAGCCGCTCGTCCAGCAGCGCGACGTCACCGAGCGCGAGCAGGTCGAAGGCGATGAAGGAGGCGGGCGTCCGCTCCGCCAGCAGCCGCACCCGGCTCGCCGCGGGGTGGATGCGCTCCAGCAGTTCCTCGAACCGCAGCCGGCCGTCCCGGGCGATCACCACCTCGCCGTCCAGCACGCAGCGCGGCGGCAGCTCCCGCCGCAGCGCGGCGACCAGCTCGGGGAAGTACCTGGTCAGCGGTTTGCCGGTGCGACTGCCGAGCTCCACCTCGTCGCCGTCGCGGAACACGATCGTCCGGAAGCCGTCCCACTTGGCCTCGTACTGCATCCCCGGCGGGATCTTCGCCACCGACTTGGCGAGCATCGGCGCCACCGGCGGCATCACGGGCAGGTCCATGGCTCCGATCCTCGCGCGCACGGCCGGAAGCCGCGCGACGAAAGGGCGCAGGGCGAAGAGGGCGCACGCCGAAAAGACGCGCGCGGGGCACGGCGCCCTTAGCGTGAGGGGCATGGGCTCAGCCGTGGAACTGGATGTCGCCGGGCGCAGCGTCCGGCTGTCGAACCCGGACAAGGTGTACTACCCCGAGCGCGGCTTCACCAAGCTGGACGTCGCGCAGTACTACCTGGCCGTCGCCGACGGGGTGCTGCGCGGACTGCGCGACCGGCCCACCACCCTGCAGCGCTTCCCGGACGGCGTGGACGGCGAGTTCTTCTACCAGAAACGCGCCCCCAAGGGCCTGCCGGACTGGCTGCCCACCGCCCGGATCAGTTTCCCCAGCGGCCGCTCCGCCGACGAGATCTGCCCCACCGAGCCGGCCGCCGTGCTGTGGGCCGCCAACCTGGGCTGCCTCACCTTCCACCCCTGGCCGGTCCGCCGCTCCGACACCGAGCACGTCGACGAGCTGCGCATCGACCTCGACCCGCAGCCCGGCACCGACTTCCACGACGCCGTCCGCGCCGCCCACGAACTGCGCGCGCTGCTGGAGGAGTACGGGCTGCGCGGCTGGCCCAAGTCCTCCGGCGGGCGCGGCCTGCACGTGTACGTCCCGCTGGTGCCCGAGTGGACCTTCACCGACGGCCGGCACGCCGTGATCGCCCTCGGCCGGGTCCTGGAGCAGCGGATGCCCGGGCAGGTCACCACCGCCTGGTGGAAGGAGGAGCGCGGCGAGCGGATCTTCGTCGACTACAACCAGATGGCCCGCGACCGCACCATCGCCTCCGCCTACTCCCTGCGCGCCCGCCCGCGCGCCACCGCCTCGACCCCGCTGCGCTGGGAGGAGCTCGACGACGCCTCCCCCGAGGACTTCGACCTGCGCACCGTCCCCGCCCGCTTCGCCGAACTCGGCGACCTGAACGCCGAGATGGACGATCGGGCGTACCGCCTGGACGGCCTGCTGGAGCTGTACGACAAGCAGCTGCGCGACGAGGGCCTCGGAGAGCTCCCGTACCCGCCCGACCACCCCAAGGCGGCCGGCGAGCCGACCAGGGTGCAGCCCAGCCGGGCCCGCAAGACGTAGGCCCTGTCCGGCCGATCTCGCCGGGCTCACACCCCCGTCATGGCCAGCACGAACCAGAAGACGCCGCCCAGCACCATCAGGGTGAACAGCAGGACGCCCACGACCGCGCCGGAGAGCAGCAGCCCCCGGCCGACGCGCCGCGCGCGCAGGCCGACGCCGGTCAGCAGCACGCCCGCCACACCCGGTGCCAGGGCCAGCGCCAGCAGCATCACCGTCCGCGCCACCTCGGCGTCCGACACCAGGTGGCACTCGTCGCCCTCGCACACCGCCCAGACGCCCTCGCCGACCGGCGCGCCCGCCCGCATCCTGGCGTGCTCGTGCGCCGGGCCGCCGCCGTCCGGGCGGAACACGCCCCGGCAGTCCGAAGGAGGCGGGCCGTCCTCGTTCGCCGGGATCAGACACCGCTCCGCGCGGAACGTCCCGGGCGCCCCCACCAGCCCGGCCGCCTGCCCGAACTGCCGCACCGGCCCGCCCACCAGCCATCCGGCCAGCAGCACCAACAGCACCCCGGCCGCCACCGGCCCCCACCGCCGCACCGCCACCCCCATCGGCTCACCCCCGCTGGGGTGACGCCACCGACGGCCGGACGGTTGCACGGGCGGCCTGGCGGGCGGCCCTCCCGGCCCAGGTGTCAGCCGACCCGGGCGCCCTCCGGCGCCAGCTCGGCGATGATCCGGACCGCCTCCGCGAGCTGCGCGTCCGTCAGGTCCCCGCGCGCGGTGAGCCGCAGCCGGGACACCCCGTCCGGGACGGACGGCGGGCGGAAGCAGCCGACGGCGAGCCCGGCCCGCCGGCAGTCGGCGGCCCAGGCGACGGCGGCCTCCGCGCCCGGGGCGCGCACCGACACCACGGCCGCGTCCGGCTCGCAGGCCCGGAGCCCGGCGGCGGTCAGCCGGGCCGCGAGGCCGCGGGCCACCTCGCGGGTGCGGTCGGCGCGGTGCGGCTCGGCGCGCAGCAGGCGCAGGGCGGCGAGGGCGGCGGCGACGGCGGCCGGGGCGAGGCCGGTGTCGAAGATGAAGGTGCGGGCGGTCTCGGTGAGGTGGCGGATCACCCGGCGCGGCCCGAGCACGGCGCCGCCCTGCGAGCCGAGCGACTTGGAGAGCGTGACGGTGGCGACGGTGTCCGGCTGCCCGGCGAGCCCGGCCGCCGCGAGCGCCCCGGCGCCGCCGGGGCCGAGGACGCCCAGCCCGTGCGCGTCGTCGACCAGCAGCGCGGCGCCGTGCGCCCGGGCGGCGGCGGACAGCCCGGCCAGCGGGGCGGCGTCGCCGTCCACCGAGAACACCGAGTCGCTGACCACCAGCGCCCGCCGCTGCGTCCGGCGCTCCAGCGCCTCCCGGACGGCCTGCGGGTCGCTGTGCGGGGCCCGGTGGACGTCCGCGCGGGCGAGCCGGCAGCCGTCGATCAGCGAGGCGTGGTTGTAGGCGTCCGACACGATCAGCGTGTCCGGGTCGGTGAGCGCGGTCAGCGCGGCCAGGTTGGCGGTGTAGCCGGAGGAGAACACCAGCGCCGCCTCCACCCCGCAGAACGCGGCGAGCTCCTCCTCCAGTTCGGTGTGCAGCGCGGTCGTCCCGGTCACCAGCCGCGACCCGGTCGACCCCCCGCCCCAGCGCAGCGCCGCCTCGGCGGCCGCCTGCGTCACCGCCGGGTGCCTGGTCAGCCCCAGGTAGTCGTTCCCGGCCAGGTCGAGCACCGGGTCCTGCGCCGCGCGGCTGCGCAGCCGACGCGTCAGCCCGGCCTCGGCCCGCAGCTCGGCGGCCTCGTCGAGCCAGTCGAAGACGGCCGCCGGGGCCAGGTCGGTGGTGTGCGTTGCGGACGCGAGCGGTTGGACCATGCCCGGCACTCTGGCACGGCGCCGCCGCCGCGATCAATGGGCGGCCGCGCACAGCTTCGCGGCCGCCGGTGCAGCGATCCGGACAGTCCCGGGGCGGGTGCCGGCGGAGGGCGGGCTTTGCCCGGGGTGGCGGCGAGCAGGCAAGATAGCCGGGTGACCCTCCTTGATCTGATGCCGAAGCCCGCCACGCCCGATGCGCTGTACGAGACCTTCGCCGCGTGGGCGGAGGAGCGCGGGATCACGCTGTACCCGGCGCAGGAGGAGGCACTGATCGAGCTGGTGTCGGGGAACAACGTCATCCTGGCGACGCCGACCGGGTCGGGCAAGAGCCTGGTGGCGGCGGGCGCGCACTTCGCGGCGCTGGCGGAGGGGAAGCGGACGTTCTACACGGCGCCGATCAAGGCGCTGGTGTCGGAGAAGTTCTTCGACCTGGTCAAGATGTTCGGCACCGAGCAGGTCGGCATGATGACCGGCGACGCGAGCGTGAACCCGACCGCGCCGATCATCTGCTGCACGGCCGAGGTGCTGGCGCAGATCGCGCTGCGCGACGGGCTCCGGGCGGACGTCGGCCAGGTGGTCATGGACGAGTTCCACTTCTACGCGGAGCCGGACCGCGGCTGGGCCTGGCAGATCCCGCTGCTGGAGCTGCCGCAGGCGCAGTTCCTGCTGATGTCGGCGACGCTCGGCGACGTGCGCCGCTTCGAGGAGGACCTGACCCGCCGGACGGGCCGCCCGACGACGGTGGTGCGCAACACGACCCGCCCGGTGCCGCTGTTCTACGAGTACCGCCGCACCACGATGCACGACACCCTGGAGGAGCTGCTGCAGACCGGCCAGGCGCCGGTCTACGTGGTGCACTTCACGCAGAAGGAGGCGGTGGACCGGGCGCAGTCGCTGATGAGCATCAACATGTGCTCGAAGGCGGAGAAGGACGCCATCGCCGACCTGATCGGCGGCTTCCGCTTCACCACCAAGTTCGGCCGCAACCTGTCCCGTTTCGTGCGCCACGGCATCGGCGTGCACCACGCGGGCATGCTGCCGAAGTACCGCCGGCTGGTCGAACGCCTGGCCCAGGCGGGCCTGTTGAAGGTGATCTGCGGGACGGACACGCTGGGCGTCGGGGTGAACGTGCCGATCCGTACGGTGCTGTTCACGGCGCTGTCCAAGTACGACGGCAACCGGGTGCGGATCCTGCGCGCCCGCGAGTTCCACCAGATCGCCGGGCGGGCCGGCCGGGCCGGGTTCGACACCGTCGGACAGGTGGTGGCGCAGGCGCCCGAGCACGTGATCGAGAACGACAAGGCGATCGCCAAGGCCGGGGACGACCCGAAGAAGAAGCGCAAGGTGGTGCGCAAGAAGGCGCCGGAGGGCTTCGTCGGCTGGACCGAGGAGACCTTCGACAAGCTGATCGGCGCCGACCCGGAGCCGCTGGTCTCCCGCTTCAAGGTGAGCCACGCGATGCTGCTGTCGGTGATCGGCCGCCCCGGCAACGCCTTCGAGGCGATGCGCAAGCTCCTCACCGACAACCACGAGGACCGCGCGGCGCAGCGCCGGCACATCCGCACCGCGATCGCGATCTACCGCTCCCTGCTGCAGGGCGGCGTGGTCGAGCGGTTGCCGGAGCCGGACGCCGAGGGCCGGATCGTGCGCCTGACGCTCGACCTCCAGGAGAACTTCGCGCTCAACCAGCCGCTCTCCACCTTCGCCCTGGCCTCCTTCGAGCTCCTCGACCCGACCTCGCCCTCGTACGCGCTGGACGTGATCTCGGTGGTCGAGGCGACCCTCGACGACCCGCGCCAGATCCTCGCCGCGCAGCAGAACAAGGCGCGCGGCGAGGCCATCGGCGAGATGAAGCGCGACGGGATCGAGTACGAGGAGCGGATGGAGCGGCTCCAGGAGATCACCTACCCGAAGCCGCTGGAGGAACTGCTCACCCACGCGTACGAGGTGTACCGCCGGGCGCACCCGTGGATCGGCGACCACGAGCTGAGGCCGAAGTCGGTGGTCCGCGACCTGTACGAGCGGGCGATGACCTTCTCGGACTACGTCGGCTTCTACGAGCTGGCGCGCACCGAGGGCATCGTGCTGCGCTACCTGGCGAGCGCGTACAAGGCGCTGGAGCAGACCGTCCCCGAGGACGTGAAGACCGACGACCTGAAGGACGTCATCGCCTGGCTCGGCGAGCTGGTCCGCCAGGTCGACTCCAGCCTGCTGGACGAGTGGGAGCAGCTGGCCAACCCGACGGACCCGCAGGCCCCCGAGGTGACGCTGGACGACAAGCCGGCGCCGGTGACGGCGAACGCGCGGGCGTTCCGGGTGCTGGTGCGCAACGAGTTGTTCCGCCGGGTCGAGCTGTGCGCGCTGGAGCACTACGAGGAGCTCGCCGAGCTGGACGGCTCGTACGGCTGGGACGCGGACCGCTGGGCGGACGCCATGGACGGGTACTGGGAGGAGTACGACGACCTCGGCACCGGCCCGAACGCGCGCGGCCCCAAGATGCTGATCATCGAGGAGGAGGACTCCGCCTGGAAGGTCCGGCAGATCTTCGACGACCCGGAGGGCGACCACGACTGGGGCATCAGCGCCGAGGTCGACCTGTACGGCTCGGACGAGGAGGGCCGGGCGGTGCTGCGGGTCACCGCGGTGGACCGACTGGGCGGCTGACGGACCGTCAACCCCGGCTTCGAAGTCGCCGGCCCCCGGAGCGGGGGGGGCCGGCGAGGCGTCACATCCAGACGAACGGCGCGCCCGCCGCGTAGGAGAGCGCGCGGGTCGCCTCCTCCAGGGTCTGCTCGGCGCTGGGCGCCGGGCCCGACGATGTCGCGGCCGGGGTGGACGGGGCGCCGGGGCCGGGCGTGCGGGCCTCGCTGAGCCGGGAGCCGGTCACCGTCACGTAGTGCCCGACCGCCTCGACCCGCGGCTCGGCCGACTTGGGCGCGCCGGACGACGGCGCGGGGGCGGTGTTGGCGTCCGGAAGGATGAAGGCGAGTGCGCCGGGCTTGCCGCGCAGGGTGTCGGCGGCCCGGGTGGCGGCGGCCTGGTCGCCGAAGCGCAGGACGGTGACGCTGCTGAGCACCGGGCGGTCGACGCCGGAGAAGCTGACGATCAGGTAGGCATGGCAGCCGCTGTCCCGGAACAGCTCCTGGGTGCGGTCCTGCAGGACCTCGGCGCAGTTCTCGCCCTGCCGGATGGCGCCACGCCGGGCCTTGTACCCGGCGGCCTCGACCGGCCGCTGGGCGGGGAAGAGGCTGTCGGCATTGAGGCCCTCGGAGTCGGTGTGCGGCGGCGGGGTGCCGACCACCGGGGGCGTCCTGGCCGCATCCTTGGTGGACGGGCCGAGCCCGGGTATGTAGTCGCCGGGCATCGGGCGGGTGATGATCCATCCGCCGGCGGCCACCACTCCCACCACGACGACCCAGCCCACCGCCCGGCGGGCCGTCAACCGCCTGCCCCTGCCGCCGCCCCGACTACCGATCAGGTCCGTGCCCGCGCCGGCGGGGGCCCCGCCGGTCCGCCGCACTGCCTGGCCGTTCTGGCCCTCTCCCGGAGTCGGGGTGCGCTCCCCCTGCGTGGTCATGGCGCAGATTCTAAGCAACCGTCGGGTGGCGTGGATCACTGGGTGGGCGGTTGCCGGTCACCGCCGCGCGCGGGCGTCCGCGACCGTCCGGCACGCGTACCGGCGACCGCCCTGCGCCGGCCTCCCCGGCCCTTCGCCGCGACCACCGCCTACCGGCCGGTAACCTCCGATTCGTACCGGCGTCAAGCTCGTGACCAGCGGCGACACCGTGAGCTTCGACACTGTGGCAAGTGGCACATCCTTCCGCCGATCTTCTGGCGGGTTTCCTCTGGCGCCATTCAAGCGCCACCAGGCAGGATCGGCCCCATGGATCTGCTCGATACCCTCACCGCCAAGGGCCTGCGCGGCGAAGTCCCGACCCGCGAGGAGGCGCTGGCCGTCCTCGCCACCACCGACGACGAGCTGCTGGACGTCGTCGCCGCGGCCGGCAAGGTCCGCCGGAGGTGGTTCGGCCGGCGCGTGAAGCTCAACTACCTGGTGAACCTCAAGAGCGGGCTCTGCCCGGAGGACTGCAACTACTGCTCGCAGCGGCTGGGCTCCAAGGCCGAGATCCTCAAGTACACCTGGCTCAAGCCCGACCAGGCCGCCGAGGCGGCCCGGGCCGGGGTGGCCGGCGGCGCCAAGCGCGTGTGCCTGGTCGCCAGCGGCCGCGGCCCGACGGACCGTGACATCGACCGGGTCACCGACACCATGGCCGCCATCCAGGAGGCCGACCCCGAGGTCGAGATCTGCGTCTGCCTCGGCCTGCTCTCCGACAACCAGGCGGAGCGGCTGAAGGCGGCCGGCGCCGACGCCTACAACCACAACCTCAACACCTCCGAGAAGACCTACGGCGACATCACCACCACCCACACCTACGCGGACCGGGTGGACACCGTGAAGAAGGCGCACGGCGCGGGCCTGTCCGCCTGCTCCGGCCTGATCGCCGGCATGGGCGAGAGCGACGAGGACCTGGTCGACGTGGTGTTCGCGCTGCGCGAGCTCGGCTCGGACTCCGTCCCGGTCAACTTCCTGATCCCGTTCGAGGGCACGCCGCTCGCCAAGGAGTGGAACCTCACCCCGCAGCGCTGCCTGCGCATCCTGGCGATGGTCCGCTTCGTCAACCCGGACACCGAGGTGCGGATCGCCGGCGGCCGCGAGGTGCACCTGCGCTCGATGCAGCCGCTCGGCCTGCACCTCGCCAACTCGATCTTCCTCGGCGACTACCTGACCAGCGAGGGCCAGGCCGGGCAGACCGACCTCGACATGATCAAGGACGCCGGGTTCGAGGTCGAGGGCGCCGGCGAGGCCACCCTGCCCCGCCACCGCGCGGACGTCGCGGCGGCCTCCTCCGCCGCGTCGGCTTGCGGCACCGCCGCGTCGGCCTGCGGCAGCGGCGGCGGCTGCGGCCCGTGCGGCGGGCACGCGCACGCCCCGGCCTCGGAGGACACCGCTGCGTCGGCCGCGGAGGACGCCGACGCCTCGGACGGGGAGCTGCGCAGCGACCTCGTCAAGGTCCGGCTGCGCGGCGCCGGCACCGAACTCGCGCCCAATGCCTGATAGTTCTGGAGACTGACGCATCATGCCCCAGCTGTCCGCGGACACGCTGCTCACCCTCGACCGCGCCCACGTCTGGCACCCGTACGGGCCGATGCCCGGCACCGCCACCCCGTACGTGGTCGAATCCGCCTCGGGGGTCCGGCTGCGCCTCGCCGAGCCCGTCGCGGACGGGCGGCGCGAGCTCGTCGACGGGATGTCGTCCTGGTGGGCGGCCATCCACGGCTACCGGCACCCGGTGCTGGACGAGGCCGTGCGCGAGCAGCTGGGGCGGATGAGCCACGTCATGTTCGGCGGGCTCACCCACGAGCCCGCCGTCCGACTGGCTGCGACACTGGTCGAGATCACGCCCGAACCGCTACAACACGTCTTCCTCGCCGACTCGGGCTCGGTGGCCGTCGAGGTCGCGATGAAGATGTGCCTCCAGTACTGGCAGTCCACCGGCCGCCCGGCCAAGCGCCGGCTGCTGACCTGGCGCGGCGGGTACCACGGCGACACCTTCCACCCGATGTCCGTCTGCGATCCGGACGGCGGCATGCACCACCTGTGGGGCGGGGTGCTGCCCGGGCAGCTGTTCGCCCCGCAGCCGCCGGCCGGGTTCGACGCCCCGCTCGACGCCGGGTACGCGGCCGAGTTCGAGGAGTTGATGGCCCGGCACGCCGACGAGCTGGCCGCCGTCATCGTCGAACCGGTGGTGCAGGGCGCCGGCGGGATGCAGTTCCACTCCCCCGCCTACCTGCGGATGCTGCGCGAACTCTGCGACCGGTACGGGGTGCTGCTCGTCTTCGACGAGATCGCCACCGGATTCGGCCGCAGCGGCGCGCTGTTCGCCGCCGACCACGCGGGCGTCTCGCCGGACGTGATGTGCCTGGGCAAGGCGCTCACCGGCGGCTACCTGACCCTCGCCGCCGCGCTGTGCACCGGCGAGATCGCCGACGGCATCAGCCGCGGCGAGATGCCGGTGCTCGCGCACGGCCCGACCTTCATGGGCAACCCGCTGGCCTGCGCGGCCGCCAACGCCTCGCTGGAGCTGCTGCTGAGCCAGGACTGGACGGTCGGGGTCAAGCGCATCGAGGCCGGACTGGCCGACGGGCTCGCGACCGCCGCCGACCTCCCGGGCGTCCGGGACGTCCGGGTCCAGGGCGCCATCGGCGTCGTCCAGTTGGACCACCCGGTGAACGTCCCGGCGGCCACCGAGGCGGCCGCCCGGGCCGGCGTCTGGCTGCGGCCCTTCCGGGACCTGATCTACACCATGCCCCCCTACGTGACGGAGGACGAGGACGTGGCACGCATCGCCGCCGCCGTGACCGCTGCGGCGGTGGCCGGATGAGCGCCCGCATCCTGTTCGTGACGGGCACCAACACGGACGTCGGCAAGACCGTCGCCACCGCAGCCCTCGCCTCGACGGCGCTGCGCGGCGGGCAGAAGGTCGCCGTGCTCAAGCCCGGGCAGACCGGCGTCGCGCCGGGCGAGCCCGGGGACGCGGCCGAAGTCCGGCGCCTGGCAGGCGATCTGACGATTCGTGAACTCGTCCGCTACCCGGAGCCGCTGGCGCCCGACACCGCCGCCCGGCGGGCCGGGATGCCCTTCCTCTCCCCCGCCGAGGTAGCCACCGCCGTCGCCGAACTGGCCGCCGCGCACGACCTGGTCCTGGTCGAGGGCGCGGGCGGGCTGCTCGTCCGCTACGACGACGAGGGCCGCACCCTCGCCGACCAGGCCCGGGCCGTCCTGGACGCCGGGCTGCCGGCCGAGGTCCTGCTCGTCGCCTCCGCCGGGCTGGGCACGCTGAACATCGTCGCGCTCTCGGCGGAGGCCCTGACTTCGCGTCAACTCCCCCTCGCGGGCGTGGTCGTCGGCTCCTGGCCCTCCTCCCCCGGGCTCGCCGAACGGTGCAACCTCGCCGACCTGCCGCGCTCGGCCGGCGCCCCGCTGCTCGGCGCCCTGCCGGAACGCGCCGCAGCCGCCGCGGACTTCGCCGCCCTCGCGCTCGCCTCGCTGGCCCCGGAGCTGGGCGGCAGCTGGGACGCGAAGCACTTCGCGCACACCCATCGGCCCGAACAGGCTCCGCTTCGCTCGAAGGGGTGATTCCGGCGCCCGAACCCTGGGTTCGGACGCTACGGGCTCAATACCGTTCCTCCCATGACAGACGGGATGACGGTAGACGAGTCTCTTCGGGCCCTGGCCGCCCTGGAGGCTGCGTGGAAGGACGACGACGAGGCGCTGTCCGCCCTCGCCGCGGGCGGTGCGGACGAGCGGTCGCTCCCGGCGCTGGTCGCCGCGTACGGCGAGCACGCGATGGACACCCTGATGGCCCTGGCCTTCGGCCTGCGATCCACCATGAGCGACGAGGAGATCGCCGAACTCTCCGACGCGGTGAGCTCCAACATCGGCGCCCGGATGAGCGCCCTGCTCACCCAGGCCCTGAAGACCTGGGGCGCCCTCGCGCCCCCGGACGACCTGGCGGTGACCAAGGCCATCGCCCGCGCGGTGATCGACTCCATGCGCGCCGTGACCGAGGACCCGAGCCAGACCGAGGTCCTCCCCCTGCTGGCCACCTTCCGCACCTACGCCCTCAACGGCGCCTGACACCGGAACCTCGGCGCGGGCTTCGAGACCTCTCGAAGCCCGCGCCGTCATGTCTGCACCCTCATCCACCCTGCGGCGAGCGCGAATCCCCCCGTCGAGGAGGCGAAGAGGATAAGGACGAACACCAAGGCACTCGCCTCCGTGGGAACACGCTCAGGAATCGCGAGGAAAACCACACCCGCGAGCGCGAAGCTCCCGATGGCGATGGCGCCGGAGGCGATTACGGTCGCATTCCCCTGCGGAGGACGACGACCAGCCGCTCGATGACGTCCGGCCGGGCGGCTCCGAGGTCGATCAGGATGACTCCGGTGGCTTTGGCCGAGCGCCAGTCGATGCCGAGGGAGGGCAGTTTGACCTCGGCGGCGCTCAGGACGGCCTGGAGGTCGTCGAGGATGTCGGCCGCGGCGCGACGGTCCTCGGCCGTGACCTTGTCGATCATGCTGCTCATGGGGCATCGCACTCTTCGCTGTTCGTGATCCAACGCGCTTCGGTGTCCCACTCCACGCCACCTCCGACGGGCCGGAGGAAGGCCAGCCCGTGCTGCCACCCCATGAAGACGGCCCAGCACCCGGAGCGGACGTCGTAGACCCGCTCGCCGACAACGGCCGGCCGGTAGGGCTCGGACGGGCGAAGCCCTCCCGGCGACCACGCCGTTCACGCTGCTGACCCGCCCGGACGAGAAGTGGATGGCCTACCTCGAAACCATCCAACGGGGCTACGTCGAGCGCGAGGACGAGAACAAGATCCGTTCCCTCGCAAGGACTTACCATTGGCTCCAGGCCCAAGCCCTCTCATGCGAGGACTCGTTGGCCCTCATCCACGCCCGTCTCAAGGAGTTCCACGCCATGTTCCCCATCGCGACGGTCAAGCCCACCTCCTGGCTGAAGTCCTCGTATAGCAACGGTGGCGGCGAATGCGTCGAGGTCGCACCCGGACTCCCCGGCATCCTCCCCGTCCGCGACAGCAAGGACCCCGAGGGCCCTCAGCTCGCCTTCGGCGCCGACGCCTGGCGGTCCTTCGTCACCGGAGTCAAGTCCGGCGACTTCGGCACCGTCTGAGATCCAGGCCGCCGGGTGGCGTTGTCGTTGCGCAGGTGGAAGGCCCGGCCGCCGGGCCGGCCGGTTCCGCGAGGCGTCTACCCCTTCTCTTCGAACTCTGCTCGATATACCGTACATAACGCTTGTTACGTACCGGGCAGGTCAGCGTAGCGAAGCACCTTGCATCCACCACCCTCACCTGGAGAGTCTGCTGTGACCGAACCCGCCGAGACCATCAAGTACCGCAAGAACGGCCTCACCCGCGGCGTCACGGACGAGCTCGCCGAGAACATGAAGCAGGGCTGGGCCGACACCGAGCGCCTCGCCCTGGAGCCGATCCCGCAGGCTGCGCACACCGCCCGCCGCCGCGCCGAGCTGTCCGCGGCCTTCCCCGGCGAGCTGCTGGTGATCCCGTCCGGCAACCCGAAGGTGCGGGCCAACGACACCGACTACCCGTTCCGCCCGTCCTCCGACTACGTCTACCTGACCGGCGACCAGTCCCAGGACGCCGTGCTGGTCCTGGAACCGACCGGCGACGCCGGCCACCGGGCCGCCGTCTACCTGCGCGACCGCTCCCGGACCGACAACGGCGAATTCTGGCTGGACAACCACGGCGAGCTGTGGGACGGCCGCCGCAACAGCCTGACCGAGAGCGAGCGCCTGCTCGGCCTGCCCTGCCGGGACGTCCGCACCGTCCACGCCGATCTGCGCGCGGCCACCGGCCCGGTGCGCGTGCTGCGCCGCCACGACGCGGGCGTGGAGCAGTCCCTCCAGGGCCGGGCCGTCGCCGAGCAGGACGCGGAGTTCGAGGTCTTCCTGTCCGGCCAGCGCCTGGTCAAGGACGAGTTCGAGATCGCCGAGCTGCGCTTCGCCTGCGAGGCCACCGCCCGCGGCTTCGAGGACGTGGTGCGCATCCTCGGCACCGACACCGAGACCCCCGAGCGGCTGATCGAGGGCACCTTCTTCGTCCGGGCCCGGATCGAGGGCAACGACATCGGCTACGGCACCATCGCCGCGGCCGGCCCGCACGCCACCACCCTGCACTGGGTGCGCAACAACGGCCACGCCAAGCCCGGCGACCTCCTGCTGCTCGACGCCGGCGTGGAGACCAACCGCCTGTACACCGCCGACGTCACCCGCACCCTCCCGGTCAGCGGCCGCTTCACCGACCTGCAACGCAAGGTCTACGACGCGGTGTTCGCAGCACAGGAAGCCGGCATCGCCGCGGTGAAGCCCGGCGCCGACTTCCGCGACTTCCACCACGCCGCCCAGCGCGAGCTCGCCGAACACCTCACCTCCTGGGGCCTGTTCGGCGACCTCACCGCCGACAAGGTGTACGAGCTGGGCCTGCACCGCCGCTTCACCCTGGCCGGCACCGGCCACATGCTCGGCCTCGACGTCCACGACTGCGCCCACTCGCGCACCGAGGAGCACGTCGACGGCCCGCTGAAGCCGGGCATGGTGCTCACCGTCGAGCCGGGCATCTACTTCCAGCAGAACGACCTGACGGTGCCCGAGGAGTACCGCGGCACCGGCGTCCGGATCGAGGACGACATCCTGGTCACCGAGGACGGCAACGAGAACCTCTCGGCCGGCCTCCCCCGCACCTCCACCGAGGTCGAGGCCTGGCTCGCCGAACTGCGAGGCTGAGCCCCCGGAACGACAGCTGCGGCACCCGGGAACGCCCGGGTGCCGCACGTCGCAGTGCCGCGTGCAGAGCGTGAGGCGTCAGAGTGTCGGCAGCGGTTCGTCGAGCCCCGGCTCGCGCCCCTCGGTCAACCAGAAGACGTAGCCCCGCAGGTAGTCCTCCAGCCCGTCGTCCAGGTACGCCGCGTACCCGCGCAACGCCTCGGGGTCGTTGCGCCCGTCGGTGTCGGCCAGTTCGGCGGCGATCCACTCCCGGACGGCGTCCCGCCCGTGCCACCACGCCCGGACGGTCTCCGGCGTCCAGTAGTCGTCGCCGTCGCAGTTGAAGCCGCCGATCGGCTCCATCTGGGCGACCCCGACGAGGGCCGCCAACTCCCGGAGTCCGCCAGGCTGGCGGTAGACGAACTCGCAGTGCTCCTCGCCGGAGAGGACGTGCGCGGGCAGGTAGAACGGCCCGTTGAGGCCGGTGTCCGTCATACCGGCGTAGAACGGTCCGGGCACGCCCAGCCGGCTCCGGTCCTCCCAGCGCCCGTCACCGACCCCGCCGCCGGAGAGCCGGACGGCCGACAGCGGGTCCCAGTAGGCGACTTCGTCCCAGGGCCCGTCGGCGGGGTAGTTCAGCAGGTCGCCGTGGAACCGCTCCAGCGACCTCTGGAGCCCGTCCTGGAAGGCCTCCTCGCCGTGGTCCGGCCGACGGAACCACCGCCTCGGCATTCGCATACGTCCCACGGTATCCGGCCGTCGCGCGCCCTCCCGCCGCCGGGGCACGTCCCGGCGGGCTGCGGCTACTTCAGCTTCCCCAGCGCCGTCCCCACCCGCTGGACGGCGTCCACGGACGGGGGCGGGATCAGGCGGTCAGCGGCTTGGCCCAGCGGCTCCACTGCGGTTCGGGGCGGTAACCGGCGGACGCCCAGGTGCGGTGGCCGAGGGCGTTGTCGTCCAGCACCATGGCGTCCGCGCGTCGGCCGCCGAGCGCGGCGAAGCGCTCCTCGGCGGCGGCGAGCAGGGCGGCGCCGATGCCCCGGCGGCGGTGGTCGGGGTCGACGGCGAGCCGGTAGAGGTGACAGCGCCAGCCGTCCCAGCCGGCGATCACGGTGCCGAGGACGGCGGCCGGGTCGCCCGCCGGGGTGGCGACGATCAGGCACTCCGGATCCCGGGCGAGCAGCGCGGCCACGCCCGGGGCGTCGTCCGTGATGCTGGCGCCCTTCGCCGCCCGGGCCCAGAGGGCGAGCAGGGCGGGAATCTCGTCGGGGGTGGCGGTGCGCAGGGCGATCCCGTCGGGGGCAGCGGTGCGCGGGGCGATCTCTTCGGTCATGGCGGCCTGTCTAGCAGGCGGTTCCGCCCGACGGCCGGGAATTCCGCAGCCTGGACGGACGGGCCGTCAGCCCAGCCGCCACACCGTGGTGGTCTTGACGGCGGTGTCCTCCAGGTCGGCGACGACCGGCACCTGGTAGGCGGCGAGCGCGGTGAACCGCTCCCGGGGCAGGTAGGCCCGGCCGGGGTCGCCGACGATGACGGTGGCGCCGCGCGCGGCGGCCCGTTCCAGGAAGGGCAGGAAGCGGGCGGCCATGGCCCGTTCGTAGAAGACGTCGCCGGCGAGCACCACGTCGGCCGGGGCGCCGTCGCCGTCCACCAGGTCCACCAGCGCGGCCTCCACGCGCACGCCGTTGGCCTCGGCGTTGAGGCCGATGGCGGCCACCGCGTAGGCGTCGATCTCGGCGGCACGCACGGACGCGGCGCCGCTCAGCGCGGCCGCGACGCTGACCACCCCGCCCCCGGCGGCCACGTCGAGCACCGCCCGCCCGGCCACCAGCTCGGGGTGGTCCAGCACGTGGCGGGCGACGGCCACCCCGCCCGCCCAGGCGAACGCCCAGAACGGCGGCGGCAGTCCGACCTCCCCCCGTGCCCGCTCGGTGGTCTCCCACAGGGTGATCGCGTCCTCGGCCATGTGCAGGCCGACCTCGGGGACGAACGGGACGGGCTTCAGCTCGGTCTCGCGCCGGATGAAGGCGAGGTCGGCCTCCGACTGATCGGCCTCCGACTGGTGGGGATCCGGCTGATCGGTCTCCGGCTTGAGAGTGCGCAGCTCACTCGGCATCTCCGCAGCATAGGGCCCGCGCGGGGGTGCTCACGCCCGCCGCAGCTACTGGAGGCCGGCCGCGGAACAGGCGGCGGCGTAGTCCGGCGTGCAGATCTGGGCGACGGTGAAGAGGCCGTCGGCGACCACGGTGGCCTTGATGTTGTCCTTGGTGAGCGCGACCGGGGCGATCAGGCCGGCCGGCACCTTGTCGCTGCTGCCGCTGGTCACCGTGGTCGGCACGAGGGCACCGCCGATTTCCTGGCCGTAGGCCAGGTCGACGGCCAGTTGCGCGGCCACGTCGGCCTCCGACTTGAAGGGCTTGTAGACCGACATGGCCTGGGCGCCCGCCAGGATCCTTTGCACGCCGTCGAGTTGGAAGTCCTGGCCGGTCAGCGGGACACTCCGGCCCGACACCTCGGAACCGGACGCGCTGGAGTCGACCGCGCTGGGTGCGGCAGCGTTCGGGTCAGCCGCGTTCGGGTCAGCCGCGTTCGGGTCAGCCGTGTTGGGATCGGCCGCGTTGGGATCGGTGGGCGAGCCGTTGGTCGTGATCGTCTCGCCGCCGTCCGCCGTGCCGTCCACCGCCGCCGCGGCCTGGCCCCGCAGTTCGACGACCTTGCGGTTGTCGAAGGACACGTAGGCGTCGACCGGCCCCTGGGCGAGGCGGTCGTAGGCGACCACCTTGACGCCCGCGTCGTGCGCCTTCTGGATCGACGCCTGGATCGACTTGGCGTCCACCGCGTCCAGGATCAGCACCTTGGCGCCCTTCTTCACGGCGGCGTCGATCTGGGTCTGCTGGACGGCGGTGTCCTGGCCGGCGTTGTAGTAGTCGATCTGCGCGTCCGGCGCCAGCTCCTTGATCTTCTTCTCGATCAGCGGCCGGTCGAACTGCTCGTAGCGGGTCGTCGTGGCCTCCGGCAGCAGCAGGGCTATCCGCCCGGCGCCCCTCCCGGCCGCAGCTGGGAGGGGCGCCGGGCCGCCGCCGGAGCCGCCGCTGGACGACTGCAACGCGCTGTCGCAGGACGCCGCGCCCAGGCCGAGGGAAATCGCTGCGGTCACCGCGAGGACGCGGCGCAGCCCGATGCTCATGAGGATGCCTTTCCGATTGGTTGGGTCCACCCCTCTTTCGTTCGAGTCTGGGAACCTTCGGCCGCGACCACGATCCCGGTGCGCCGAATGGGTCTCAAGCTTCCGTCGGCGGGTGTCCGTCAAAAGGCGTCCGTCAAAAGGCGCCCGCGAGGCGGAGGCTGGCGGGACGGCAGGCAGCGGCCGGGGGACGGCGGGACGGCGGGACGGCGGGACGGCGATAGACGCCGGAGGCGTAGGGCATCCCCCCGGACAGCCCTACGCCTCCGGCAGGCCCCAGGGCTGCGGGCCCCCCGTCGGCCTCACCCCCGTTCGTCGACCACCCGCCGGATCTTCCCGACCGAACGCTCCAGCGCGTACGGCTCCACCACCTCGACCGCGACCGTGACGCCCACCCCGTCCTTCACCCCCCGGACGATCGCCTCCCTCGCCGCCGCCCGCTGCTCGGCCGGGGCGTCCGGCCGCGCCTCGACCCGGACGGTCATGCGGTCCAGCCGCCCCTGCCGGGTGAGCCGCAGCTGGAAGTGCGGCGCGACGCCCGGGGTCCGCAGCAGGACCTCCTCGATCTGGGTCGGGAAGACGTTCACCCCGCGCAGGATGATCATGTCGTCGCTGCGCCCGGTGACCTTCTCCATCCGTCGGAAGGCCGGGCGCGCGGTGCCGGGCAGCAGCCGGCTGAGGTCGCGGGTGCGGTAGCGGATGACCGGCAGCGCCTCCTTGGTGAGCGAGGTGAAGACCAGTTCGCCGCTCGCACCGTCGGGCAGCACCTGGTCGGTGAACGGGTCCACGATCTCCGGGTAGAAGTGGTCCTCCCAGATGTGCAGCCCGTCCTTGGTCTCCACGCACTCCTGCGCGACGCCGGGGCCGACCACCTCGGAGAGGCCGTAGATGTCGACGGCGTGCAGGTCGAGCCGGTCCTCGATCTCGCGCCGCATCTCCTCCGTCCACGGCTCGGCACCGAAGATGCCGATGCGCAGCGAGGTGCTGCGCGGGTCGACGCCCTGCTTCTCGAACTCGTCGAGCAGGGTGAGCAGGTAGGAGGGGGTGACCATGATGATCTCGGGACGGAAGTCCTGGATCAGCTGCACCTGCCGGGCAGTCATGCCGCCGGAGGCCGGGATGACGGTGCAACCGGCCCGCTCGGCGCCGTAGTGCGCGCCCAGGCCGCCGGTGAACAGCCCGTAGCCGTACGCGATGTGCACCTTGTGCCCGGGCCTGCCGCCGGCCGCGCGGATCGACCGGGCGACCACGTCGGCCCACATCGAGAGGTCGTGCTCGGTGTAGCCGACGACGGTCGGGCGCCCGGTGGTGCCGCTGGAGGCGTGGAGCCGGCGGACCCGCTCCATCGGGACGGCGAACATGCCGAACGGGTAGCCCTCGCGCAGGTCGGCCTTGGTGGTGAAGGGGAAGCGGGCGAGGTCGGCCAGGGTGCGACAGTCCTCGGGGCCGACGCCGGCCGCGTCGAACTTGCGGCGGTACAGCTCGACGTTGTCGTACGCGTGGCGCAGGGTGGCCCGGAGACGGGTGAGCTGGTGGGCGCGCAGCTCGTCAACGCCCATCCGCTCGCCGGCGTCCAGCAGCGCGGGCGGGATCGGCTCACCCAGGCGCCGGGCGGGCACTTCGCCGCAGGCGGGCGCTTCACCGTAAACGGGCGCTTCGCCGTAGGCGGGCTCATCGCCGTACGGGCGCGGGGCGGGTGCGCTGCCGGTCATCGTCGCTCCTCCGCAGGTCGGCCAGGACGGGCGCACCGACCGATCGTTCGGTCAGGACGACCCCCACGCCAAGTAACCCAGCGCCCGCACCGACTGTCAAGGGGTCGCACACCGGATCCGGAATGTGAAGTTCCGACCACTTCGGGTGGAGATCGGACACCCACCTTGGCTGTCCGATATGAAAATCATTACAGAAGTTTGACCCGTGCACGGCATCACCCGGCCCGACCGCGTGGTTCAGTAGTGCGGCTTCTCCCCCGCACCCCGGAGTGATCACCGTGCCCACGACTCCAGCCCTGGTCAACGCGCTGCGCGAACTCGGCGACCGACCCGCCGTCGTCGCCGACGGGCGCGCGATCAGCGGCATCGGCCTGCTGCTCGGCGTCTCCCCGCCGGGCGGCCTGCCCCGGGCCCTCGCCCAGCGCGTCGCCGCCCACGCCGCGCTGCCGCCCTCCGCCGCCCGCACCGCCGAACAGCGGCTGCGGCACTGGGCGGGCGTCCTCGGCCCGCCGCCCATCCGGCACACCGTGCTCCACCCCGCCACCGACCTCGCCGTCGAACTCGCCCTCGCCACCCTGCTCGCCGGCGGCACCGTCCACTGCGGCGACCCCCGGCAGGACCCCGAGCGGCAGCTCGTCGACCTCGCCGCCAGCGCCGCCACCCACCTCAGCCTGCCCTCCACCCTGCTGTGGCGCCTCAGCCGCCGCCCCGACCTGGCCGACCACGACCTCGGCGCCCTGCGGCTCGTCCTGCACGTCGGCCCCGAACCCCGACAGGACGACGTGTACACCGCCGTCGACGCGCTCGGCGCCGTCCTCGCCCACGTCCGCGCCCCGCACAGCCACGCCGAAGCCGCCGACCGGCGACTGCGCACCGCCGCCGACGCCGCCGACGCCATCGCCTGGAAGCACGCCATAGGCGTCACCGCCGAACAGGTCCAGGCCTTCGGCACCCACCTCGACCACGCCGTACTGTCCGCGCTGCTGCTGACCCTCCAGCAGAGCGGCGTCCTCACCGACCCCGGGCGCGGACACACCGAGGCCGAGATCGTCGCCGCCGCCCTCGTCACCCCCGCCCAGCGGCCCCGGGTCGGCCGCTGGCTCGACGCCCTCACCCGGCACGGCCTGATCACCCGGCACGGCGACGTCCACTACGGCCAACCCGAGCTCACCGCGGCCGAGGTCCGGGAGGCCTGGCGGCCCGCCGTCGAGGCCTGGAACGACGGACTCGGCCCGGTCTCCGCCCTGGACCGGATCCGGCGCGGCGCACTACGGCTGCCCCGGCTGATCACCGGCGAGGAGGCCCCCCGCCCGGCCGCCGCCCCGATCCGCTGGACGGCCGCCCGCGGCTACCTCGGCGCCGCCCTCGGCGCGCTGGTCCGCGGCATCGCCGAGACCCACGCCGGGCCGCAGCCGCTGCGCATCCTCGAACTCGGCCAGGACGACGCCGACTCCACCGTCGCCCGGGCCCTCGCCACCCGGCCCCGCCCCGGCGCCGACCACCACCAGCTGCCCGACGGCGGCCGCTACGACCTCGTCGTCGCCACCGTGACCGGCCACCCGGACACCGTCGTCCCGGAGCTGGTCGACCTGCTCGCGCCCGGTGGGCACCTGCTGCTGCTCGCGCCCACCGGCGAACAGCTCGACCTGCTGATCACGGGGGACGCCGAGGCCCGCACCGACCCCCCGGCCTTCCCCGCCTCCCCTGTCCACCCTGCCGCTCCCACCTTCCCGGTGTCCGCCGCTGCCCCCGGCTTCCCCGCCTTCCCGGCGCTCCCCGCCGAGCGCTGGCGGGCCGCCCTCACCTCCGCCGGCTGCCCGACCGTCCTCGCGCTGCCCGAGGACGGGCACCCGATGGGACTGCTCGGGCAGCGGCTGTTCGCGGCGCGGATGCCCTGAGCCGCCGCTACCATCGGGCCATGCCCGACTCCCCCGTGGCGGCCGGCTCCGTGCTCAGCGCCCTGTCGGCCGGCTCCCGGCTGAGCCTCGGCTCGCTGTTCTCCGCCCGTTCCCGCTGGTCGGTACGGTCCCGGCGGCCCGGCGGCGGGCGGCCCGTGGCCGGGCCGTGGCCGGGCCGTGAAGCCCGGGTCGTGCACCACCACCCGATGCGTACCATTTCGATACCGAAGCCGGGATGAGCTGCAAGGATTCTCGCCCAGCGGGCCCACCCCCGGGTAGGCTCCGCTTGTCCTCCGGCCCTGGCGCAGGCGGCCCCGCGCCGCCGTGCCGCGTTCCGGGGGTGGCACACCCCCGCGGGCCATTCGGTGGGCACCGCGCACTCGACACCGCGCGCCAGGGCAGTCGCGCGAACGGCGAAGGGCATCGCATTGGCGGATCGGCTCACCGGAGGAGACTCCTCGCTGCTGCGGCGGATCAACGCGGCGGTCACGCTTCGGGCGCTGCGGACCGGCCACTCCGTGACCCTCACCCAGCTCGTCGGCGAGACCGGGCTCTCCCGCCCGACCGTCGAGGGCGTCATCGAGGGTCTGGTCGAAACCGGGCTGGTCGCCGAGGTCGACCAGCCCAAGGAGGACGGCCAGCCCGGCACCGGCCGGCGCGGCCGACCGGCCCGCTGGTTCCGCTTCCGCGCCGAGGCCGGACACATCCTCGGCATCGAGGTCGGCGTGCACGACATCCACGTCATCCTCGCCGACCTCACCGGCGAGGTGGTGGGCAGTCACTTCAAGCCGGTCGACGAGACCCTGGACGCCGAGGACCGGCTCGCCGCCGTCCGCACCGCCGTCGCCGAGGTCCTGCGCAAGGCCGGCATCTCCCGCGACAACCTCTGGGCCGTCGGCATCGGCACCCCCGGCATCGTCGACCGCGACGGCACCATCCAACTCGGCACCGCCATGCCCGGCTGGACCGGCCTCGACCTCGGCGCCCGGCTTCGGCGCTCCTTCCGCTGCCCCGTCCTGATCGAGAACGACGCCAACCTCGCCGCCATCGCCGAACACTGGCAGGGCGCGGCGGTCGGCGCCGGTGACGTCGTCTTCGTCATGGCAGGCCTCAGCCCCGGCGCCGGCTCCCTCATCAACGGCAGGCTGCACCGCGGCTACGGCGGGGCGGCCGGCGAGATCGGCGCCCTCCACCTGCTCGGCCAGGAGGTCACCCCCGAGCGGCTCCTCTCCACCACCGGCAAGCCGCTCAACCCGCTCGACGAGGCCGCCGTCGCCCGCGTCCTGCGGCTCGCCAGGGAGGGCGACGAGGTCGCGAAGGTCGCCATGGACCGCTTCCTCACCCGCCTGGTCCAGGGCGTCGCCGCGCTCGTCCTCGCCATCGACCCGCAGCTCGTCGTGATCGGCGGCTGGGCGGCCGGCCTCGACGGCGTCCTGGAGCCGCTGCGCGAGCGCCTCGCCCAGTTCACCCTCCGCGCGCCCGAGGTGGCGCTCGCCGCGCTCGGCTCCGAGGTCGTGGCGATGGGCGCGCTCCGCGTCGCCCTCGACCACGTCGAGGACCAGCTGTTCGCCGTCGACCCGCCGACCACCGGCAACGGCCGCGCCTGACGGCCCCGGACCGCCCCGCCCTGGGTTGAACCCGGGGCGGCGGTCCGGACCCAGCTCCGCCCGGGCAGCGATCCGGACCCAGCTCCGCCCGGACCACTCCGCCCACACAACGGCCGAGGCCCGGACGCCAGTTGGGCGTTCGGGCCTCGGTCTGAGGGTGTCGGAAAAGTGGTTCAGGAGGCGGTGCGGACCTCGGCCGCAGCGCCGACCGGGGTGACCTCGACCAGCCCGGTCGAGCCGAAGGTCAGCTTGCAGGTGTCGGCCCGGTAGGTGGCGACGGCGAGCGCCACCAGGCGGCCGGCCGACGCGTACTGGGTGGTCATCACCAGCACCGGCGAACCGGGCGGGCGCTCCAGCAGGGCGGCCTCGTCGGCCTCGGCGACACCCAGCTCGACCGCGCGGGACTCGCCGTCCACCTCCAGCCGCTCCAGCTGGCGCAGCACCGAGCGGGCCCGGTCGCTCTCGGCCCGGAAGCCGGGCAGGTGCGGCAGCGCGGCGGCCGGCACGTGCAGCGACTCGGTGGCCACCGCCCGGCCCTCCACCAGGCGAACCCGGCGGACCGTGTGCACGGTGGCGCCCTCGGCGATGCCGAGGCCCTTGGCCAGCTGCGCCGGGGCGGGGGCGGTGGTGCAGTCGACCGTCCTCCAGGCGTGGCTGCGGCCGACGCCGGGCCAGCCCTCCTCCTGCCGGTTGACCGGGACGCCGACCCGCGGGGCGGCGATCAGGGTGCCGATCCCCCGGCGACGCACCAGGCGACCCTCCAGCTCCAGCTGGTCGAGGGCCTGCCGCAGGGTCGCCCGGGCGACTCCGAAGCGGGCGGAGAGCTCGCGCTCGTTGGGCAGGACCTGGCCGGTGGAGAACTCCGAGTCGATGGCCCGCAGCAGCACCGTACGCAGGTGCCAGTACTTCGGTTCCGGCACCGCCGAAAGCTGTCCAGTCGTCCCCACCGTGTCCTCCACCCTGCTTCGTCCACCCTGCGGTAAGGAGGGCGGATCCCGGGCCCGCTGTCCGCGGATGCGGCAGGTGGGAGAGCGGGCTTTTATCCGTCCTTCTTTATTAAAGGTCTTTGCAGTAAGCGACCCTAGGGGCATCGTCCGGAGATGGTCAAGACCAATGGCGCGGCTTGGTGCGACTGTCGCACACATTCATGCCGCGTTCACGTCATCCCGCGGCGGCGCGCGTCACGCTTCGGCGCAGGCCCCGGCACTCGGTAGGCTGCCCGGGTGATCGTGGTGACGAGTGTGAACGTGAACGGAATCCGGGCGGCGGCCAAGAAGGGCTTCGTCGAGTGGCTGGCCGGCACCGAGGCGGACGTGGTCTGCCTCCAGGAGGTGCGCTCCGAGCCGGAGCAACTGCCCGTCGAACTGCGCGACCTCGACGGCTGGCACGCGGTCTGGGCCCCCTCCGTCGCCAAGGGCCGGGCCGGCGTCGCCGTCCTGTCCCGCCAGGAGCCGCAGCGGACCGTCATCGGATTCGGGTCCGAGGAGTTCGACAACACGGGCAGGTACGTCGAGATCGACCTGCCGGGGCTGACCGTCGCCAGCCTCTACCTCCCCTCCGGCGAGGTCGGCACCGAACGCCAGGACGAGAAGGAACGCTTCATGGCGGAATTCCTCGTCCACCTCACCGCCCTCCGCACCCGCGCCGCCGCCGACGGCCGCGAGGTCGTCGTCTGCGGCGACTGGAACATCGCCCACCGCCCCGAAGACCTCAAGAACTGGAAGGCCAACCAGAAGTCCGCCGGCTTCCTCCCCGAAGAACGCGCCTGGCTCTCCCGCGTCTACGACGAAGCCGGCTACGTCGACGTCGTCCGCACCCTCCACCCCGACCGCACCGGCCCCTACTCCTGGTGGTCCTACCGCGGCCGCGCCTTCGACAACGACTCCGGCTGGCGCATCGACCTCCAGGTCGCCACCCCGGGCCTCGCCGCCCGCGCCACCGACGCCCGCGTCGAACGCGCCGCCACCCACACCGAGCGCTGGTCCGACCACGCGCCCGTCACCGCGGCCTACGACCTGGGCGACAACTGACCCACAGGCAGCCACAGTTGAGCAGAGCCCAGGGGCGGCCTCGACCGACGGCGCCTCCCCGGGTTCAGGGCCGCTCGGATCACCTGACGAGGCCTGCCAGCTCGCCCGGGCCGGTTTGACAAGTCAGTTCGTTTCACCGCTTCTCGACGATGGCAGCTTCAGACCGCCCGTCGTCCGACAAATCTCCCGCGCTCCGGACGGCGCCGCCGAACGGTCTACCCGGGTGCATCCGCCTGTCCGGGGTCGTCGCGGGGCCAGGTGCCGCGGGCGTGAATGGTGGCAGGCGGGGAGTTCGGCGGCGAGGACACCGACGTGGGGCGCGCGGTCGCCGATGACGTAAAAGCGGCGTTTGACGCGGCTGGCGGCGACGTCGAGGAGGTCGGTGGTCCAGGCGCTGAGGCTGCGGCAGGTTCCGCGGGCTTCGCGGCCGAGGGCGCGGAAGGGGCGATGACGCGCAGGCGTTCGGGGGTGGCGCCGTGGCAGTCGAGTTGCCGAAGGGCGGACGGCGTCGGCGTCCTCGTCGTCTCCACGCTCGGGGCGTCCCACAGGGCGGATTCGTAGCGCAGGTCGGAGATCAGCTCGTCCAGTCCCCTGTGGGGCAGGCCGGCGGCGCGTTCGACCGCGATGTGCAGGACCAGGGACAGGGACAGGGACAGTTTGGCCCAGACCCGGGCGAGTTCGGCGAGCTGGGCGGGGTCGCCCTACGGCCGGTGACCCGCGGTGACGGTGCGCAGCAGGGCGACGGCTTCAGGCTCCGGCAAGGTGCCGGGGATGAGGCGGCGGGCGCCGTCGCACACGGCGAGGCCGGAGAGCCGGCTGCGGCTGACAACGACTATCCGGCTGCTGGCGCTGCCGGGTAGCAGGGGGCGAACCTGGCTGACCGTGGCGACGTTGTCGAGGACGACCAGGACACGGAGTTCGGCGAGCAGGGAGCGGCAGAGGGCGGCGGCTGCGTCAAGGTCCTGTGGGGGGGGACTGGGTGCGGCCCCCGAGGGAGGTGAGGAGGCGGTGGCGGCCCGGACAGATCCTTTCACCACGCCTGGCGCACAGCCGGCCCACCTGCCGAAGGCGCCAGCCGCAACAACCACTTCCGAAACCGCCACGGGAAGCACGAACTGTTCCCGATCGGACCCACGCCAACCCTGGTTCCGCGCACCTCACGTCACCTCCTCCACGGCCTCGCGCACCCGCTGCGCCCGGATCCCACTCGGCCCAGCAGGCGCAGTCCACACCTCCCAGCGCTTACGAAACTGGGCGGTCCGCGGGCCCGGCGGCAGCGAACCGTACGTATAGGGCGATCGGCCCCGCACGTCACCGACACGTGGGATGATTCGCAAGCCCTTTGACACCTCAACACCTCGCCAGCGACGTTGAGACGTCCCCACAACAACGCGCCAAGCCACGCAAAGAAATGGCAAAGCCGCCACAACGTCCCAGGTCGCGAAGGGTTCTCCCCGCACCCGCGGGGGTCAGCCGATCGCAACGTTCGTCGAACGCCACCGCCACCGGTTCTCCCCGCACCCGCGGGGGTCAGCCGCAGCACCCCGGCGACGCCCAACGCCGTGTCGACTCCTCCCCGCACCCGCAGGGATGGCCCGACCGGTGTGACGGGGACCAGGCATGCGGCCGTTCCCGGGGCGGGGCGCGGCGCCGTAGGCGGGCGGGGTGGTAGAGGCGGGTGTGGGGCGCTTCGGCGTGTGGGTGTCGGGGCGGGGCGGCGAGGGTTCATCCTTCGGGGGGTGTGCTGGAGCGTCGTGGCGCGTGATCGTACGGGGGCGAACGGCGGGCGGGTTTGATTCGGGCTTCGGGGTGGTGTAGTTCGTTCACCCGGCGAGTCGAAACGGGCGGGTGCCGGGGCCGTATCTGCTGTTCATTGCTTGTTTATTGCCAGGAGCCAGAGTCATTCCTGATCTTCCTGACTCGGGCGGCCGGACGGTGCCCGGCAGGCAACTCTGGAGAACGTACATCATGCCGCGCACGCTACTTGGAGCCCTGGTCGCCGCCGCTCCGGCGACCGCCGGGCTCTCGCTCGTCACACCGGCCCGGGCCTCCGCCGCCGCCATGGGGTGGGACGTGTCGGCGGAATCAGCGCGCCGATCGTGCGTACACAGACCCGGGTTCGGCGGCCGGCGGCGCCTTCTCGGAATCGACTTCGTGAAGCCGCCGATCGACGAGGTCGGAAAGAGCGCCGAAGTTCGCGGAAAACCGGCCGAATCGCGTGAGGGCGTGTCCGAATCGCCGCGACACCTCACCATGAGCGAGTACACCATCAGCGCCTTCCGGTGAGACGAGGGCTTCCCGTCGCGTCGCAGCCGAGGCGGAGCACCGACGCCAGGCCGATCGGGCCGACCCGCGCGCGTGAAGGGCCGTGAACCAGCCCCGGAAGCCGTCCGCCGATTCCCTGAGTCGAACCGGAGACTCCGCTTCCCGCCGTCCGTCGGACCGGCATTCTCCGAACGGCCACGACGTTCCCGTACGTCAACACAGATAAGGCGACCGGCCCTCACCCCGGTCGTACCACCGGTCGACCGGGTTGCCTCCCCCACAGGCCTGTCCCGACCGACCGCGCCAGTGTGTTCGCATCCTGTTACCCCCACGAAGAAGGAGGGTTTCCAACATGACCGAGATTTCCACGCTTGCCGTCGTACGCTGCCTCGGCGGCTTTTCACTGGACTTGGGGGGACTCCCGGTCAGACGCTGGCGGGCCGGCAAAGCGCGCACACTGTTCCTTTACCTCCTCATCAACCGGGGCCGCACGGTCGACCGCGACGAACTGCACGCCGCGCTGTGGCCCGACCGCACCCGGTCGGCGGGCTCCAGTTCCCTCAAGGTCGCCAAGCACGCGGTGCACCAGATACTCAGCGGGCAGCAGGCCGCGGAGGAGCAGCCGGCCGCGGAGATCGTCTGCAGCGAGTACGGGTACTCCCTCAAACTCCACGACGCCTGGCTGGACTTCGAGGAACTGGAGCGGCTGTGCAACGAAGGGCACCGGGCGGCGGCCCGAAGTGATCCGCGCGCGGCCGCGGAGTACTACCGCAGCGCGCTGGATCTCCACACCGGGGACTTCCTGCCCGGTGAGACCGCCGACTGGGCCAGGGAGCAGCGGGACTGGGTGCGGTCCCTCGCGCTGGGAGCGGCGGACTTCCTCCTCCAGGAGGCACTGGACCGGGGCGAGCTGCCGAAGGTCATCGACATGTGCCGCCGCGCGCTGGACATCGACCCGTACCAGGAGGACGTCTACCGGACCCTGATCCAAGTGCACGGCGATCTGGGCCAGTTAGCGCAGGCCAGGTCCTGGTACAAGCTGTGCCGGGCCCGGATGTCGGACGGTCTGGACATCGATGTCAGCCCTGACACCCAGCGGCTCCTGGACCGGGTTCTGCGCACCCAGGACGCGCCCGCCCGCACTGCGGACCAGACCTCCGGCCCAGGCGTAACCAATGCATAACCAATGCATAACCCACGCATAACCAGCTCATAACCAGCGCATAACCGCCCTGTCTAGACTCCGAAAACCGCGACCGGTCAAGGAGATTGGTGTAACCGTGCTGGAGACGAACCAGGGTTCCGTTCTTTCGGTGGAGAATCCCGGTGTTGGTGCCCCAGCCGATGCCGGGCCCCTGAT
Source organism: Kitasatospora sp. NPDC088160 (assembly GCF_044741445.1). Lineage (NCBI taxonomy): Bacteria > Bacillati > Actinomycetota > Actinomycetes > Kitasatosporales > Streptomycetaceae > Kitasatospora > Kitasatospora sp. NPDC088160. The sequence goes on along the minus strand of NZ_JBIUSS010000015.1, from coordinate 37,612 downwards.
CGTCGGCATCGGGGGCACCGTGCGCTCCGGTTCCTCGACGGAACGGGCGGTCCGGGCGGTACTCGCGGCCTCCGCGGCGGCGGGGGCCCGGACCCTGCTGCTGGGTGCCGAGGAACTTCAACTGCCGCTCTACGCCCCGGGGGAGTCACTGCGCACCCCGGCGGCCCGGCGGCTGGTCGAGGCCGTCGCCCTCGCCGACGGCCTGGTGATCGGCACGCCCGCGTACCACGGGGGCGTTTCCGGTCTGGTGAAGAACGCCCTCGACTACCTGGAGGACCTGCGTGAGGACGCGCGTCCCTATCTGCACGGCCGCGCCGTCGGCTGTGTCGTCACCGCACGCGGGACGCAGGCTGCTTCGACGCTGGCGGGGCTGCGCTCCGTCGTGCACGCCCTGAGGGGCTGGCCCACTCCCCTGGGCGTGGCCATCAACACGGAGAGCGTCACCCTGGCGTCCGACGACAGCGCCGGCGGCAGCACCGGCGACCCGCATCTCACCGCGCAACTGGCCACCGTCGGACGGCAAGTGGTCGAGTTCGCCCGGATGCGCACGCCGGCCGGCTGAGCGTCCGGGGGCCTACCTCCGACCGCTGCCGCCCCCGTACGTCCGCCGTCACGATCCCCGCCCACCCCTTTGGTTCCGGCTGCCCTGACACCGGATCCTTCGCATCCGCATTCCCACGTCCGACCGTGATTCCGAATGGAGCGCGCCATGGAAGACACCGCGAAGTCCACCGCGAAGTCCACAGAGCCGGAGGAGACCGCCGAGGCTCTCGCCCTCGAAGCGGAAGCCCCCGAAGCGCAAGCCCCCGAGGTGGAAACCGCCGGGACGGAAACCCCCCAGGCGGAAACCCCCCAGGCGGAGACCGCCGGGACGGAATCCGCCGAGGACACCGAACTGGACGCGCTGGACGAGCTGGACGACGTCGACTTCGACCTCGACGAGGTCGAGAACAAGATCGCGCCGCTCGCCCTCGCCACCACCGAGCCCTCGCGATGGTGACGCGGGCGGCCGAGGTGAGCCGCGCATCCACCGACTCCGTCCTGGTCGACGTGAACACCGGCCCGGCCGCCTCGTACACGGGGCTGCGGGCGGGCATCGACGCCCTGCGTGCCGAGGGCGCCGACTTCACCGGCCTCGCGGCCGGGCACCCGTCCGAATGGGCGGAGCTCTTTCCCGCCGAGACCGCGCCCGGCACCGCGCCGCTGGAGGAGATCGCGCTCGCGCCCTCCGAGCGGCGGCTGCACCGGGAGAGCGAGCAGGTCTACCGCGTGCTGACGGTGGCCGCGACCGCCCTCTGCACGGGCACCGCGCAGTTGGGCAGGCCCCTGCTGCTCAGCGGGATGGGCGGCACCGACCTGTCCTCGCTGCGCGGTTTCATGCGGGCCTTCGAGCACGCGCAGCTCGTCGAGGGCGCCGAACTGCTGCTGGACGCACCGACGTCCGTGCGCGAGCCGGTCGGCCGGTACGCCGACTACCGCGGGGAGCGGGTGCGCTGTCTGCGCCGCATGGGGCTGCCGGTCACCGAGGGCGACCTGGCCGTGGACCTGGGTACGGCTCCCGACGCCGGATTCGAGCCGGTGTCCGAGGAGGGCGAACTCTTCCTGCGGGCAAGGGACTCCGAGGGCTCCGCCGTGGACCGGGTGGCCGCCGCGCTGGCCTACTGCCGCCGGGCGTTCTTCTCCACGAACTGGGAGGGCATGGCGGTCGTCGCCGACGAGGCGATCGGGCTGCTCGCCGGCATCCCCGAGTCGGGCATACCCGGGCTGCTCGCCGAGGCGGAGCGCGAGGAGGAGCTCGTCCACGCCATCGAGTTCGAGACGGCGATCCTGCGCGGCACCGCCGACGTACGCGGTTTCCTGCTCAAGGTGCTCGGCATCCAGGCGGGCTTCCGCGGGGACCAGGACACGGCCCTCGCCTGCTTCCGGGCCATCCGGGAGGACGCCGCCGGCCTCTCCCCGGAGCTGCGTGCCCAGTCGCACCTGTACTCCGCGCTCACCCTGTCCAAGCGCAAGAACCGGCTGGCGGAGGCAGTCGCCGAGGTGGAGCAGGGCTTTGAGGTCGTCGGGGAACGTCCGGGCGAGGCCGAGAGCGTACGCCGCGAGCGCGGCTGGCTGCACAACCTGCGCGGGCTGACCCTGTTCGCGGAGCGGCGCCTCGGGGCGGCCTTCGAGCACGAGAAGCAGGCGCTGGCCTGCATGGCGGGTCTGACCGACGCCAGTGCCGCGCATCTGCGGATCAACCTGTACTCGAACATCAGCGTGCTCCAGGAGAAGGCGGGCAAGCACGCCTCGGCCCTGGCGACCTGGGAGAAGTTCAAGCAGGCCGCCGGCTCGTCGAACGCGGGCTTCCGCAAGCACCACGCGTACCGCAGCGCCGGGCTGCGGCTGCTCGTCGGCGAGCGGGACGCCGCCCTGGCGGACCTGGACACTACGCTGGAGAACGCGGCCGAGCTCGGTGACCGCTTCCACGAGACCGAGGTGCGTCTCGAACTGGGCATGCTGCACGCCTCCGGCGGTGACGCGAGGACGGGCGCCGAGCAGTACGAGCGCGCCGAGTCCGCGGCGCGGCTGCTGGGCGACCCGTACCGCATCGCGCTGGCCCAGGCGGGTCGGGTGATGACGACCGGCTCCGTGGCCGCGGCCGGGTCGGTGGCGGCCATGGCGCCGCTGAGCCTCACCCGTCCCGGTGCGGCGGACGCCCTCGCCAAGGCCGTCGCCGACGGCGGTGACCTGCAAGGGCTGCTGCCCAGGCCGCGGACCAAGCTCAACCGCCCGTTCGACCTGATCAACTTTCAGGACTGAGGCCATGACCGACCATGCGACCCAGGGGGAGACGGGACAGCGGGCCAGGTGGCAGCTCTACGATCGGCTGCTGCTGCGGCGGGCGGGCTTCGGCATCGGCCTGCTGACCGCTCTCGGTGACGGGCCGGCGGGTGCCGCGGCCGCGGAGTACCGGGAGGTGGTGGCGCGGTTCGAGCGGAGCCGCGCCCGGCTCCAGGAGGCGATCGCCAAGTCCGTCACCGGCGCCGACCGCGAGCGGGACCGGGCCGGACTGCGCGAACTGTCGAAGCTGCGCGGCCGGGTGGGCCGCCGGCTGCCGGTGGAACCCGACCCGCGCGGCGGCGACGTGGCATCGGCAGTGGCGTCGGCGGTGGCATCGGCGGTCGACGGCTACCGCGCGGCGCACTCCGCTCAGCAGCAGGCGGGCGAGCGGCTGACCGCCGCGCTGGGTGAGGAGGTGCTGCGGCGGCCGGAGCGGGTCCGCGACCTGCTCCGCGACGAGCGGGTGTGCGACGCCCTGCTCCAGTTGTCGCCGTCTTTCCACACCGAGGCGGTGCGCTGGGTCGACGGCTGGCAGCAGCAGGACAGCGCGACGGGCCGCAACCGCGCCAAGGACCGGTCCTTCTACCGCCGGGTCTACCTGTACGGCCAGCGGCTCGGCGCGAAGAACGAGACGACCAGCTTCTTCGGTCCGCTGGTGCACGGCCGGGTCGACCGTGGGGCCGAGGGCACCGTCCTCGGCCCCGAGACGGCCTGCGGCTACCACGTCCTGGAGGCGCAGACCGCGTTCTGGGCGGTGTGCGAGCTGGCCAAGCTCATCGGTACGGACCCGCAGGTGCGGGACCGCCCGCCCGTGGCCTGGATGCCGTCCTGCCGCAGGACACCGGGCAGGACACCGGGCAGGACACCGAGCGGGACACCGGGCGGGACACCGGGCGGGACACCGGGGTCGGGCGAGGTGCCGGGGACGGCGTCGGGGACGATCCAGTCCGCCGACGGCCGCCGGATCACCCTGTCCGGGGTGCGGTGGCAGCTCGCCGAGGCCGTCGACGGGCGACGTTCCCCCGTCGAACTGGCGGCGCTGGCGGGGCTCGACCTCGCGGAGACGCGCCGGGTCCTGGACCGGCTGCGGCAGGCCGGGGCCGTCCGGCTCTGGCCCGAGCCGCCGTCCACGGCGGCGCGGCCGCTGGACTGGCTGGTCTCCTGGGCCGACCGCTACGCGGAGGGCACCGCCTGGCCGGTGCGGCTGCGGGAACTGCGCGACCTGGGCGACGCCTACGCGGCGGCCGACGGCCACCGCGCCCGGGCGGCCGCGCTGGAGCGCGTCGAGGAGTGCTTCACCCGGCTCACCGAAGTCGACGCACGTCGCGCCGGCGGCCGGATGTACGCGGACCGGCTGGTGGTGTCCCTGGACGCCAAGGGCGACCAGAGCCCGGTGGTGGTCGGTGGCGACGTGGCCGGGCGCTGGGAGTCCGAGCTCAGCCCGGTGCTGGACGTGGCCGCCCGCTACGGCGAGCTCCAGCAGCACGCGGCGGCCGAGCTGTGCGCGGGGATCCTGCGCGAGGCGGGCGGCGGCGCCATGCCGTACGACGAGCTGATCCGCCGGATGCGCGCCTCGGTCGAGGCGGGCGGTCTGGACCGGCTCGCCGGGCCACTGATCGGGTTCAAGCGGGACTACGCGGCACTGGTGGAATCCGCCGTGCGGGGCCAGGAGGCCCGGCTCTCCCCCGCCGAGCTCGCGGGGTTCGCGCCCGAGCCCGGCCGGCCCCGTTTCGTCAGCCCTGACCTGATGCTGGAGAGCCGGGAGGACGGCGGCGGACTGCTGGTGCTGGGCGAGCTGCACCCGTACGTCTTCGCCTGGGGTTCACAGGGGCTGTTCAGCGACGAACAGGACCGGATGCTGGGCGACTTCGCGGCGGGTCTCGAACCGTGGGGCGGCCCCGAGCGGCTGGCCACGGTGATCCGCCGCAGGCGCCACAAGGGCCTGGTGGCCGACTGGTTCCCGGGCCGCTTCATCGAGATCACCTCGGTGGCCACCGACGACCGGGAGCGGACCGTGCCGCTGACCGATCTGAGCGTCGTCCTGGTGGACGGCACGCCCCGGCTGCGCACCCCGGACGGGGAACTGACCCTGTACGCCGGCGAGGACGACCACGTGCACCTGCGGGCCTTCGCCGCACCCGGAGTGGGGCTGCCGCTGGTGCGGATCGGGGACTTCGCGCCGAGGATCGTGGTCGGGGACCTGCTCGTGCAGCGGGCGCGCTGGTGGTTCGACCGGGCCGACCTCGGGGTCGACGCGGCGCGCGACCCCGCCGCCGCCTTCCTCGCCGTCCAGTCGCTGCGGGCCCGGCACGGAGTGCCCCGGTTCTGCTTCGCCTCCCTCGCGCACGAGCCGAAACCGGTCGGAATCGACCTGGACAGTCCGCTGGCCGTCGACGCCCTGGTGGCGATGGTGCTGGCCGGTGACAGCGCGACGGTGTCGCTGGCCGAGATGAGGCCTGCGCCGGACGCGCTGTGGCTGCGCCACGGCGGGGCCCCCGTGACCTCGGAGTTCCGGATCGCCATGAAGAGGGCATCGTCATGACCCACCGATCCCACCGATCCGACCGATCCCACCGGTCCGACCGATCCGACCTGTCCGACCGATCCGACCTGTCGCCGCAGGAGTCGGCGCCGGCGCCGCGGCGGCACGGCTGGGAGCTGCTGCCCACGGTCGTCCTGCGCAGCGCCGGGTTCCCCTGGCAGATGGTCGAGCGACTGGCCTGCGAACGGACCCGTCTGCTCATCGAGGAGCTGTTCGCCCTGGAGGCCCGGTCGGGCGACGTGGCGTCACGGCTGCACCCGGCGGGGCGGCTGTCCCGGGGCCAGCAGGCGAAGTTGCGCGGTCTGCGGCCGCTGCCCGCGTCGGACAACCTGCCCGCCGACTGGCTGGCCGAGTGGAACGCCGCGGCGGAGCGGGTGAGCGCGGTGCGGGAGCGGCTCGCCGCCACCGTCGAGGCCGACACGGCGGCGGTCGACGAGGCGCTCGCCGCCGTCCGCACCGATCCGCGGGTCAACGACGCCATCGTCTGCTCATCGCCCGCCGTCCACCGCGATCTCGCACGGGGTGCGACCGGCGGCCGGATCCGGCGCCAACTCGCCTCCTACGCACAGCGGCTGGCGTCCAAGAGCGAGACGATGAGCTTCTTCGGGCCCATCAACTACGGCAGGCTCAGCCCTGGCTCCGACGCCGCCACGGCGCTGGACTGGGAGGGCCACACGGCGATCCGGGTCCGCCAGGCGCACACCGCGGCCCGGGTCAACGACGCCGTGCAGGACCTGCTGCTGGGCGACCCGGCGCTGGCCGAGCGGCTGGCACCGGTGCGCAAGACGATGACGGGGCCGCCCCGCGGTACGGGCGTCGGCGCGGCGCTGCTGCGGGAGGCCGACGGCGTACGGACGGTGGCCGGGATCGCGTCCGGGTGCGGCGCCGGTGCCCTGGAGGCGGTGGAGGCGTTCGCGGCCGCCGTGGCGAAGGGGACGCTGACGCACACCCTGTGTCCGCCGGCGACCGTGGTCGACCCGCTGCGCTGGACCCTGGAGCGCATCGACGCCTCGGACACCGAGACGGCCGCCCGCGCGGCCGGGGTGCGGGCCCTGCTGGTGAAGGTGCTCGAACTGCTCGACGGCTACCCGTCGGCGCCGCCCGAGCGGAAACTGACCGTCCAGGCCGAACTGGAGTCGCTGCTGCCCGTCACCGACCGCTCGGCGGAACGCGGACGCTTCTACAACGACCGGGTCATCATCCACGAGGCCGCCGTCGGCACGGCCGGGCTGGAGGTCCGTGGACCGCTGGCCCGCGACATGTGCGACGCCGTCGCGCCGGTGCTCGACCTGCTGGCCCACGAGGCCGAGGCGACCCGCGTACGCACCAACCGGGCGGTCGCGGCCCGGCTCGGAGCGGGAAGGATCCCGCTGCTGCGGGCGCTGCGGGAGTGCGCGGACCTCGCCATCGAGCCGGGTGGAGAGCTCGGCGCCGAGCTGAGCCGGGTGGTCGAGGCCGAAGGCGCGGACCGGGCCGAACTCGACGTGGCGGGGCTGCTCGCCGCACCGCCACCGCCTGCCGCCCCGGTGCTGTGCTCCATCGACGTCCTGATCGCGGCGCCCGACCTGGCCGGGTACGAGCCGGGGGTGACCCCGCTCGTGCTCGGCGACATCCACGACGCGGCGCTGCTCACCCCGTGGGCGCTGCAGTTCCATCCGGACGCCGCGGCGCTGCTCGCCGAGCGGGACGCCGGGGTGCGCAGGGCCCTGGGCGACCAGCTGGCCGTCAACGTGATCTCCCGTCGTACGACCGGGCTGCCGCCGCTGGAGTTCCCCGGCGTGGTGCTCGAACTGGGCGGCAGGGCCGGCGCGGACCGGGAGCGGATCGGCCTGGACCAGCTGTGGCTGGAGAGCGACGGCGAACGGGTCGTCCTGCGCGGCGAAACCCACCCCGGCCGGAGCCTGCTGTTCCACAACGGCGAGCTCGACACCGCCGTGCACACCGCGCTGGCACTGCCCCGGATCCGCCGCCCGGTGCTGCCGGACCTGCCGCACGTGCCGCGGCTGCGCTGGGGCAACGTGGTGTTCTCGCGGCGCCGCTGGGCGCTGCCGAGCGCGGCGCTGCTGGAGGCGCACGGCAGCCGGCAGGAGGCCGAGCGGCTGCTCGCCTCGGCCCGGCTGCTCCGGGAACGGGGCCTGCCCGACCGCTTCTTCGCGAAGTCACCGGCCGAACGCAAACCGGTGTACGTGGACACCGCGAGCCCCGAACTCCTCAAGGGCATGGCCCGGCTGGCGGGCACGGCGGAACAGCTCCTGCTGTCCGAGACGCTGCCCGCACCCGAGGACGCCTGGCTGCGGGACGGGGAGTTGCGCTTCGCCTCCGAGCTGCGCTGTGTGTATCTGCGAGGCGGTGGTGAGCGGTGACGCGCCGGGTGGTGCTCCCTCCCCTGTTCGATCCGAGTCTGGAACCGGAACTCGGGCCGGACGACGAACTGATCGACGTGAACGCGCACTTCGTCGCACGCCTCGCGGGCACCGGGGCACTCGCCGCGCTGGCCGACGACTACGCCCTCGGCAGGCGCGGCGGGAGCGACCCCGCGGAGGACCGGACCAGGGCGCTGTTCGCGCGGGCCGCCGCACGGGTCACCGCGCTGGTCATCGCGCGGGGCGGCCATGGCGCGGGCCGGCTGCGCGCCATGGGCATGGCGCTGCGGCTGGCGGGCGAGGCCGATCCGGCCCTGCGGCTGGCCGCGGACGACGTGGAACTCGTCGACGGCACCACCGAGTGCGGCGCCGATGTGGTGCTGGCCGCGCAGCGAACCGAGCTGCTGGGGCCCGAGGCGCGGTGGACACGTGCGGCGGCCCCGGACGGGCGGGTGCACCTGGTGATCGAGACCGACCAGCAACTCCCTGCGGCCGCGGTGCTCCTGGAGGCGCTCGGCCCCGGAAGGGTCGTGCTGTGCGGGCGTTTCGCCACCGCGCACCGGGAGGCGCTGCGCGCGCTCGCCCCGTTCTCGGCGGCGGCGGGCTTCGACGACTGGGCTCCGGCCTGGCGGCTGGGCAAGGAGTGGTCGGGGGACGACACGCCGGTCCGCTGGGTCCGCCGCGCGGCCGACTGGCAGGCCGGCGCCCCCTGGGCGGGCTGGCTGACCCCGGACGAGGCGGCGGCGCTGCCCGCCGGGGCGTGGCGCGAGTGCCGGGGCGCGGCGCTGACCGTGGCACGGCTGGCGTCCTGGGCCGAGGTGACGGGGGCGGACGGCAGCCGTACCGATCTGCGGGCCGTCCTGGACGCTGCGGACGCGGTGGACGGGGCGGACGGGGCCCTGCTCCGGGTCGAACTGCTCGTCGGGGCGCCCGGGGTGGGTGCCGAGGAGACGACCGGCACGGCGCGGAGCCTGCTGTCCGGGCCCGGCCCCCGGCTCGCGGGGCTCAGCCCGTTCCGACTGCCGACGGCCGGTGGCGGTGCGGCACCGCAGGCCTGGGGCGGCGTGCCGCTGATCCGGCACCCGGCCCCGGGGCACGATCTGCCCCGCTGGGACCGGTTCAGCGGGCCCGGGACGCTCGACGAAGCGGCGCGCGCCGCGGCGATCGGCGCACTCAACGCCGAACTCGGTGCCGTGGCCGACCTGTTCCCCGGCCGGTTCGCCTGCTGCGTGCTCGCCGCACCGGACGGGACCGCGGTGTGGGAGCCGTCGGCCGCCGTCGTGGCCGGGGAAGGGCCCGGCCCGGACGGCCAGGGCCCGGGTTCGTTCGTGGTGAACCTGCGGACGGGCAGCGCGTTCCGGCTGCATCCGAAGCTGACGCCGGTCGTGGAGCGGCTCTCGTCCGGCGACACCGCCGTCCTGGACCGGATCAGCGACGGTGCCCGAAGGAAACTGACCGACCGGCTGGTCCAGGCCGGCGTGATGCGGAGGAGCCAGTGAGCCGACAGTGGCGCATCGGGCGGGAGTTCATCCTGCGCCATGCGGGAATGCCGTTCGACTGGCTGGAGGAGCTGGGCGCGCCCCACTCCCTGCTGGAACTCGCGGACGAGCTGCTCGACCGCGAGCGGACCGTCCTGGAACTGGTGGAGGCGCAGTTCAGCGGGCCCCGCGCCGAGTCGCTGCGCTCCGACGTGCTGCGCGGACGGGCGCGGCAGCTGCCGGCGTCCGGCGGGGCGCAGTGGAGGCCGGCGGTGAGCGCCTGGGCCGACGCCTGGGAACGCTACGCGCTCGCCTGCCGGCAGGCCGACGACGAGGCCGGCAAGCGGCTGCGGGACCTGCTGGCGGATCCGGGGGTCTCCGAGGCCGTGTTCCTGTCCAACCCGGACGCGTACCGCAACATGCTGCTCCCGCTGCTGGCATACGAAGGCCCGCTGACCTCGCGCTGGCGCCGGGTGCGCCGGCAGATGTTCACGTACGTGCAGCGGTTCTGCGCGAAGAACGAGACGGTGAGCTTCTTCGGGCCCATGGCGTACGGCACGGTGGGCGAGGGTGAGGGCGCCGTACTGCGCGACGACGTGCCCCGCGTCCGCCGGGTGTTCTTCTCGCACTGGGCGGCGCGTGCGCTGGCCACGGCGATCGCCCGGGACCCCAAGATCCTTCCGCATCTCGCGTTCCACTCCACCGGACGTGGTGACGCGGCGCGGGAGCCGCTGCTGCCGCTCGTGGCCCCGGACGGAACGGTGTTCCGCGACGTGGTGCGCGCCGCCGGGCAGCCGGCCCGCGACGTGGCCAGGACGCTGATGCGGCTGGTGGCCGAGGAGGCCGTCACCATCGGCCTCGGCGGCGGCGACTACGACCTGGAGCCCCTCGCGACCCTGCGGGACCAGCTCTCCGCGCTGCCCGCCTCGCCGGCCCGCGAGCTGTGGCTCGACCGGACAGCCGAACTCTCCTCCCTCATCGGCGAGTTGGCGGAGGTGCCGCTGGAGCGCAAGGCGGCCGCCGTCGCCGCCCTGGAGGAGCGGTTCACCGAGTTCACGGGCAGGCCGGCCAGGCGGGGCGCTGGTGCGGCGTACGCCGACCGCGCCGTGTTCTTCGAGGAGTGCGCGTCGCCCTTCGCGCTGACCCTCGGAGCCGGGCTGGTCGGCGACTGGGAGCGGCAGCTCGCCCCCGTGATGGAGGTGTGCGCCGCGCACGGGCAAGCCGCCCAGCGCGCGGCGGCGGCCGCGGTGCGCGACGCCTTCACGGACGGCACCGCAGGAGGGGCGGGCGCCGAAGGCCGCGACGGATCCGGGCCACCGGCGACCACGGAGTTGGACCTCCTCACGTACGCGACCCGAGCGGCCGCGAGCCGGTCCGACTCGACCAGCACCTTCCAGGCAGCCCACGCACCCGTCTACCCCGGCGCCGACTGGCGGTCCGAGGTCGAGCGGCTGACCGAGGAGGCCGGGGCGCTGGACGGCGACCGGTACGCGGTCATCGACCTGTGCCCCGCGGCGCCGGACACCTCCGGGCTCGGCGCCGCCGCCCCGCTCGTCCTCTCCCGCGCCCACCACCACCTGCTGGTGCGCAGCTGGCTGGGCACCATGCACCCGGATCCGGACCGGCTCGGCGCGGACGCCGCCGCCTGGACGGCGGCGCAGGACGGCGCGGTCGTCGGCCTCGACTTCGGGCGCCGCAACAAGGGCTACTACCGCTTCCCCGGCCGTGAGGTCGCGATGCGCCCGCTGACCTGGACCGACCACGATCAGCCGGAGCTGCTGAAGCCGGAGGACCTCACCGTCCGCATCGGGCCGCACGACGTCACCCTGCACGATCCGGACGGCAAGGCGGTCAGCGCGTACGTCCCGCTGAGCGACTTCGTCAAGTACGCCCCGATCGCCGCCCTCTCGCATCCGCAGGTGCTCCACCCCACCTTCACCACCGAGGACGCGCAGCCCGAAGTGGCCCTGGGGTCGGTCGTCCTGCAGCGGTCCCGGTGGCAGGTGCCCACCGCGGCGCTCGCGGCACCGGAACCCGAAGCGCGGTTCCTCGCGCTGCGCAGGCTGGCCCGGGAGACCGGAACGCGGTTCGTCTTCTGCCGCAGCGCCCATGAGCGCAAGCCGTACCTGATCGACCTGGCCTCACCGCTCGCGGCCGACCTGGTCAGCCATGTGGCGCGCGGCGCCGAGCAGTTGGGCGTGGAGCGGATGGCGCCGGGGCCGGACGAGCTGTGGCTGCGCGACGGCGAGGGCCGGCGCTACACCAGCGAGCTGCGGATGCAGATCATCGGCAGCAGCGGCAGCAGGAACAGCGACGGCAGCACCGACAGCGACGGGAGCAGCACGCGATGACGCACACCACGCTCTTCGCCGAGCACTCGCTGCGGATGCGGGCCGACGTGCTCCCGGACGGCGCCGTCTCCACCGAGCGGACCTCGGTGCGCGGAATGAGCGTCGAACGGCACCTCGACCGGGGCTTCACCGAGCACCGCTTCGCCGACGGCGACGACCTGCTGGCCTCGGGCGCCGCCGGAGCGGGCCCGGAGGCCGCCGACGCGCTGCGCGAGGTGCAGGAACGGCCGCTGTTCGAGCTGACCCCCGAGCTGCGCGCCGAGCTCGCCGGGATCGCCGCCGAGACCGGCGCGGAGCTGACCCTGGGTGTGGCCCAGCAGCACGTCGCCGCCGGCAGCGCGGACCGCGTCGCCACCACGGAGCGGATCGTCACGACCCTGGAGACCAGGCTGACCGGCGACGACGGCACCGTCCACTCCCGGTCGCTGCTGTGCGCCCCCGCGGGCTCCGCCCCGGACGGGCTGAGGGACGCGGCCGTGCGGACGGCCGACGCGGTGCGCGAACGCCTCGCACTGCCGCTCGCCACCGAACTCCCGGACGGCGCCGACCTCGTGCTGCTGCCCGGTCTCGCCGGGGCGTTCTTCCACGAGATCGTCGGGCACCCGATGGAAGCCGACGTGGTCGCGTCCGGAACGAGCTACCTCGGGGCACGCGCCGGGCGGCGGGTCGCACCCGCGTGGCTGTCGGTGGTCGACGGCGGTGCGCACGACGGGCCGGGCTACCGCAGTCCGTTCGACGACGAGGGCACCCCGTGCCGCACCCTGCGGCTGATCGACCGGGGCACGGTGGGGCGGCCGATGACCGACCGGGCGCTCGCCGCCCTGCTCGGCGGCGGCCCCGGCACGGGCCACGGGCGCAAACAGAGCTACCGGCATCCGGCGATCCCCCGGATGACCCACACCGTGGCCCTGATCGAGCCCGCGGCCGAGCCGGAGCCGCCCTCGGGCGACTGGATCGCCCCGTACGGGCTGCGGCTGGACATGATGAACATCGCCTCGGGCGCCTTCGTCTTCCACGCCCCGTTCTCCCTGCTGCACCGCGCCGACGGCAGCACCGCCCGGCTGGGCCCGCTGACGGTGACCGGTGACGGAGCGCGGGTGCTCGCGGGCCTGCGGCCCTACGAGCACCGGGTCGCCGCCTACCTGCGGGCCACCGGAGGCTGCGGGAAGCTGGGGCAGTACCCGGTGCCGGTGTCGTTCGCCAACGCCGGATTCCGGCTGCCGGCCGGACTCGTCGGGCTGCGGGCGGTGGCCCGTGGCTGAGACCAGGACACGTGCCTCCGGAATCGTCACGCCCACCCGCGGCGCGGCGCGGCTGACCGTCTCGCTCGACACCCTGCGCCTCGAACGGGACGCGAAGGGCCGGGTCACCGGCTCCCGCCGGGTCGCCGGGTCGCCGGACCAGGACGCGGGCAAGGAGACCGGGCTGCTGCTCACCGAGGCGGCCGAACGGACGGCATCGGCCGTCGCCGGACTCCAGAGCGCGGTGGCGCAGGTCCACGAGTGGCGTGACGGCGACGGCCTGCCGGTGTCGAGGCGGGCCGAGCTGCTGGCCCGCGTCGAGACCCCCGGCGGTCCGGTGCTGCTCGGCACCAGCGGCCAGGGGGATCCGGCCGGGCTCGTGGAGGCGCTGCCCTGGGGCGAACTCGGGGCGCTCTCGGAGCCGTTCGTGCCGGCCGACCCGCCGGACGACTGGCGCGAGCGGCCACTGCTGCTGCGGCCCTCCGCGGCGGCGGTGCTGGTGGCCGGTGCGGCCTTCTCGCTGACCTCGCGCGGGGGTCGCGCGACCGCTGCCCGGCTGGTGGGGCGGCGCATACTGCCGCAGCTGACCCTGACCGATCTGCCGTCGGCGCCGCCCGAGTCGGGGCTGGACGACCGGGGCGACCCGGCGGCGGCCACCGTCCTGGTCGACGGCGGCCGGATCTGCCCGCCGCCCCCGCTCACCGAGGGCATCGCGCTCGGCCGGGCCGTGTGGGACCACGACACCGGCGGGTTCGGCCCGCCGCCGCTGGCCCGGCTCGAACTCGGCGGGCCCCGGGCCGAGGTGCCCCCGGACGCGGTGGAACTCGTCTGGTGCGTGGAGGGCCTCCAGCGCTACCACGGCGACGGCACCGTCCGGCTCCAGTGCCTGGCCAGGGTCGCGGACCGGCCCGGCGGCTGGTTCCGCCTCGCCCTGCGGGGCAAGCCCGTCCACCTGCTGCGCCAGGCCCGCGGCCTGGCCGGCCCGCCCATGGCTGTCCACAGCGACAGCGACGTGACCACCCGCTCGCTGGTACTCGCCGGCGCGGCCGAAATGGAAGGTGCAGGACATGCCGTCGTCACCGTCATCACCCCCTGACTTCACGCTCATCGGCGGAGGGATCGTCGGCGCCTGCCTCGCCGAGGAGTTGAGCGACAGCGGGGCGTCGGTCCGGGTGCTCGACTCCGGTGCCGAACCCGGGCACGCGACCAACCGCGCGGCGGGGGTGGCGGTTCCCTCGCTGCGCTACCTCACCGACCGGGAGTTCTACGACTGGCTGCGGACCGCCAAGCGGGACCTGGACGCCGACGTCGCCCGGCTGGAGCCGGAGTACGGCGCGTTCAGCGTGGCCAGGCCCATCCTGCGCGCCCTGCGCGAGACGGACGTGGAGGCCCACGGCGACGTGCTGAGCGGGCTCGGCGTCGGCGACTGGGTGGAGGGCGGCGCCCTCGCGCAGGCCGCGCCCGGGCTCAAGCTGCCGACCAGCAGGCGCTACCTCCTCGACCCGGACGGGCTGATGATCGACGGCCGCCGCTACCTGGACGCCGTACGGCGCCGGTGCCTGGCCCGGGGCGTCGACTGGCGGCAGGGCGTCACGGTCCGGGAGGTACGCGAGGAGGGCGCGGCCGTCTCGGTGGTGACCTCCGACGGGACGCTCCGCGCGGACCGGGTGGTGATCACGGCCGGTGCCTGGAGTTCGGGCAAGGGCCTGGCCGAGGCGACCGGAGTCCGGCCGCAGCGCGGGCAGATGGCGGTGCTGCGGACCGACGAGGAGCTGAACTGCATCCTGTCCTCCGCCTACTACCTCGCGCCCGGGGTCGGTGACGACGTGATCGTCGGTGCGACGGAGGAGGACACGGGGTTCGCCGAGCACGTGACCACCCAGGGCATCGCGCACCTGCTGCGGTTCGCCACGACCGTCATGCCGGGGCTCGCGGACTCGGTGCCCGTGGAGCTCCGTGCCGGACTGCGCCCGGTGTCCGGCACCGGACGGCCGCTGGCGGGCGCGCTGCCCGGCCACGAGCGGATCTTCCTGTCGGCCGGCCACGCCGGGCACGGGCTGCTCTCGGCGCGCGCCACCGGCAAGGGCATGGCCGCCGGCCTGGTCGGCGACGACTGGGAGGCCCTGCCGTACAGCATGTGCCCCTCGCACGCCCTGGGCGGTGCCTCCTGATGCGCATCGACCACGTGATCCTCGGCGCGCGGACCATCGAGCCGCTGCGCGAACTGCTGTGGGACCAGTACGGGTTCGGCATCACCGACGGCAGTCCCAACCCGGACGGCACGGCGAGCTGGGTGGTGCCCTTCGACACGCCCGACGTGCAGTACCTGGAACTGCTCGTCACCCACGACGAACGGCGGCTGGCGGGCGAGGACTTCGGCCGGCTGTTCCTGGAACGGACCGCGGACGGGCCGGACTTCCTCAACTGGGCGGCACTGACCGACGACATCGAGTCCACCGCGCGCGAGGTGGAGACGGTCACCGGAGCGGATCCGGACCTCTTCCGCGGCGAGTCGGTCCGGGCCGACGGCCTGAGCGTGCCGTGGGCGGAGGCGGCGTTCGACCTGTCGTGGCGCAGCCGGGTACTGCCGTTCTTCCTGAGCTACGGCGACCCGCAGGCGCGCGCGGCACGGGTGCCGGGCGATCTCGAGGCGGCCGGGCACCGGGTGTGCCCGACGTCGCTGCGGCTCCTGGAGACAGGCCCGGCGCCGGAGCGGGACTGGGCGGACCGGTGGCCCGGACTCGCCGCGCTCGACGTCCTCGTCGACCCCGCGGCGGGCCCCCGCATCTCGGCGGTGCACATCGACACCGCCGAGGGCGAGACGGTGGTGCGGCTTCCGTGACCCCCGCACGCCCCGCACCCGCGGGGGCACCGGGCGGCCTCCGCCGCAGCACCGCCGCGGCCGGGGCGTCCGGACCCGCCCGGCCGGGCGGGTCCGGACGGCGGCGGTCAGCCGGCCGTGCGGCCCGCGTCACGACGAGCCGCGTGGCCCGTGAGCAGCCGCTCCCGGGCCTGGTCGTCCTCGGCGGCCCGCACCGCCGTCCAGGCCAGTGCGACGGATGCCTGGAGCAGCGCCCGGTCGGCGGCCGGGCTCACGCAGGCCCGGGCGAACTCCGGCTGGTGGTTGACCGCGCCGCCGCTGTCGATGCCGATGCTGGGGTGCACGCTGGGCAGGACCCGGCTGACGTTGCCCATGTCGGTGCTGCCGGTGGGCATCGCGCGCTCCTCCTCCGGGGACACCAGGGGGCGGCCCAGTTCGGTCGCCGCCGCCCGGTAGGCCGCCACCAGGAACGGGTCGTGCGCCAGTTCGGCGTACGCGGGTGTCGAGCGGACCTCGTGGGTGCAGCCGGTGGCGACGGCGCCGCCCTCGAAGCAGGCTCTGACGCGTGCTTCCAGGCGCCCCAGGGACTCCATGTCGGCGGCCCGCAGGTTGTACAGCGCGCTGGTGTGCGCGGGGACCACGTTGGGCACCTCGCCGCCCCTGGTCACGATGCCGTGCACCTGCTGCCGCGGCTCGAAGTGCTGGCGGCCCACGCCGACGGCGACCTCCGCCACGGTCAGGGCGTCGGCGGCGTTGACGCCCAGGTGCGGGGCGAGTGCGGAGTGCGACTCGCGTCCGGTGTAACGGACTTCGAGCTCGACCAGGGCGAGGGGGCGGGGAGCGCAGTTGTCCTCGGGGGCCGGGTGGACGAGCATCGCCATCGACACCTCGTCGAAGACACCGGCCTCCAGCATGGCGATCTTGCCGCCGCCCTCCTCCTCGGCCGGGGTGCCCAGCACCATGACGGTGATGCCGAGGTCGTCGGCCACGTCCCTCAGCGCCAGGGCCGCGCCCACCGACGAGGCGGCGATGATGTTGTGGCCGCAGGCGTGGCCGAGGCCCGGCAGCGCGTCGTACTCCGCGCACAGCCCGACCGTGAGCGGGCCGCTGCCGTAGCGGGCGGTGAACGCGGTGTCCAGGCCGCCGGCGCCGGGCACCACCTCGAACCCCTCGTCCCGCAGCAGGCCGCTCACCTTGGCGGCGCTGCGGTGCTCCTTGAACGCGGTCTCCGGCTCGGCGTGAATACTCCTCGACAGCGCAATCAGTTCGTGTTCGGCGCGTTCGACGCTTTCGCGACAACCACGCATGATCCGAGACGAGATTCGCATCTTCTCTTTCCCCTCCGAATGGCCTGGATCGCCGCCGGCCGGATGGCCGGACAATTCCCTGGCCTTTTCCTTCCTACCGGAGTCTCCGACGAAAAGCGAGACCAGTCTGGAGAATTGACATGACGTCACTGAAAACGTCACTGAAAACGTCACCGGCAACGTCACTGACAGCGTCACTGACATGGAACGTGCGGGCGGGCGACGGGGAGCTATCGGTCGAGATGATGCCCTGGTCGCTGCTGCGCGCGACCGGCTTCCCCGCCGGGCTCCTGGACGGGCTCGCGTCCGAGGAACTGCTCGGCACCGCCGCCGGGGTGCTCGCGGCGGAGCAGGCGGTCGCCGCCGAGCGTGCGCACTTCCTGGACCTGCTGTGGCCGGGGCTGCGCAAGGCCGTACGGACGGTCGAACCGCGCCAGCGGTCGCTGCGCGCCCTCCAGAGCTGCCGCCGGCTGGTGGACGGGGGCGCGCCCCTGGACGAGCGGTGCGCAGCGGTCCTCGCGGCGACCGGCGCGCCGGACTGGGCGCCCCGCTGGAACGCCCTGGTCGCCGCGCTCGACGAGCGGCTGGCGGCGGCCGGGACCGAGCTGGCGGCGGCCCTGCTGCGGGCCCGGCTGCACACCGCACGGGCCGCCGGCCGCGACGACTTCGGGCACGCCGTGTTCGTGTCGAACCCCTCGTTCCACCACACGGCCCTGGAGACCCCGCCGCTGACGCACCCGGGCTGGGCGCAGGCGCGGGACGAGGGCGGCGCCCTGCCGCAGACCCTGCGCCGCCGGGTCGACACCCTGCACCGCTATCTGCGCCGGTTCGCCACCAAGTGCGAGACCGTCTCGTTCTTCGGCCCGGTGCTGTTCGGCCGTCTGGTGCCGGGGCAGGAGGAGACCCTGCTGGTCGGCGCGCCCGGCCGCGAGAAGGTCGTGGTGGAGGCGAGTGCCTGGCTGGTGGAGGAGCTGCGGCAGCAGGCCGCCCGCGAGGTGCCGCTGACGCGGCAGCGCGTGTGGCCCAGCCCGCTGTTCCGCCGGCCGGACTCGTCCCCGGTGCTGGAACGGGCCGTGGACGGGCGCAGGTTCAGGGTCGCGGCGCCCGCGCTGGCCCTGTGGAGTGCCGCCGCCGCGGCGCCGGGGAGCCGGCTCGACTCGCTCGTCGGCGCCGCCGGCCCCGTGCCGGCCCCGCATCGGGCGGGGGCGGACGACGCGTACGCCGCCGGGCTGGTGAAGGCACTCGGACCGGCGCTGGTCGTCTCCCCCTGGCGGCTGCCGGCGACCGAGCTGCACGCGCTGACCAGGCTGGCGGCCGAGCACCCCGCGGACACGGTGGTGGACCTGGCGGAGGTCCGCGACACGTACGCGCAGGCGCCCTGGCCCGAGCGGGCGGCGCACCTCCTCGCCGTGCGGGCGGCCCGCGCGGCGGACGGCGGGCGGGTCTCGCAGGACAGCGGACGGCACTACGCCGACCGCGAGCTGTTCCACGAGGACAGGTCGAGTCCGCTGAGCGAGCGGGTCGGCTTCGGGGCGCCGGTCGTGGAGCGCATCCGGGAGGTCACCGAGGCGGTGTTCCCGCTGGTGTTCCTCGCGGCGCTGCTGGCCAGGGAGGACGCCCGCGACGCCCTGCGCGCCGAGCTGGCGGGCGCCCCGGCGCCGCTCGCCGCACTGGCCGCACGGGAGATACCCGCTCGTTCACCGCGCCGGGACCGGCTGGACGCGGTGCTGCGCCGGCTGGTCGGGCGGGCCGTGGAGGCCGCGGGAACGACCGACGGCCGCCCCCCGGTCGTGGAGCTGAGCCGTAGCGAACTGGCCGAGGCGCTGGCGCCGCTGTGGGACACCGTGACGTACGGCCCCGACGACGCGTGCCTGCCGAGCCCCGACCTGATGGTGGCGGGCCCCGACCCGGCCACCGCCGACTGGGTGCTCTCGGAGCTGCACGACGACTGCAGCTCGATCTTCGGGGGGCTGGAGCGTCCGCTGCACAGCGACCCGGACGGGCTGTGGGCCGGCTTCACCGAGCGGGTGGCGCGAGCCGTGCCGTCCGGGACCGCCGCGACCATCGTCTCGCGCCGGCGCAGCGCCCACGTGACCCCCGAACTCCCCGGTGCCGCCATCGAACTGAGCGGCCTCTCGGGCAAGGACCGGGCCGACGTGGTGCCGATCGCGGATGCCGTCGTGTCCGCTTCGGCCGACGCGGTGGTGGTGGACGGCCGGCGGCGGCTGCTCTACCCCGGTGACCTGTCGTCGACGCTGCACCGCGCGGTGTCCCGGCCCGCGCTGGTCCCGGTGCCGGTCGACCTCGGGGCGTACACCCCCAGGATCGTGGTGGACGGTGTCGTGGTCCAGCGGGCCCGCTGGCGGCTGAGCATTCCGGAAAGGGCTCCGGAGAAGACCGCGGACACCGTCACCCAGTGGTTGTCCGTGCAGCGACTCCGGGCCGCCCGGGGAATTCCGCGCCACGTCTACGTGAAGCATCCGGCCGAGCCCAAGCCGCTGTACGTCGATTTCGCCGATCCGCTGTCGGTGATCGATATCGCGCGACTTCCCGGAGGGGAAGTCGTCGTGTCCGAGATGCTGCCCACCCCGGATCAGTTGTGGTGGCGCGTGGCGGACGAAACGCATTGTGCCGAATTCCGTCTCGGCTGCATCGTGCGGCCGGTGACGTCCGACAATCCGCTGACCCCGGAACAACAGGAAGAGAGCGCGTCATGACCGAGGACCTCCGCATCACCTCACTGGTGAGGGACGCTTACGACAAGGCCGCCGAGCAGTACGAGTCCGCCGGTCAGATGATCTTCCACCCGCTGGGGAAGATGATCGCCGACACCCTGGAGCTCTCGCCGGGCGAGCGGGTGCTCGACATCGGCTGCGGGCGCGGCGCCTGCCTGTTCCCGATCGCCCACGCGGTGGGGCCGGAGGGCTTCGTGCTCGGCATCGACCAGGCCCAGGGCATGGTCGACGCCTGCACGGCCGACATCACGGCCCGCGGGGTGTCCGGCTGGGCCCGCGCGGAGCTGGGCAACGCCCAGGACTTCGCCTTCGCCGAGCCGTTCGACGCGGCGAGCGCCGGGATGGTCCTGTTCCTGCTGCCGGAGGCGGAGAAGGCCCTGTCCTGCGCCGTCGCGGCGCTGCGCCCCGGGGGCAGGTTCGCCGCGACCACCTTCCCCACCGAGAACGGCAGGCTGGCCGCCGGCTGGGAGTCCGCCGAGATCCTCGCCGGAGTGCTCGCCAAGCACCTCCCCGAGGGTGTGGACGACCCGTGGCAGGTGGTCCTGGGCCTCGGCGGCCCGCTGGCCGGTGAGGAGTCCACGGCTGCCGCCTTCCTCACCGCCGGCTTCAGCGATGTGCGGATCCGCCACGTCCCGGCGGACTCCCGCTTCGAGACCATCGACGACTACCTGGCGTGGACCAAGACCGTGACCACCCGCGTGCAGTGGGACCTGGTGCCCGCGGAGCGGGTGGCCGAAGCGACCGACGAGGCGCGCGAGGCGCTGCGGGTGCTCGCGGGGCCGGACGGCTCCCTGGAGTTCTCCTGCCCGACCAGGACCGTGCTGGCCGTTCGCTGACGGCACGACCGCAACCGTCTACCAAGCGCTGAACACAGAGCCGAGAGGTGCGATGACATGGCTCCTGACACGACCCCTTCGCTGATCCGTCCGCTGTCCGAACTGCTCGGCGGACACGCCGCCCGGATCGGGGACAAGGTGGCCTTCACCGACGCCCGGCGGGGCGTCGGCTACCGGGAACTGGATCTGCGGACCTCTCGGCTCGCCGGCCGGCTTGCCGCGCTGGGACTGGAGAAGGACGGCCGCGCCGCCGTCCTCATGGGCAACAGCGTGGAGATGGTGGAGAGCTGCCTCGCCGTCATCCGGGCGGGCGGCATCACCGTGCCGCTGAATCCGCAGGCGTCCGAGGCCGAACTGGTCCACTTCCTGCGGGACTCCGGGGCGTCGGTGGTGCTGTGCGACCCGGCACGGCTCGACGTGCTGCTGCGCGCGGTGGCCGCGTCCGGCCTGCCCCGGCCCTCGATCGTGCTCACCGGCGACTCCCCCGGCGCCACCGCGCACGACACCGCGGACACCGCGGACACCGCCGGGTACGACATCACCGCGTACGAGACGCTCGCGGCCACCCCGTACGACGGGCCGGCGCCCGAGGAGAACCCGCTCGACGCTCCGGCCTGGATGCTCTACACCTCGGGCACCACCGGCCGTCCCAAGGGGGTGCTCTACTCCCTGCGCAGCTCGCTGTGGCTGGTGGAGGCCTGCCACGTGGGTGTGCTCGGGATGACGCAGGACGACCGGCTGCTGTGGCCGATGCCGCTGTTCCACGGCCTGGGCCAGAACCTGTGCGTCATGGCGGTCGTGGCCGTGGGCGCCGGCGCCCGGCTGATGAGCGGCTTCGCCCCTTCCGAGGTGCTGGACGCCCTGCGCGACGACGGGGTGACCTTCCTCGCCGGGGTGCCGACGACGTACCACTACCTGCTGGACCGCGCCCGCCAGGAGCACACCCGGCTGCCTTCGCTGCGGCTGGGGTTCGTCGCCGGTTCGGCCGGCGGCGCCTCCCTCGGCAGCCGTTTCGAGGAGGCGTTCGGGGTCCCGCTGGTGGACCAGTACGGATCGACCGAGACCGGCGCGATCACCTCGAACCGGCCGACGGGCGACCGGGTCGCCGGGGCGGCCGGGCCGCCCGTTCCGGGGGTGGACATCCGCCTGGTGGACGGCGGTTCCGGTGCCGAGGTGCCCGACGGCGAGCAGGGCGAGGTCTGGGTCAGCGGCCCCAACCTGATGCTGGGCTACCACGGGCAGCCCGGCGCCACGGCGGAGGTGCTGCGGGACGGCTGGTACCGCACGGGCGATCTGGCCCGCCGGGACGCCCTCGGGCAGGTGACCCTGACCGGCCGTCTCAAGGAGCTGATCATCCGGGGCGGCGAGAACATCCACCCCGTGGAGATCGAGGACGTGGTGCGCGCGGCGCCGGGCGTGGCCGACGCGGCGGTGGGCGGGGAGCCCCACGAGGTGCTCGGCGAGGTGCCCGTCGCGTACGTGGTGCCCGGTCCCGAAGGCGTCGACGTCCAGGCGCTGTTCGAGCACTGCCGGACGCGGCTGTCCTTCTTCAAGGTGCCGGAGAAGGTGTACGCCGTCGAGCGCGTTCCGCGCACCGCGTCCGGGAAGGTCACCCGGCATCTGCTGGCGGACGCGGATGCCCGGTTGCTCGGTACGGCGTCCACCGGCGGGCCCGGGGAGCACGGGGAGCGCGGGGCCGAGCCCGACCGGGGCGAGTGGGCGAGCCGTCTCGCGGCGCTCACGGCGGCCGAGCGGGCCCGGACGGTGCTGGACCTGGTCCGCGCCGAGGTGGCGCGCGCGCTCGGCGTCGAAGCCGAACGGGTCACGCCCACAAGGCCGTTCGTGGACCTCGGCCTCGGCTCCCTCGCCGTCGTGGCGGTCGGGCGGCAGCTGTGCGCGCTGGTCGGGCTGCGGCTCCCGGCGACCGCCGTGTTCGACCACCCGACGCCCGCCGCCTTCGCGGACCGGCTGGTCTCCGAGCTGACGGAGCCGTCGGAGCCGACAGAACCGTCGGAGCTGACGGAGCCGCCGGAGCCGACGGGCACCCGCACGGCCGCCGAAGCGTTCCCGGCCGAGCGTACGACCCCTGCGGGGCCCGACCCGGACGGCGCCGAGCCGATCGCCATCATCGGCATGGCCTGTCGCTTCCCCGGCGGGGTGGAGTCGCCCGAGCAGCTGTGGGACCTCGTCGCCGCAGGCCGGGACGCCACCTCGGACTTCCCCGCCGACCGGGGCTGGGCGCTGGACACGCTGTTCGACCCCGACCCCGACCACCACGGCACCAGCTACGTCTCGCGCGGCGGCTTCCTGACCGACCCGTCCGCGTTCGACGCCGGATTCTTCGGCATAGCCCCGCGCGAGGCGACCGCGATGGACCCGCAGCAGCGGCTGATGCTGGAGGTCGCGTGGGAGGTCTTCGAACGGGCGGGCCTCGACCCGACCGGCCTGGCCGGCTCGGAGACCGGCGTCTTCGTCGGCACCAAGGGACAGACGTACAGCACTCTCGCCGCGCCCGGATCCGAGTACGAGGGCCATCTCGGCTTCGCCACCTCGGGCAGCGTGATGTCCGGCCGGGTGGCCTACACCCTCGGTCTGCACGGCCCCGCCGTCACCGTCGACACGGCCTGCTCCGCGTCCCTGGTGGCCCTCCACCTGGCCTGCGAATCCCTGCGCTCCGGTGAGTCGCGGCTCGCGCTCGCGGGCGGGGTCACGGTGATGTCCACCCCGGACGACATGATCACCTTCAGCAGGCACCGGGGCCTCGCCCCGGACGGCCGGGTGAAGGCCTTCGCCGGCGCGGCGGACGGCACCGCCTTCGGCGAGGGCGCGGGGGTGCTGCTGCTCGAACGGCTCTCGGACGCGCAGCGGGCGGGCCACCGGGTGCTCGCCGTGATCCGGGGCAGCGCCGTGAACCAGGACGGCGCGTCCAACGGGCTCACCGCGCCCAACGGCCGGGCGCAGCAGCGGGTGATCCGCCGGGCGCTCGCCAACGCCCGGGTGGCCGCGCACGAGGTCGACCTGGTCGAGGCCCACGGCACGGGGACCATGCTCGGCGACCCGATCGAGGCCGAGGCGATCCTCGCCGCGTACGGGCGCGGCCGGGACCCTCAACGGCCGCTGTGGATCGGCTCGGTGAAGTCCAACATCGCCCACACCCAGGCCGCCGCGGGCATGGCCGGTGTCATCAAGCTGGTGGAGGCGATGCGGCACGCCGTACTCCCGGCGACCCTGCACGTGGACCGGCCGTCACCGCACGTCGACTGGTCGTCGGGGAACGTACGGCTGCTCGACGAGGCGCGGCCGTGGACGGCGGCCGACGGACGGCCCCGGCGCGCCGGGGTGTCCTCCTTCGCCATCAGCGGCACCAACGCCCATGTCGTCCTGGAGGAGGCCCCGCGCTCCCCCTCGGCCGAGGAGACCCCGGCCCCGGTCCGGGCGCTCACCGCCGTACCGTGGCTGCTGTCCGCGAAGTCCCCGGCCGCGCTGCGCGACCAGGCCCGCCGGCTGGAGTCGTTCCTGCGCGCGGCGCCCGAGCGGGATGCCGTGGACGTGGGGCGCACCCTGGCACTGTCCCGGGCCGGGCTCGAACACCGGGCCGCCGTCGTCGCGGACCTCGGTCGCGGCGCGGACGGGGCGGGCAGCGCGGAGGGCCTGCTGCGCGCCCTCGGCGCGCTCGCGGAGGGCGAGCCCGCGGCCGGGCTGACCACGGATCACGCCGGTGCCGCCCGGACCACGGCGTTCCTCTTCACGGGCCAGGGCTCCCAGTGGGCCGGCATGGCCCGTGAACTGTACGAGGCGTTCCCGGTGTTCGCCGAAGCACTGGACACGGTGTGCGACCATCTGGCACCGCAGGTAAGGCAGTTGCTCCTCACCGCCGGCGACGCGGCGGACGGCGGACGCATCCATCGCACCGGTATCGCCCAACCCGCCCTGTTCGCACTGGAGGTCGCGCAGTTCGCGCTGCTGCGGTCCTGGGGGGTGCGTCCCGACGCGCTCGTCGGCCACTCCCTCGGCGAGCTGGCCGCCGCGCACGTCGCCGGGGTGTTCTCGCCGGCGGACGCGGCCAGGCTGGTCACCGCCCGGGGCGAGCTGATGCAGGCGCTGCCCGAAGGCGGTGCCATGATCGCGCTGGAGGCCACGGAGGACGAGGTCCTGCCGCTGCTCGCCGGCCGGGAGTCCCGGCTGGGGATCGCCGCCGTGAACGCGCCCCGGTCCGTCGTGGTGTCGGGCGACGAGGACGCCGTGGCGGAGGTCGCCCGGGCGGTGTCCGAACGGGGCGGCAGGACCAAGCGTCTGACGGTGAGTCACGCTTTCCATTCGCCCCGGATGGACGCGGTGCTGGAGGAGTTCGAGGCCGTGGCCCGGACCGTCACCTACCGTGCGCCGGACGTGCCGATCGTCTCCACGGTCACCGGCGCCCTCGCCGGTGCGGAACTGCTGACACCCGCGTACTGGACCGGGCAGCTGCGCTCGGCCGTCCGGTTCGCCGCCGCGGTGGGGACCCTGCGGGAGCGGGGCACCGACACCTTCGTCGAACTGGGCCCGGACGCGTCCCTGACGGCCCTGGTGCGTCAGATCGCCGACGACGCCGACAGGGGTGACAGGGGTGACGGGGGTGGCCGCACGGGCGGCCACCGTGCGCTGCCGGTTTCCCGGCGTGACCGGCCCGGTGCCGCGACCGCCGTCGGTGTCGCCGCCGCGCTCCACACCGCCGGCGTCCCGGTCGACTGGGCGGCGTTCTTCGACGGCACCGCCGCCCGCCACGTCACGCTGCCGACCTACGCCTTCCAGCGCAAGCGTTACTGGCTGCCCGCACTCGCCGCCCCCGCCGCGTCACCGGTACCGACCGTGGCCGTGGAGTCGGCGGCCGCGGATACGGCCGGGGAGGCGGCCGGGGAGACCGCCGGGGAGACCGCCGAGAAGACGACCCCGTCCGGGCGGGTGCTCAAGCCGGGTGAGCGCCCGGAGGTCGCCGCCCGTCTGGCCGGCGTGCTCGCCGGACTGGACGAGGAGAAGCAGCTGCTCCACATGGTGGACCGGATCGCCACCCGGATCGCGGCGGTGCTCGGCCATGACAGCGCGGACGCCATCGACCCCGACGTGCCGTTCCTCGAACTCGGCGTCGACTCCCTCATGGCCGTGGAGATGCGCAACCAGTTCAGCGACTTCTGCGGGGTGAGCCTGCGCCCGACGCTCGTCTTCGAGCACCCGACCCCGGCGGTGCTCGCCGACCACCTGCTCGCGAAGGTGCTGGCCGCGGTGTCCGCCACGCCGGGCGTCGACGAGGACGCGGTGGACTTCGCCGCCGAGGTCGTCCTGGCGGCGGACGTCTCCCCCGCCGACGAGGTGATCCGGGTCGCGGACGACCCGCGGGAGGTGCTCCTCACCGGTGCGACCGGGTTCCTGGGCGCGTACCTGCTGCGCGACCTGCTGCGGAGGACCCGTGCGACCGTGCACTGTCTGGTCCGCGGGGCCGACGAGGCGGACGCGTGGGCGCGGCTGCGCAAGAACCTGGAGTGGTACGAGTTCTGGGACGGCATCGACCCGGACCGGTTGTCCGTGGTCGTCGGCGATCTCGCCCGGCCGCTGCTGGGGCTGGCCCCCGAACGCTTCGACGCCCTCGCCCGCAGCGTGGACAGCGTCTACCACGCCGCCGCGACCGTCAACGGCCTCTACCCGTACTCGGCGTTGAAGGACGCGAACGTCACGGGCACCGCGGAGATCCTGCGCCTGGCCGCACGGCACCGCACCGTGCCCGTCCACCACGTCTCGTCCACCGGCGTGTTCGCCGCGGAGGCGGTCCCCGGGCAGGCCCTCCAGGTGACCGATCCGCCGGGCCCCGCCGAGGCGCTGTCGTCCGGCTACCGGCAGACGAAACTGGTGGCGGAGCAGATCATCGAACTCGCCAGGGGGCGGGGCCTGCCGGTCTCGGTCTACCGGGTGGACGAGATCTCCGGCGACTCGGAGCGCGGCTTCTGCCAGACCCACGACTTCGTCTGGCTGAGCATGAAGGGCATCGTGCAGGCCGCTGCCGTACCGCAGGATCCCGCCGGCATCTTCCACCTGGTGCCGGTCGACCACGTCAGCGCGGCGATCCTGCGGCTGTCCCGCGACGACCGGGCGGCGGGCCGCAACCACCACCTCGCCAACGGGACGCACCTCCCGTTCTCCGCGATGACGGAATCCCTCCGCTCCCTCGGCTACCACCTGGACGAACTCCGCTGGGACGCCTGGGTGCGGCGCATCCGCGCCGACCGCGACAACGCGATGGTCCCGATGATCGACGCCTTCGAATCGACCATCTACAGCGGACGCAACCACTACCTGTCCGTCGACACCTCGCAGACCCGGGAGCTGCTGGCCGGTACGGGCGTCGACTGCCCGCCGATGACGCGTGAACTCTTCGAGAAGTACGTCGGGTTCTTCGTCCGCGTCGGCTACTTCCCCGAACCGGGCGTCGGCCGCTTCCCCGAACCGGGCGCCGGCGACCTTCCCGGCGGCGACGCCGTGGACGGCGGTGCACAGGCCTTCCGGGTCCGGAAGGCGGCGCGGGAGGACCTTCCGGCGATGGCAGGCATCTGCTTCGAGGCCTTCAACGCCCTGAACGCCTCGCTCGGTCTCGCTCCGGAGTGGTCGTCGGTGGACGAGGTGACGGAGATGTTCCGGGACCGGCTCGCGGCCCCGGGCTGCCTCGCCTACGTGGCGGTCGACGGCGCGGGCTCCGTGACGGGCTCCAACTTCCTGGTCCTGGGCGAGTCCGTCGCCGCCTTCGGCCCGCTCAGCGTCGCGCCCGGCGCGCAGGGCGGCGGTGTGGGCCGGCTGCTGATGGACGAGGTGATCGGCGCGGCCGCCCGGCACGACCGGGACTCGGTCCGGGCCGTCCAGGTGACCAACAACCTGGGCGCGTACCGGCTCTACTCCTCGCTCGGCTTCGTCCCGTACGAGCAGCTGTCCCTGGTCGCCGGGTACGCACCGCCCACCCCGGCGAACATGGCGGGCTTCACGGTGCGCGCGATGACCGAGGACGACGTGCCCGCGTGCCAGGAGCTGTACCGCTCGGTCAACGGCCATGCGCGGGACGGAGAGATCCACATGGCGGCCAAGCGGGCCTTCGGCTGGTCGCAGCCGTACGTGGTCGTGGACCGGTCGAGCGGCGCGCTCGCCGGCTACACCACGGGCCTGTCCGACCTGGGCCATCTGACCGCGGCCTCGGAGGCCGCGGCACGGGCGCTGTACACGGGCGCCGGCGAGCTGATGCGCCGGGCCGTCCCCGACGGCGCGCCGCCCCGGCTGCGGATCCCGGGCCGGCTGCTGCCCGAGACCCTGAGCTGGGCGTTCCGCACCCGGGGCATCGCCCTGGAGCGGCTGGAGACGCTGGTGGTGCGCGGCTCGTACACGGCGCCGCAGCAGGGGGTGTACTGCCCGGGGCTGTCCTACTGAGGCACCGTCCCTACCGAGGCACCGCCGTACAACGCCGCGCACCGCCGCGCACCGTCGTACAGGGAGCACGCGAGGGCGCTCACCCCGTAGCCGTCGAGGGCAGGGTGAGCGCCTTCGTGCGTCCGGAGGCCGCCGTTCGGTCGCCGTTGTTCGGTCGCCGTTGTTCGGTCGCCGTTGTTCGGTCGCGCGTCCGGAGGCCGCCGTTCGTCAGACCGGAGTGACCGGCACGTCCTCGCGCACGGAACGCTCGCCCCTCGGTACGGCCAGCAGGGTGATCAGCACGCCGAGCAGGGCGAAGCCCGCCCCGACGGCGAACGCGAGCCGGAAGCCCTCCGTCATCGCGTCGGCCGTGGCCGGGCCACCGGCCTGCTTGCCCTCAAGGAGCTCCCTGATACGGGTGTTGGCCACCGAGGAGAGCACGGCGAGGCCGAGCGCGCCGCCGATCTGCTGGGTGGTGTTGATGAGGCCGGAGGCGAGACCCGACTCCTGCGGTGTCACACCGGAGACGGCGACGATGGTCACGGGCACGAACGAGAACCCGAGTCCGAGTGCCGCGACCACCGAGGGCAGGAGCACGTCCCCGGCGAACGTGCCGTCGGCGGGGATGCGGGTGAACAGCAGGAGCCCCACCGCGGTGAGCGCCAGACCGCAGGCGAGGACGGGCCTGGGCCCGACCTTGGTCACCAGCTGCGAGGCCGCACCGGCGGCGACGATGCTCGCCACCGAGAAGGGCAGATAGGACAGTCCGGCCTCCAGCGCGGAGAAGCCGAGCACCTGCTGGAGGTAGAGGGAGATG
Source organism: Kitasatospora sp. NPDC088160 (assembly GCF_044741445.1). Lineage (NCBI taxonomy): Bacteria > Bacillati > Actinomycetota > Actinomycetes > Kitasatosporales > Streptomycetaceae > Kitasatospora > Kitasatospora sp. NPDC088160. The sequence continues at coordinate 8,879 of NZ_JBIUSS010000015.1, read as the reverse complement.
AAGAAGAACATCGACAGCAGCGCGGCGCCCACCAGCAGGGACACCGCGTTGGCGCTGGAGAGGTTGCGGTTGCGGAAGATCCGCAACGGCATCACCGGGTGCTTGACGAGGCGCAGTTCGACCAGGGCGAAGACCAGCAGCAGGACGGCCGCGAGGCCCAGCAGCCCGATGGTCCTGGCCGAGCCCCAGCCCGCCCGCTCGGCGTCCACGAGCGCGTAGACCAGCACGCTGAGACCGCCGGTGACCAGTGCGGCACCGGCGAAGTCGATGCCCGTGCGCTCGTGGCCGCGGCTCTCGCGGACAAACCCCGGCGTGAGGACGGCGGCCACGACGCAGATCGGCACGTTGACGAACATCACCCACTCCCAGCCCGCCCACTGGGTGAGCACACCGCCGAGCAGCACGCCGATGGCACCGCCCGCTCCGGCGAGCGCGCCCCAGATGCCGAGGGCCTTGTTGCGTTCGGCGCCTTCGGTGAAGGTCGTGGTGACGATGGACAGGGCGGCCGGCGCGATGATCGCGGCGCCGAGGCCCTGCCCCACCCGCGCGGCGATCAGCAGGCCCGCGGTCGGTGCGAGACCGCCGAGCAGCGACGTGGCGGCGAACAGGCCGAGTCCGGTCATGAACACCCGCCGCCGTCCGAGCAGATCGGCGGTCCGGCCTCCGAGCAGCAGGAAGCCGCCGAAGGCGAGTGCGTAGGCGTTGACGATCCACTGGACGTCGGAGTCGGCGAAGTGCAGGTCCCGCTGGATCGAGGGCAGCGCGACGTTCACGATCGAGGCGTCGAGCACCACCGTCAACTGGGCGACGGCCAGGACGACGAGCGCCTTCCAGCGGAGAGGATCCGGGGAGGAGGTCGAGGTCGAGGTCGATAAGGAGGAAGTGGGAGGCACGGCCATGGGAGGGATACGCTCCTGTGGGTTAAAGTGGTAACCGGAATCGGACTCACGGTTCCGGATGGCGACGATACGGAGGCGCGGTTCCCCTTGTCAAACACCCCTTCCCCTCCCCCTTCCCGTTCCAGCACACCCACCGGCGGCAAGCTGCGCTCCGACGCCGCCCGCAACCGGCTCAAGGTGCTCGACGCCGCCCGAGCCGCCTTCTCCGAGTCCGGGCGGGACGCGCAGATGGGCGACATCGCCCGCCGGGCCGGGGTGGGCGTCGGGACGGTGTACCGCCACTTCCCGACCAAGGAATCGCTGGCGGAAGCGATCGTGGAGCACCGGTTCCAGCAGACCCTGGACTTCCTCAGGAACGAGGTGCTCCCCGACCCCGACCCCTGGCACGGCCTCGCCCGCTCCCTGGAGTTCTGCGGAATCATGCAGGAACAGGACCGGGGCTACGCGGAGACGGTCACCGCGATGGTCGGCGGCAGCACGTTCGACGCAGCGGCGATCGCCGAACTCAACGAACTCACCGACAAGGTGCTCAAGCGCGCCCAGGCCGAGGGTTCGGTGCGAGAGGACCTGACCGTCGCGGACGTGTCACCGCTCTACCTCGGCCTCTGCCACGTCGTGCAGGCCGGGGTCACCGACTGGCGCCGCTACCTGGGCATCATCCTCGACGGGCTGCGCCCGCGACGGTGCGCGGACTGCTCCGGCGACTGACACCGTCAGCCGCCGGGGGGGCGAATCAGGAAAGCCGGGGGGGCGAATCAGGAAAGCCGCCGCCAAACCCCCCACCTCCCCGAGCCTCTCGACAAGAACCTCCCCCGACAGTGAACCTGATGGGGAGCCGGCTGCGTGTCTACGTCTGTAGGGCGACTGCAGAGTCGCCTTACGTTCGCTCAGCCACCTGGTAACGAAAGGGAGACCCAAAGATGAAGATCCTGTTCGCCATCCGTGACGCGTCCTTCGCCAAGAAGAGCCTGAAGGCCAGCGCTTGGTACATCTGGTACTAAGCCGGCTGATCGGTACCTCCGGTACCTGAACAGCTGATCCGCCCCCGCCCCTGCCCCCCCCCTCGCGGCCTCCGCCGGGAGATCGGGCCCGGGGCGGGGGCGGAGACCGGTCCCGGCAAAGTCTCGGAGACATCACATGGCACTCTCCCCCGCCTCCGCCCGTTCGCGAACCACCGTGCTCTCCCCCCGACTTGAGGCCCTGCTCAGGGACCATCTGGGCAAGGACGCCGTCCGGCTCGAACCCGACACGATCGGGGTCGCCGGGCCCGAGCTCACCGACCGGATCCTCGCCGCCCGGCGCGCCACCGAGATCGAACGGCCCACCTTCAAACCGCTGCACGGACGTTCGATCACCCGCACCGAGGCGTCCTCGGTGACCCGGACGATCGGCAGCGACGTGCGCGAGGCACTGAAGGCCCCGCTGCCGCCGAACATCGACCTGTCCGGCCCGTGGCCGCTCACCGGACACCTCTTCCTGCGCGACCTCATCCTCGGCCGGGACCCGCGCCGGCTGCGGATCCTGATGAGCCGCAACCTCGAACTGACGCCGCTGCTCACCTGGTTGGTGATCTCGGCCGGCGCCGCACTGCCCGGCAGGCCCAAGCCCGGCGACGACCTCACCGAGCTCGGCAAGCTCACCGCGAAGGCCGCCAACTACCAGGACCGACGGTACGCGCTCGGCATGTACCGCCGAGCCGCCGCACCGGTCTGCTTCACCATCTCCACCCTGGTCGCGAACGCGCTCTGGCTCGGCGCGCCGTTCGACGACAGCACGCCGAACCGGAACATCATCTTCGAGTCGCTGCGCCTGCTGCCGCCGTCCTGGAACATCCTGCGCCGCGCCTCGCCCGAGTACCCCGCGATCGACCCGCGGATCGGCGCGGGCGACGACGTCCTCGTCCTGCCGCTGCTCTCGCACCGCGACCCGGCCCTGTGGGAGGACCCGCACGAGTTCCGCCCGGAGCGCTGGGACCACCTCGACCCGGACAGCACTCCCGGCTACCTGCCGTTCGGGCACTCCTCCGAACGCTGCTGGGGCCGGCACATGGTGATGCCGCTCGCCGAGCTGCTGCTGGACCAGATCCGTACGGCCGGCCTGGTCGTCGACCCCGAGCAGCGGACCGCCAAGGTGCCGCTGCTCGGCCTGCTCGGCGTCAGCGAGGTCCGCGTCCTGAAGCCACGCGATACACACTGATCACATGCACGCCGAACACATACGCACCGAACACAGCGCCACCGAACCGGAGCTCGCCGACGGCCAGTTCTACGCCGACCCGCACGCCGCGTACCGCCGCTGGCGCAGCGAGGGCGGCGCCCGCAAGGTCCGGTTCGGCGGCGCGGCCGGACTCGAAGGCTGGGTCGTCACCGGCCACGCCGAGTGCCGGGCCGCCCTCACCGACCCCCGGCTGAGCAAGAAGGCCGTCACCGAGGCGTTCGCCCGACACGTCGGGAACTCCGAGGGCGGCCCGGGCCGCGACCTGATGTCGCACATGCTCAACTCCGACCCCCCGGAGCACACCCGACTGCGCAAGCTGGTCCAACAGGCTTACACCGGGCGGCAGGTGGCGACCCTACGCCCGATGGTCGAGCGCCACGTCGGCGCACTGCTGGACCAGCTGGACGGCCCCGACTCGATCGAGCTGATCAGCGAGTTCGCGCTGCCGCTGCCACTCGCGGTCGTCTTCGAGCTGTTCGGCGCGCCGCAGGCCGAACGGGAGAACCTCCAAGTGCGGGGCAACGCGGTCGATGCCGCCCCGGAGGCGGACGGCGAGGCGGACGGCGGAGCGGACGGCGAAGTCTCGGTGGAGACCGCCGAAGGCATGGCGGACTACCTGCGCGCCCTGGTCGACCACAAGCGCACCCACCCGGGCGACGACCTGATCTCCGAACTCCTCGCCGCCCAGGCGGACGGCGACCGGCTGACCGAGGCCGAGATCACCTCGATGGCGTTCCTGCTCGCCATCGCCGGCCACCAGACCACCGTCAACCTGATCGCGAACGGCATCCACGCTCTGCTCGGCCACCCCGAGCAACTCGCGGCGCTGCGCGCGGATCCGGCACTGCTTCCCGGCGCGATCGAGGAAGTCCTGCGCTACGAGAGCCCGTTCAGCATCGCCTCGCTGCGCCGCACGACCGAGCCGGTGACCATCGCGGGCACCACGATCCCGGCCGGCGAGTTCGTCCAGATCGCCCTGCTCGCCGCCAACCGCGACCCGGCCGTCTTCACCGACCCCGACCGCTTCGACATCACCCGCCCGGGCGCCACCCGACACCTCGCGTTCGGCCACGGCATCCACCACTGCCTCGGCGCACAACTCGGCCGCCTCCAGGCCGAGGTAGCGTTCACCGAACTGCTGCGCCGCTTCCCCGCCCTGCGCCTGGCCGAACCGGCCGAGACCGCGCAGTGGCAGGACAACCCGAGGCACCGCGGGCTGCTCAGCCTGCGGCTACTGCTGCACTGACGCCGGCAGGCCCCCACCCGCCCAGCGCCGGTGGGGGCCGAGCACATCACCTGCTCGGTCCGGGCCCGCCCATCCGACGCACCCCGTCGAGGACCAACTCCACACACCAGAACGGTCTCCACCGCGGTAAGTGGCAACTCCCCCTGATAGCCGTGCTCCCACGCGCCGACTTCCAGGACTCACTGCGGCGGCGCTGAAGCTCTACGACCTTCCCCATGCCCGGGGCCGACTACCCCAAGGCCAGCGACACTCACCGTGGCAACCGGCGACCTGCCCCGCCCCACTTCGCTCCGCCCGGCAGCACCCGCCGCATACCTGTCCCACATGAACACCACCCGGCGGACAACCTCCTCAGCCACGCATCCCGCACAACCAGGCGAACAGACCTGGCCCCGCAAGACCATTCAGGCGCCGCCTCGTCACCATCGGCAGGCAGCGGCCCCGAATAATCTCGGCCACTGCCCCAGCGTCCAGCATCTACGACAGCAACAGGCTGCCCCTGACCTCGGACGGGTATCACTGCCGACGGTCCTCAACCTCCACGTGCGAGTACGCTTCGAGAACTCAGGCCACGACACCGACAACCACCCCTGAGGCAAGGAAAGATGGCAACAACACATCGGCCGTTCGACGGATCCTCCACCAATCGAACTGAACCAATCAGGCCCCTCGACCGCTAATCACCCCAGGTCAAAAAGCATCGGCCCCGCGCCCGCGGGGATTGCTCCCGGTTCTTCCCGGTCCGCAGTGCGTGCACGGGATCGGCCCCGCGCCCGCGGGGATCGCTCCGCCCCCGCTCGGCTTCGGCCGGGCGGGGGCGCTTCGTCGTTACGGGGTGTCGTGCGTCCACTGCCACACGCCGTCCGCGTCCGGCTCATACCAGGACCGTCCGTCGACGTACCGGCCATGCCGCCACCGTACGACCGGCATCGGACCATTCAGGTCAGGAACGTGGGGCGCGCCCGTAACCGGAGAAGCCCTGCACCAAGCCCGCTGAATAGCGGACTCGGAACGCGTAGGCTGCCGGCACACGAGTAGGAGGCATCCGATGGAGTGGATCGATCCGCGGTACACAGACCTGGTCGCGTGCTACCGGCAGCAGGACTTCGAAGCTTTCGGGCCATTGCTCGAACGTCCCGACGGCGAGCCTGTACCCCCGCGGCTCGGGTTCGTCATGGAGCCGCTTCGAGACGAGTAGCAGCAGGTCAAGGCCCTGACCGGCCCGATGGCCGGCCAGGGCTACTCGTCGCGGACCAGGCGCCAGAGTGGCACGCCGATTGCCCGCGCGATGGCGCCGAGTTGGTCGAGCGTCGCAGGTGCGAGGCCGTTCTCGATCCGCCCAATCGTGCGCCGGTCAAGTCCGGCGCGCTCCCCAAGCCGCTCCTGCATGGGGTCCGCCTGTCGCCTGAGCGAGAGAATCCGGGCCCCGACGTCTCGCCGGTCGCGGATCTGCTGTTCGTCGGGTTGGTACGGGGCAGGTACCCCTTGATGCTGACCGGATCATGATCAAAAGTCTGTACCGATATGCCGCCACTTATAGAGCATCCGTTCGACAGGATTGACCCACCGCAGCCCGAAGGGACCAACCGGGAGCACACTCTGAGCGCCACCTACGCCATACCGGCCCCGCGCCCGCGGGGATCGCTCGCTGCGTGCCGCTGGCTGAACGAACTCCCGGCCATCGGCCCCGCACCCGCGGGGATTGCTCCGCCGGCCGGGCCGTGGCCGAGGGCTCGACGACATCGGCCCCGCGCTCGCGGGGATTGCTCCGACCTGACCCGGACCCAGCTGCCCACAGTCTCGTCGGCCCAGCGCTCGCAGGGATTGTTCCGCACATTGCCATCGCCGAACTCACGCTGCTGGCAACACACTTGCGTGGACTGCTCTGCGGCAGACCCCCAACCCGCCCGGCGGACTTACCGCACAGCGCACCCAGCCAGCCCCTGACCTCGGGCAGGTACCGATGCCAGCGGTCCTCAATCATCGTCTCAATCTCCACGTGCGGGTACGCTTCGGGGAGTCAGGCCACGACACTAACAATCAGCCCTGGGGCAAGGAAAGATGGCAACAACGCATCGGCTGTTCGACGGGACTTCTACCGATCGAACTGAACCAATCAAGCCCCTCAGCCGCTAATCACCGCAGGTCAGGAAGTATCGGCCCCGCGCTCGCGGGGATTACTCCATCCCGGATGAAGCTCTGTGGGAGCGCATTCCGTCGGCCCCGCGCTCGCGGGGATTGCTCTGCGGGGCACATCGCCATCGCCGAACTCACGCTGTTGGCGCCACATTTGTGGGGACTGATCCGTGGCAGATCCCCAATCCGCCCGGCGGACTTACCCCACAGCACACCCAGCCAGCCCCTGACCTCGGACAGGTACCGATGCCAGCAGTCCTCAATCATCGTCTCAATCTCCACGCGCGGGTACGCTTCGGGGAGTCAGGCCACGACACTGACAACCAGCCCTGGGGCAAGAAGAAATGACAACAACACATCGGCTGTTCGACGGGACCTCTCTACCAATCGAACTGAATCAATCAAGCCCCTCAGTCGCTAATCACCGCAGGTCAGAAAGTATCGGCCCCGCACACGCGGGGATTGCTCCGGCATCACCGACGGCGCAGCCCCCGTCGAGAAATCGGCCCCGCACACGCGGGGATTGCTCCGACGTCGTCTCGGCGGGCATGATCGCAACCTGGTCGGCCCCGCGCGCGGGGATTGCTCCTTGGCATCCCCCGGCCGGTGATCTCGGCGGCCCAACCGGCCCCGCACCTGCGAGGGCTTCAAGAAGCCACTGTCGTGCGATCCGATCGGGGTGTTCGGCGTGACGACGCCGGACACCGCTGCGCCCCACCCCGAAGACTCGGGGTGGGGCGCAGCGGCGTGTTCAGCGCATCAGATCGTCTGCGGTGGCGGGCAGCCGTATGGACTGACCGTTCGTCACCATTCGCTGGAGAAGGGCGAACCCCTCCTGCTTCGAGACGATGAACCCGACGCACGCCACCGCCATCACGTCCTTGGTGCGCATCGTCGGGATCCCTCTGTGTCGCGCGAGGTCCAGCGACGCCTTGTCGTCGCTGATCCACGTGGCCTCTTTGAACTCCACCCGGGTGCTGATGACGTGCAGGGGTCTCGGACTCCCCGAGATGCTTGAGCGGATCCGACGGGCTGCCGAAGAACACACCCTGTCGAATCCGCTCCACGGCCTCGGGGTCGTCGACTTCGATCGGATCCCCCAGCCAGCGGGAGACGTCAGGTGGGTCCAGGGCCGGCAGAAATCGAGATGATCGCTTGGCTTCGTACGCCACTGCTTCCGTCCATCGACCCCGGCCGCTCAGTACGTTTTCCAGGATGTCGAGCCTGGAGACGGACGCGAAGTTGCACAGGACCGTGTTGTCGGGAAAGCAGATGATCATGGGCTGAACGCGAGCTCCGTTCCGGGATCGGACGGTGCCGCCTGCTGCTGCTCAGGCTCGAGCTGGGCGGGCTCCAGGAGGTCCAGGAGCACGTCCGGGTCGAGGTCCAGGAGGGCTGCCAGTGGCCGGACTGTCGTATCACCCGAAGCATAAGCCTTGATTGCCAGCTCTGTTAGTCGTCGAGGATGCCAACCACGTTGGCTGCGCTCGGTGTTGACCATGTGCTGCTCCAGGGCCCCCGCGGCGCCGGCGATCCTGGCGCCGTCGGCTGTCAACATCGCGCCCCACTGCCTGCGCTGATCGGCAGTCAGAACCCCCAACACCTTCAACCGGGTTGCCATCGCGCTCGGCGACACGCGGTACTTCCAGGCCAGCTCCGCCACCAGGTCACCGCCGGCCGTTCGGTCCCGGGCGTCGGCCAGAACAGTGGTACGCGGCATCAGGAACTCCGCGGCGAACGCGTTCGCCTGCACTTCCATCGCAGTGGTCGACCGGCCCGGTTGCACCTTCTCGACGACTGCCTCGTCATGCGCGTCGCCGGCGAGGATATGGCCGAGTTCGTGGGCAAGGGTGAACCGCTGGCGTGTCCACACATTGGTTTTGGCAACGAGGATGAGGTCGAAGCTGTCGGTCGACCAGGACAGGCCGTCCAGCTTGTCGGGAAGATCGACGCCCGCGATCTCCACGTCGAAGGCCTGCTCGAAGCTTGAGGCGAGGTTCTGGGTCGAGATGGTCCAGGGGTCGGTTCCCACTGCTTCCAGGGCGGCCTGGGCAAGCTGTGTGCCGTCGATTCCCTCTGGGCGGTTGTGGGCGCGCCTCGGCAGGTCGCTCCCGATCCGCGCCAAGGCGTCGATCACCTGCTCGTACCGGCCCAGGAGTGTGCGCACTTCGTCGGTGGTGTGCTCGCAGGCGCCCGCCTTCCGAGCGGCGGCGCCGAGCGCCGAGCGCGGCTCGACGCCGCGCAGCAGCCAGTCAACGGTTCTGCCGCCGAAATCGGCGATCAGCGCTACTGAAGTTGAATTCGTGATGTCGCTCGGATGGGTGAAGCAGTAGCGTTCGCCTGCCGTTGGAGGGTTGGTCCCGGTAGTCGTGTGCTGTGAG